>NZ_JBIMKE010000021.1:0-150378 GCF_043673425.1 Streptomyces sp. M41 | reverse complement strand
CAGGGCGGGCCGCGCGGCGTCAGGTGCGTGCTCTCGGCGTGCCGGGCGCGGACCCTCGTACTGGTTGTACGTGGGTCCGCGCCCGGTGCGGCGAGAGTGCGTGCATGGCGTCGCACGGCAGGCGGGAATTTGACGACAGGGCCTAGGTCGTGTCCGCAAAGTCCCGCCTGCTCCGCGGTGTTCGGCGCCGCCCTGGTCACCATGGTCTGCGCGCTCGTTCTCGCAGCGCTGCTCCCGGTGACCGCCGCGCATGCCGCCGACCGCACCGTGCGGGGCGGACGGCTCGACTGGGGCGTCAAGTCCTCCTTCCAGAGCTATGTCACCGGGCCCATCGCCAAGGGCAGTTACTCCCTGACCGCCGGCGCCGCGACCGTGGGCAGCGGCAGCTTCCGCTTCCACTCGGCGACGGGGACCTACGACGGTGACTCGGGCGCCTTCCGCGCCTCCTTCTCCGGCGGCGTCCACTTCGTCGGCCACCGGACGCAGGGCGGCGCCCACCAGCTCGACCTCACCATCAGCCGCCCCACCGTCCGCATCTCCGGCTCCACCGGCACCCTGTACGTGGACGTCACCAGCAAGGCGAAGGGCACCGGGGCGGTCACGACGTCCCGTCAGGTGCCCTTCGCCTCCCTCTCCCTCGGCGGGATCGACATGCGGGGCGGCGGCAGCGCGGTCGTCCTGAACCGGCTGCCCGCCACGCTCACCGCACAGGGAGCGAAGTCCTTCGCCGGGTACTACACGGCCGGCACCGCGCTCGACCCGGTGAGCCTCTCGGCGGACGTGCGGGCAGCGGCGACCGCCGCCGAGCCCACGCCGTCGGCCGAGTCCGAGGCCGCCAAGTCACCGGCTGAGAAGGAGACTTCGGGCGCGCGCGGCAGGCTCACCGACGGCGCCGTCGACTGGGGGGTGCGCCGCACCTTCCGGGAGTACGTCACCGGTGCCATCGCCGAGGGCGAGTGGACCCTGTCGTCCGCCGCCCAGGACGGCGGCGCCCTCTTCCGCTTCCCCGGCGGGAAGGGGACGTTCGCGGACGGCGAGCTCGAAGCCGACTTCGACGGCGCGGTGCGCTTCACCGGCGGGCACGGGCTCGATCTGCGGCTCGACGGCGTCCGCGCCACCGTCGAGGACGGCAGGGGAACCCTGTACGCGGATGTGGCGAGCCCCGGATTCACCCGCGAGAAGGTCCCGTTGGTCACCTTCACGGCGAAGGGGCTGAAGCCGAAGGACGGCCTCGTACGGGTCACCGAGGCGCCCGCGAAGCTCACCGCCGACGGGCGCAAGGCGTTCGGCGGAATGTATCCGGCGGGCACCCGGATGGACCCGGTGTCCCTGGCCGTCGCCCTGACGAAGGACGCCGCCCTGCCCGCCCTGCCCGACCTGGGCAGCACCCCGACGCCGAGCGCGACGCCGGAGAAACCGTCCCCGCAGGCCGACCCCGAGCCCGTCGCGAGCACGTCCGACGACGCCGGCGTCCCCGCCCTGCCCCTCGTCCTCGTGGCCGTCGCCCTGCTGCTTGCGGCCACCTTCTGGGCGGTCGTCCTCCGCCGGCGCCGCGGCGCCCGCGCGACGGCCGACGCCCCCCGGGAAGACTGACCACCACCATCAGGAGAACCGCAATGTCCCCCAGCATCGCCCGCAGAAGACCCCTCGTGCTCGCCGCCGCCGTGGCCACCGCCGGCGCCCTGGGCGCCGACGCGGAGATCACCGCCGACGTGACCCGGAACGGCACCACGGCACAGGACGTGCCCCTGGCCGATGTGACGGTCACCCGTGCCATGAAGGACATGGAGACCAAGCTGACCAAGGAGGCGGCGGAGGTCTTCGGCAGCGCGAGCTACGAGGGGGCGGCCGGGGATCCGCTGACGGTGGTGCAGAAGACATCGCCGGGCACGCCGAGTTCGTCGTCCTCCCCGTCCGCTTCGGCGTCGGCGTCGTCGCCCGGCAGCCAGTCGCCGTCGGCGTCCGCCTCGCAGTCGGCCTCCGCGTCCGCTTCCGCCTCCACGTCCGCCTCCGCGTCGGCTTCGCAGAACCCGTCCCCGTCGTCCTCGCCGTCCGGGGGCACGACCCCGTCCACCTCCGCCGCTCCGGCCGCGGGGGACATCGCCGACGGCACCCTGGGCTGGGGCGTGAAGGAGTCGTTCCGTTCGTATGTCGTGGGTGCTGTCGCCAAGGGCACGATCACCGCGTCCGGCGGCGCCGGCCAGTCCTCCGGCAACGGGGCCTTCACCTTCGTCGACGCGACCGGCACCTATGACACGGATGCCGGCGAGCTCTCCGCCGCCTTCCGGGGCGCGGTCAACTTCAAGGGCCACAAGGAGAACGGCGAGTACGGCCTCGACCTCACCCTGTCCGACCTCAGGCCGACCCTCGACGGCGGCACCGGCGAGCTGACGGCCGACGTGACCAGCCTGGGCGAGAAGAGCGAGGACGTGGTCCTGGCCGACCTCGAGGCGGCGAAGTCGGGCCTGACGGCGACGGACGACGTCATCACCCTGAACGACATCGAGGCCACCCTCACCGATTCCGGCGCGAAGGCGTTCGGCGGCTTCTACACCGCCGGCACGGCACTCGACCCGGTGGACCTGTCCGTCGCGCTGACCGCGGACGCTCAACTGCCGGGCGGCGACGGCTCCGGCTCCTCGGGCGGCTCGGCCGGCGGTTCCGGCGGGTCGGCGGGCGGTTCGACCGGCGGCGTCACGGGCGGTGTCACGGGCGGGGCGGGCTCGACGACCGGTGGCGTGACGGGCGGCCTGGCCAGCACCGGCTCCGCTGTGCCGGTCGCCGCGCTGGGGACGGCCGCCGCGGTGACGGCCGCCGCGGGCGCGGGCGTGGTGTTCGCGATGCGAAGGCGCCGCACACAGGCGTAAGCCTGTCCCCATGCATCTGCCCCCATGCACCTGTCCCCGTGAACCTGTCCCCGTGAACCCGTCCCCATGAAACTGGTCCCATGAACAAGGGGCACAGGGAACTCCTCGGGCCGGGGCGGCTGGTACTGAACGTACGAAGCCGCTCCGGCCCGTCGGCATTGCGGTTCGAGACGGCGGAAGGCGGCCGGCTGCTGCTGCGACAGGGGGAGCGGCCCGTGCTGCTGGGGCGCGCGGAGGGCGACGGCTGCTGTCGCGACCTCGCCCTGCACCGTCTCGACGACTACCGCTCGCCCCTGCCACCCGTGCGCTGCGCGGAGACGCGCGGGCGGACCGACTGGACGCACCGGTACGCGCGGCTCCTCGAGGAGGCGGCCGACGGCCCACTGCACGAGGGCCGCTGGCGTCTGACCCGGCGCTCCGTCTTCGCGCCGGGCATCTGGACGCAGGACTTCGTCGACGGCTGGCCGGGCGGCAGCCTGGAGCTGTACTGCGGGGGCGGCTGGCACGGTGTGCTGCCCCTGCGCCGCCTCTCCCCGTCCGACGCCCCTCGGGTCAAGGCCCACCGCAAGCGGGTGCGGGACGGCACGGCGGCACCCGTACTGCTGTGGTGGGTCACGTTCCTCGACGGCTGGCTGATCCTCGACGGCCACGACCGGGCCGTCGCGGCCCTGGCGGAAGGGGCCGTGCCGGAGTGCGTGGAGCTGGCGCGGGTGGGCGACGAGGAGCACTGGCGGCGCGAGGCCGACGCACTGACCGGCGCACACGAGCAGCGCATGGAGTGACTGGCCGACCGCGCGCCCCAACCGGACCTCACGCATCAACGGGCCGCCCTGGAACGGGGCTGGGCTGACGCGATCGCCGGGCTGCCGTACGACGAGGCACCCACCCGCACCTGGCCCCTTCCGGGTGGTGCCTGCGCCTGGGACGACCTCGCGGCCCGTGCGATGTTTCAATGCAGTGGTGACTGACTACGACGTCCTGCGCGTCTTCTGCGGACCCAGGGGCGGATACGGCAACGAACTCGGCGTCGTCCGCGACGGATCGGTGCTGCCGGAGCAAAGCGAGCGGCAGGAGCTCGCCGGGAAGCTCGGGTTCAGCGAGACCGTGTTCGTCGACGACCCGGAGCGCGGTGTCATCGACATCTACACGCCGACCCTGCGCCTGCCCTTCGCCGGTCACCCCTGCGTCGGTGCGGCCTGGCTGCTGGACGTGCCCGAACTGGTCACGCCGGCCGGGGTGGTGGGCGCGCGGCTGGACGGGGAGTTCACCTGGATCGAGGCGCGTGCGCAGTGGGCTCCGCCGCACACCCTGCGGCAGTACAGGACGGCCGCCGAGGTCGACGCGCTGGACGTGCCGCCCCCGGGTGAGCGAAGCGAGACGGGGGCCGCCGCCCCGGACGAGGTCATGGGGAGCTTGTACGCCTGGGCCTGGGAGGACGAGGCGGCCGGACGCGTGCGGGCCCGCGGCTTTCCGGGTCGCGGCGACGGCATCGACGAGGACGAGGCGACCGGCGCGGCGGCCCTGCTGCTCACCGACCGCCTGGGCCGTGCCCTGAACATCACACAGGGAGCCGGCTCGCAGATCCTCACGGCACCGCAGCCCGGCGGCTGGGTGGAGATCGGCGGCCGCGTCGTCCTGGAGCGCTGAGCGCCCCGCCCCGTCCGCGCCCCCACGCCCTCGGCACCCGGCACCCGGCACCCGGTCTCAGGCGCTCAGCGGAAACTCCTCGCCCAGCGCCCGGAAGACGGCGGTGTTCAGCGCGAACGCCCTCTTGCACTCGGCCACGACCCGCTGCTTCTCCAGGTCGTCCACCCGCACCGCGTCCAGCAGCTCGCGATAACCCCGCTTGAACGCGGCCGGGTTGGAGATCTCCTCGAAGACATAGAACCGGACCCCGTCGCCCTTCTTGGCGAAGCCCCACGTCCGCTCCGCCTTGTCGCGGATGATCTGGCCGCCGGAGAGGTCGCCCAGGTAGCGGGTGTAGTGATGCGCGATGTAGCCGGCCGGCCACTCGCGGGCGCACCGCGCCACCCGGTCCGCGTACTCCTGCGTCGCCGGCAGGGCTGACAGCCCCGCCCGCCAGCGCGGGCCCCGCAGATGCGCCAGGTCCCGCTCCAGCGAGGCCAGCCGGAACAGCTCAGGCTGGACGAAGGGGCCGGCCACCGGGTCGGACGCCAGCCGTCCGGCGCCGCTCTCCAGCGCCTCGTACACGAACCACAGCTGCTCGGTGTAGCGGGCGTAGGCATCCACGCCCAGCCTGCCGCCGAGCAGGTCGCTCATGAACGTCGAGGTCTCCGCTTCCACATGCTGCTCGTGGGACGCGGTGCGGATGACTGTCGAGAAGGAGTCCATGGCAGTATTTTCTGAGGTTAGGCTTACCTAAGTCAATAGGTTTGCCGACGCTGTGTCGGTAAAAGGGTACAGAGAAAACCCGCCCTCCGCAGAGGACGGGTTCAAGGAAGTACCGGCCGGTTCAGGGCAGCGTCAGAATCTCCGCGCCCGTCTCCGTCACCACCAGCGTGTGCTCGAACTGCGCGGTGCGCCTGCGGTCCTTCGTGACGACCGTCCAGCCGTCGTCCCACATGTCGTACTCGTGCGTCCCGAGCGTCAGCATCGGCTCGATCGTGAAGGTCATGCCCGGCTGGATGACCGTCGTCGCGTGCGGGCTGTCGTAGTGCGGGATGATCAGGCCCGAGTGGAACGACGAGTTGATCCCGTGGCCGGTGAAGTCCCGCACCACCCCGTAGCCGAAGCGCTTGGCGTACGACTCGATGACGCGGCCGATGATGTTGATCTGGCGGCCCGGCTTGACCGCCTTGATCGCGCGGTTGAGGGACTCGCGGGTGCGCTCGACGAGCAGACGGCTCTCCTCGTCCACGTCACCGACGAGATAGGTCGCGTTGTTGTCGCCGTGCACCCCGCCGATGTACGCCGTGACATCGAGATTGACGATGTCGCCGTCGCGCAGCACCGTGGAGTCCGGGATGCCGTGGCAGATCACCTCGTTGACGCTGGTGCACAGGGACTTGGGGAAACCGCGGTAGCCGAGCGTCGACGGGTAGGCGCCGTGGTCGCACATGTACTCGTGCGCCACCTTGTCCAGCTCGTCCGTCGTGACGCCCGGCGCGATCAGCTTCGCCGCCTCGGCCATCGCCCGCGCGGCGATACGCCCGGCGACCCGCATCGCCTCGACGGTCTCCGGGGTCTGCACCTCCGGCCCCGTGTACGGCGTAGGCGCGGGCCTGCCGACGTACTCGGGACGGCGGATGTTGCCGGGTACGGAACGGGTGGGGGACAGCTCCCCTGGTACGAGCAGTGACTGGCCAGACATGCCAGCGAGTCTAACCAGCGACCATGGGGGAACATGTCGGTGGCGAGAGGAGCCGCTCATGGCCTTGTTCAAGAAACGCACGGTCGGCAAGCCGGGCGAGTGGTACTACTGCCTGGTCCACAAGAAGGTCGAGGAAGGGCCGGAATGCCCGGCCAAGGATCGCTTCGGGCCCTACACGAGCCGCGAGGAGGCCCAGCACGCGATGGACCTCGCCCGGGAGCGCAACCTCGAGTGGGAGAACGACCCCAAGTGGCACGACGCCCCGGCGGGCCGGGCGGAAGACGACTGATCGACCTCGGCGGGCGCGCCGACGGCCGCTCTCCGCGATCAGCTCACTGTGATCGGCGCTCTGTGATCAGCGCTCTGATCAGCTTTCCGCGGGCGCGGGCATCGGTGCCGGTGCGGTTGCCGCCGATGCCGATGCCGATGCCGATGCCGTCGCCGCCGCCCGCTGCGCCCGCAGCCGTACCGCGTGCTCGTTCGTGCGGGCGTCGTACGACATCAGCTTCGGCAGGCACAGCGCCAGCAGCCCCACCGCGCCCACACACAGCACCCCGCCCGACCAGACGGCCGTCCGCACCCCTTGCCAGGCGGCGACGCCGCCCACATAGGTCTGGCCGAGCTGCGGGCCCGCCGAGTACGACAGCAGCTCGATCCCGGCGAGCCGGCCGCGCAGCTCGTCCGGGATCGTCTGGTTCCACATCACCCCGCGGAAGACGCCGCTGACCATGTCGGCCGCCCCGCCGAGCAGCAGGAAGAGCAGCACCAGCCAGACGTTGCCGGCGACTCCGGCAGCCGCGATCGCCGTGCCCCACAGCACGGCCGCGAGGACGACCATCCGCCCGTGCCGGTGCACCCGCGAGGTCCAGCCGCTGGTCAGGCTCACCAGCATCGCCCCGGCCGGCATGGCCGCATACATCAGGCCGAGCGCCCAGGGGGCGTCCAACTCGTCCGCGAGGAAGGGCAGTACGGCGAGCGGCATCGCGAAGAGCATCGCCGCGATGTCGATGATGTACGTGCCGAGGAGCTCCTTGCGGCTCCATGCGTAGCGGGCGCCCTCGGCGATGGCCTTGAGGGACGGTTTCGCGGCGACGTGGGACGCGGGGGAGGAGGCGATGCCGAGCGCGAGCGCGACGGAGGCGACGAAGGTCACCAGATCCGCGCCGTACGCCCAGCCGAGCCCGGCGTACGCGACGACCACACCGGCCAGGGCCGGGCCCGCGACAGCGCCCGCCTGCCAGCGCAGCGCGTTCAGCGAGGCGGCGGCGGGCAGGTGCTGGTGCGCCACGATCCGGGGCCACAGGGAGTCGAGGGCGGGCCGCTGCACCGAGACCAGGGCGGAGGACAGCGCGGCGACGACGTACAGCAGCCAGACGGCGGGGTCCGCCAGCAGCGCGTTGACCAGCAGCGCCGCACTCAGCACGGCCTGTCCCACCTCCGTCCACAGGATCAGCTTCCGCTTGTCGAGGGCGTCGGCGAGCGCGCCCCCGTACAGCCCGAACACGATCAGCGGCACCAGCTGCACCGCCCCGATCGCCCCCACCGCCGCCGCGGACCCGGTGAGCTCCTTGATCTGCACGGGCAGCGCGACGAAGGTCAGAAAGCTGCCGAAGGTCGAGATCAGCCCCGCCCACCACAACCTCCGGAAGTCGGCGGAGGCCCGCCAGGGGGCCAGGTCGGGGAGTACGGCACGGAGCCGGGAGGCCAGGGAGGATCCGTCGGAGCCGGGCGGTGCGGTGGGGGAGTCGTCGGTCACGAGGGGCCATGCTCCGGGCGGGTCGGTGCCCGGGGCAAGCGTTTTTCCGGCGGCCGGCCGCCGGTCACCAGCGGGCGGGCGGCGGTGCGGTCAGGGACTCCGCGAGCCGTGCCAGACGGTCCCGGAAGCGACGGCGGCCCCTCGGCGACGGCAGTGCGTTCTCCCCGGCCGCCGCGCTCACCAGGTGCTGCACGGTGTCCAGGTCCAGCTCCGAGGCCGCCGGCACGACAAGCGTCTCGTGCGCCATGGTGGTCAGCTCACCGTCCGCGGCCCCGAGCGCCAGCACCGTCGCCCCGGCCCGCCGCACGTCGTGCACCCGCTCCAGGAGCGGGGCCCCCGCCTCCCCCGGTGACACCACCAGCAGGGTCTCGCCGCGCCGCGCCGCCGTCAGCCGCCCGAGGCCGACCGCCAGATGCGCCGGATCGGAGGCGCGCGGGTCATGGCGTACGAGGGTCGGCACCAGCTCCGGCGTGCCCGACCACGCGGCCTCGTCCACCAGATGGGCCGCCAGATGCCAGGGCTCGTACTCCGGCGTGCCGACCAGCAGCAGCCCGCCGCCGTGCGACACCGCCGAGGTCCGCAGCGCCCCCGCGAAGCGACGGGTGGCCCCCAGCCACTCGGTCCCGGCGAGCACTTCACGCAGCAACGCGACCCGTACGGCGTCCATGGGCCCGCATCCTGCCGCAACCGGGCACTCGTGACCCTGAGTTCACCCCGAATTCGCCCGGGATGGGGAACGGGATGGGGAAGCGGAGGGCCCGGCGGCGATGTTGAGGAGTCCCCACCATGACCGAGACCAGCGTTGTCTTCCGCGCGGGCGAAGAGGGGTACGCCTCCTTCCGTATCCCGGCCGTCGTCGTCGGCCGCCCGGGCACGGTGCTCGCGTTCTGCGAGGGCCGGGTGGAGTCCGCCGCCGACCACGGGCACATCGACATCGTGCTGAAGCGGTCGGTGGACGGCGGCCGGACCTGGGGCCCTCTCCAGCGGGCCGCCGACAACAACTGGCACCTCGCGGGCAACCCCGCCCCCGTCGTTCTCGACACCGGCCGCGTCCTGCTCGTCTACATCCGCAACCATGCCGCCGCCACCGAGGACGCGATCCGCCGCGGCCGGGTCACGGCCGCCGACGGCCGCCGCGTCTGGGTGCGCCACAGCGACGACGACGGCCTCAGCTGGTCGAGTTCGAAGGAGATCACCCCACAGGTGAAGAAGCCAGGTTGGCGGTGGTACGCCACCACGCCCGGCCACGCGATCCAGCTGAGCACCGGCCGCGTCGTCGTCCCCGCCAACCACACGATCCCGCCCATCGGCGCGGACACCGGCACCGAGCCCCGCTACAACGGCGGCCACTGTCTGCTCAGCGACGACCGCGGCGCCACCTGGCGCATCGGCTACGTCGACGACAACACCGACGGCTACATCAACGCCAACGAGACCACCGCCGCCGAACTCCCCGACGGCCGCGTCTACTTCAACACCCGCAACGACTCGGTCAGCCCCGGCAACCGCGCCGACGCCCACTCGGCCGACGGCGGCGACACCCTGATCAAACCCTTCCGCCCGCAGGCCGGCCTGTCCGCCCCCGTCTGCCAGGGCAGCGTCCTGCAGCTGCGCGACCCCGACGTCCTGCTCTTCTCCGGCCCCGCCGACCCCGCCGCCCGCGCCCTGATGACCATCCGCGCCTCCACCGACGGCGGCACCACCTGGCGGCCCGCGTACACCGTGGACGGGCTGCCGGCCGCGTACTCGGACCTCGTACGGATCGACTCCGGAACCGTCGGACTCCTTTACGAGACCGGCGACTTCGGCCCCTACGAGACCATCACCTTCCGGCGGGTGCCCGTGGCCCGGCTCACCTGAGCGGTCGCCCGGCCCGGCGGGCGCGGAACGAGCCTCAGTAAAGTCGGGCCCATGACCTCTACCGACAGTGCACAGCAGCCCGCCGGGACCCCCGCGAAGGCGCCCGCGAAGGACCCCTGGGACCTGCCCGACGTCTCCGGGCTGGTCGTCGGCGTGCTCGGCGGGACCGGGCCGCAGGGCAAGGGCCTGGCCCACCGGCTCGCCAAGGCGGGCCAGAAGGTGATCATCGGCTCGCGCGCCGCCGACCGCGCCGAGGCCGCCGCCGAGGAGCTCGGGCACGGCGTCGAGGGCGCCGACAACGCCGAGTGCGCGCGGCGCAGCGACATCGTGATCGTCGCCGTGCCATGGGAGGGCCACGGCAAGACGCTCGAATCGCTGCGCGAGGAGCTCACCGGCAAGCTGGTCGTCGACTGCGTCAACCCGCTCGGCTTCGACAAGAAGGGCGCCTACGCGCTGAAGCCGGCGGAGGGCAGCGCCGCCGAGCAGGCCGCCGCCCTGCTGCCGGACTCCCGGGTGACGGCCGCCTTCCACCATCTGTCGGCCGTACTGCTCCAGGACCCGGAGATCGACGAGATCGACACCGATGTGATGGTCCTCGGCGAGGAGCGGGCGGACGTGGAGATCGTCCAGGCGCTGGCCGGCCGGATCCCCGGGATGCGCGGCATCTTCGCGGGGCGGCTGCGCAATGCCCACCAGGTGGAGTCGCTGGTCGCCAACCTGATCTCGGTGAACCGCCGCTACAAGGCCCACGCCGGGCTCCGCGTCACGGACGTATGAGGCGATGGGGGACACTGGTCGGCGTAGCAGTGTCCCCCGAAGGAGCCGAGTGAAATGCCCCGCCTTGGTGTCTATGCCCTGATCGTCTTCGTGCTTGCCGTGGCCGCGGCCGTGATCGCCTTCACGCAGGGCAGCTGGCTGGGGATCGTGTGGGTGCTGCTGGCCGGGCTGTCGTCGAACATGGCGTGGTACTACGTCAAGCGCGCCAGGGACGCCCGGCGGGACTCCGTCCCGAGCTGATCCTGGGCGCGGGCGGCCTCCCTCACGCGGTCATCGAGCAGCGCGGGTCGCCCTCCCGCCAGAAGCGGAACAGGTCGTAGCCGCAGTAGGTCTCCAGGTCGCTGATGCCGAGGCCGCGCAGGGCCGCGTCGATCACATCGAAGAACGCCGTGTTGACCGCCGGCACCCACAGCAGCGCGAACACGAACAGCAGGCCGAACGGGGCGAACGGCTCGACCTGGCGCCGGACGCTCCGCGACAGCCACGGCTCGAGCACGCCGTAGCCGTCCAGGCCCGGCACCGGCAGGAAGTTCAGGATGGCGGCGGTGACCTGGAGCAGCGCGAGAAAGGCGAGCGCGAACCGGAAGTCCGCGGGGACGCCGTCCAGCGCGTCCAGCCAGAACGGCGCCGTGCACACGACGGCGAAGAGCACGTTCGTCAGCGGCCCGGCCGCCGAGATCAGACTGTGCCGCCAGCGCCCCCGGATCCGGCCGCGCTCGATGAACACGGCACCACCGGGCAGACCGATGCCGCCCATGATCACGAAGACGACGGGGAGCACGATGCTCAGCAGCGCGTGCGTGTACTTCAGCGGGTTCAGCGTGAGATAGCCCTTCGCGCCGACCGAGATGTCCCCGCTGTGCAGCGCCGTACGCGCGTGCGCGTACTCGTGCAGGCACAGGGAGACGATCCAGGCCGCGGTCACGAACAGGAACACGGCGAGGCCGGGCTGCTCGGCGAACCCGGTCCAGGTGGCCCAGCCCGTCACCGCCGTGACGGCAAGGATGCCCAGGAAGACGGGGCTGATCCGCCGGTCGCTGCGGCGGGTGAGGGCGGTGGTCATGAGGAAGGGGCTCCTGTGGGACGGGACTGGGCCTGCCCGACCGTACCGGGCGCAACGGGAAAACGTCTCGCGGTGGGCCGGGGGTTCCGGAGAAGGTGGGGGCATGTGGTTATGGCACGTGTTCCACGCGGACTGGCGGATGGAGTGCTGCGGTACGCCGTTCTCACCGGGGGACGAGGTGAGCCGGCCGCTGCTGCTCGATGACGCCGACGACGTGCTGGGCGGCGGCCGGCACGACCAGCTCACCAAGATCAGCGGGCCGGTGCGGGAGCTGCCGGGCGAGGACGGCGCGACACGGGTCGTGGAGGGCGGCACCGGCCTCACGGTCGCCCCGCACGGCGACCCGGTCGGCGTCCTCGCCGCGCAGGAGGCCGGTGACGTACGGGCGGGCGAGCGGATCCGTCCGGTCGGCCTGCCCACCGTCCACACCCATGGCGGCCCCGGCCTGCCCGAGACCCGGGGCCGGGTCCGGGCGATCCCTATCCTGACCCGAGGCTTAACCGAGACACCGCCCGGCTCGTGCACCCGGGAGCCGGTCCCCGGTCCCCGGACCACGGTCGCTGCGATCGGCCCGGGACCGCCCCAAGTGGTTCTCCGGCGACGAGGTGGGCGAGATCGTCGCCCTGGAGGTGCCGGACACCGACTCCTGGCTGTCGTACGCGGTGCGCGATCGGGGTATCCCGCAGGACCGCACCACGGCGGGCGCCGAGACGACCGGGCTGGTGCCCGCCGCCCTCGCGGAACCGCTGGAGACACTCAGCACCACCGCAATGCCGTGACCATGCCCGAATCCACCAGAGACAATGGACCCCGTGCGCTACCGCATCCTCGGCACCACCCAGGCAATCCGCCCCGACGGCAGCCCCGTTCCGGTCGGCGGGGCTCGTCTGCGTGCCCTCCTGACCGTGCTGGCGCTGCGAGGCGGCCGGACCGTGCCGGCGAGCGCGCTGGTCGCCGAGGTCTGGGAGGCGGAGCCGCCGGCTGACGCTCCGGGGGCGCTCCAGGCGCTGGTCGGACGGTTGCGGCGGGCGCTCGGCGCGGACGCCGTGGCCTCCGTGGACGGCGGCTACCGGCTCACCGCCACGCCCGACGACATCGACCTGTACCGCTTCGAACGCCTCGTCGGCGAGGGCACCCGCGCGCTGGCCGACGGCGACCCCGCCAAGGCGGCCGGCGTCCTCGACGACGCCCTCGCGCTGTGGCGGGGTCCCGCCCTCGCCGACCTCCCCGACCGCACCGCCGAGGCGGCCCGTCAGGAGACCCGGCGCCTCGACGCGCTGCGGGCCCGCCACACCGCGGCCCTCGCGCTCGGCCACGCCGGACAGTCCCTGCCCGAACTGACCGCCCTGTGCGACATGCATCCCCTGGACGAACCCCTCCAGGCCCTACGGCTGCGCGCCCTGCGCGACGCGGGCCGCACGGCGGCTGCCCTGGCCGCCTACGAGGACGTACGCCGCCTGCTGGCGGACCGGCTCGGCTCCGACCCGGGGCCGGAACTGCGGGAGCTCCAGCGGGAGTTGCTCCAGCCGGAACAGGCCCCGCACGGCACAGGGGCCGGTCCGCGCCCGCGGGACGGGGTCCGCTCCGCCCCTCGCGCGCCGAGTACCGCCGACGACGGCCGTACCGCCGACGACGGCCGTACCGCCGACGACGGCCGTACCGCCCGCGACGGCCGCGACGCCCGTACCGCCCGCGACGGCCGCGATGCCCACGACGCCCGCGACGGCCGCGATGCCCACGACGCCCGCGACGGCCGCGACGCCCGCGACCGCCACGACGCCCGCTCGCGCGGCGAGACCGACGCCCGGGCCCGTCGTGCCGAGGCCCCAGGTGGTGCGGGGACTTCAGGCGCGCCGGGCAGGGGCCGGGCCGGCAATCTCCGCGCCCGGCTCACCTCCTTCGTCGGCCGTGAAGCCGACATCGAGGCCATCCGCGGTGACCTGCGCACCGCGCGGCTCGTCACCCTGCTCGGCCCCGGCGGCGCGGGGAAGACCCGGCTGTCGCAGGAGGTCGGCGAGGGCCTGCTGGACGCCGCCCCGGACGGGGTGTGGCTGGCGGAGCTCGCGCCGGTCGACGACCCGCAGGCCGTACCGGAGGCCGTGCTCACCGCCCTCGGCGCCCGCGAGACCGTGCTGTACGGCGCCGGGGCCGAGGCCATGCGGGCCGGCTCCGACCGGCACGACGACCCCGTCGAGCGGCTCGCCGAGCACTGCGGCAGGCGCCGCATGCTGCTGATCCTCGACAACTGCGAGCACGTCGTCGAGGCCGCCGCCCGTCTCGTCGCGGCGCTGCTGGAGCGCTGCCCCCAGCTGACGGTGCTCGCCACCAGCCGGGAACCCCTCGGCGTACCGGGGGAGTTGCTGCGGCCCGTCGACCCGCTGCCCGAGCCGGTCGCGCTGCGGCTGCTCGCCGACCGGGGAGCCGCGGCCCGGCCCGGCTTCCGGACCGAGGCCGACGAGGGGACCGCCGCCGCGTGCGCCGAGATCTGCCGGCGCCTGGACGGTCTGCCGCTGGCCATCGAACTGGCCGCCGCCCGGCTGCGCATGCTGACCCCGCGTCAGATCGCCGACCGGCTCGACGACCGCTTCCGCCTGCTCACCTCGGGCAGTCGTACCGTCCTGCCCCGCCAGCAGACCCTGCGGGCGGTCGTCGACTGGTCCTGGGAACTGCTGGACGAGGACGAACGCGACGTGCTGCGGCGGCTGTCGGTGTTCTCCGGCGGCTGCGACCTCGCCGCCGCCGAGGCGGTCTGCGGACCCGCCGCCCTGGAGTCGCTCGGCTCGCTCGTCGACAAGACCCTCGTCGTCGCCACCCCGCTGCCGGACGAGGAGCCGGACGGCGGCATGCGCTACCGGCTCCTGGAGACCGTCGCCGAGTACGCCGCCGAGCGGCTCGACGAGGCCGGTCAGCGGGCGGAGGCCGAGCGCGCGCATCTGACGTACTACCGCGAACTCGCCCGCACCAGCGAGCCGTTGCTGCGCGGTGCCGGGCAGCTCGCCGCCGTCCGGCTGTTCGAGCGGGAGAGCGAGAATCTGCGGGCGGCACTGCACCGCGCCGTCGCGGCGCGCGAGGAGCAGGAGGCACTGTGCCTGGTGCTGTCGATGGGCTGGTACTGGCTGCTGCGTGACCTGCGGACCGTCGCCCGCAACTGGTCCCGCGAGGTCCAGTCCCTGGGCCCCGACCCGTTCGCCGAGCCCGCCCGCCGGGCCGGCCCGCTGTGGGAGCGCTGCACGGACACCCCGCCGCCCTGGACCGGCCCGGTCCTCGAGGAGGCCCGGCGCGGCGTGCACCTCATCCATCTCGCCTGTATGGACACCGAGTTGGAGCACTGGCAGACACCCGCGGCGCAGGCCAAGCTGCGGGTCATGGCCGAGACCTACGAGCCCGGTCTCCCGCAGGCCTGCCGCAGCCCGGGCTCCCTGTGGTTCTTCGCCGTCATGCTGACCGGTGACATGGGGCGGGTGCGGACCATCATCGACGCCGCCATCGACACCTGCCGCCGGGCGCCCGGATTCGAGTGGGACCTGGCCGCCAATCTCCACATGCGCGCCAACCTGCTGGCCAACCGCCCCGAGTGGGCCGGTGACGCCATCCGCGACGCGGACGAGTCGCTGGCGATCTACCAGCGCCTCGGCGACCTGTGGGGCACCGCCGAGGCGTACGCCGCGCGTGCCGAGGCCCATGAGCGCCGGGGCCACTATCTGCTGGCCGCCGCCGACTACCAGGCCGGTATCGAGCACGCCGAACGCCTGGGCGCCCACGCCCAGACGGCCGTGCTCGCCGCACGGCTCGGCGCCGCGCTGATCGAGGCGGGCGAGGGGGAGCGCGGCGAGCGCCTGGTGCGCGAGGTGCTCGACCGGGAGGACGCCCCGATCGAGCACGCGATGCCCATGGCCCGGCTCATCCTCGCGGGCCGGCTCAGCATGACCGGCCGGATCCCGGAGGCACGTGAACACGTCCGGCTGCTGCGCGAGCAGTTCAAAATCGCCCACTTCGTCATCTTCGACGCCTTCATCCTCGGCACGGAGGCCTGGCTGGACGCGGCGGAGGGCCATTACCAGAAGTCCCTGGAGACCAGCAGACGGGCCCTGGACCGGGCCGAGGACCCGCTGGCCGAGGCCATCGCCCCGCAGCTGCGCTCCCTGTACCTCATCAGCGCCGCGTTCGCCCTCGCCCGGGTCGACGGCGGCTGCCGGGCCCGGGACGCCGCGCGCTGTCTGGGCGCCGCCGACGCGCTGCTGCCGCGGCCGCATGTCGCCTCTCTCCAGGAACGCGAGGTCTACGAGCGGGCGGTGGAGCGCACGCGCGAGCTGCTCGGTGACGCGGAGTACGAGGCGGCGTACGCGGAGGGCGGCGGCCTCTCCTCCCGGGAGGCCGCCGCCCTGATCTGACGCGCACCGGCGCGAGGTGGTGCCGTACGTCAGCTCTTGGTGCGGAACTTGTGGATCGCGACCGGAGCCATCACCGCCGTGATGGCCACCGACCAGCCGAGCGTCACCCACAGGTCGTGCGCGACCGGCCCGCCCACCATCAGTCCGCGCGCGGCGTCGGCCAGCGTGGACAGCGGGTTGTAGTCGGTGAACGCCTGGAGCCAGCCCGGCATCGACGTCGTCGGCGCGAAGATCGACGAGCCGAACTGGAGCGGGAACAGCACCAGGAAGCCCATCGCCTGCACGGACTGCGCGCTCTTCATGATGACGCCGAGGGTGAGGAACACCCACATGATCGACGAGGCGAACGCGGTGGACAGGGCGACGGTCGCGAACAGCCCCGGCCAGTTGGTGATGTCGAACCCGACCAGGACGGCGACGACCATCAGCACGGCGGTGGCGAACAGCATCCGCAGCAGCTCCACGGAGATCTTCGCGAAGAGCACCGAGCCACGCCCGATCGGCAGGGACCGGAAGCGGTCCATGACACCGGAGTTGAAGTCCTGGCTGAACCCGGTGCCGACGCCCTGGGACAGCGTCATGCTCATCATCGCGATCATGCCGGGGATCACGTACTGCACATACTGGTCCTGCCCGCCCCCCAGCGCCTGCCCGATCGAGCCGCCGAAGACGAACACGAACAGCAGGGTGAAGATGACCGGCATCAGCAGTGCGTCGGCCATCGACTCCGGGTCCTGCCGGATCCACAGCAGATTGCGGCGGACCAGGGCGCCGGTGTGCCGCAGATGCCCGCGCAACGGGATCCGGGCGTCATGGGTGTCCACGGTTGTCGCGGCGCTCATACGGCGACCTCCTCGCGGTCGTCGGTGGGCACGGTGTCCTGCGGGGCACTGGCACGGTGGCCGGTGAGGGACAGGAACACCTCGTCCAGGCTGGGCAGTTCGGTGGTGATGGAGGCGAGCGTGACGCCGCGCGCGGTGATGGCGCCGACGATCGCGGTGAGCTGCTCGTCGCTGAGGATCGGGACGAGCAGGGTGCCGGTCTCGTCGTCGACGGTGGTGGTGGCGAGCCCGGTGATGCCGAGCTCGTCCAGGTAACCGGCGAGGGGCCGCAGCTGAAGGAGGTCGGCCGGCCGGACCCGCAGGGTGCGCCCGCCCACCTTGGCCTTGAGCTCCTCGATGCCGCCGCCCGCGATGACCTTGCCGCGGTCGACGACGGTCAGCTCGGAGGCGAGCTGTTCGGCCTCCTCCATGTACTGGGTGGTCAGCAGCACGGTCACGCCGTCCCCGACCATGGCCTTGACCTCGTCCCACACCTCGTTGCGAGTCCGCGGGTCGAGACCGGTGGTCGGCTCGTCGAGAAAGAGCACGCTGGGCCGGCCGATCATGGAGGCGGCCAGGTCGAGCCGGCGCCGCATGCCGCCGGAGTAGGTCGCCGCGGGCCGCTTGGCGGCCTCGGTCAGCGAGAACCGCTCCAGCAGCTCGTCGGCACGGGTGCGGGCGTCCTTGCGGGGCAGATCGAGCAGCCGGCCGATGAGGTAGAGGTTCTCCCACCCGGGGAGCTTCTCGTCCACGGAAGCGTACTGCCCGGTGAGGCCGATCACCCGGCGCAGCTGCCGGGGCTGGCGCACCACGTCGTAGCCGGCGACGGTGGCCTGTCCGGAGTCCGGTGCCAGCAGGGTGGACAGGATCCGTACGAGGGTCGTCTTCCCGGCGCCGTTCGGTCCGAGCACGCCCATGACGGTGCCCTCGCGCACATCCAGGTCCACGCCGTCCAGAGCCTTGGTCTCGCCGTAGTGCTTGACCAACCCCCGTACCGAGACGGCGGTGCTCACACCGTCGGGGTTCTTGTCGATTCGCGTCATGCCGATGACGGTCTCAGAGGCCACCGACAAACGACCGACAGATCACCGACACGGCCTACAGACCGCCGACAGCGCGCATCGGCCGACAGCGCATACGCCGGCCGGCGGCGCGCACGTCGGCCGGCAGCGCACAGAGCCGAGGTGCGCCCGGTGATCACCGGGCTCCCCTCGACGGCAGGAGCGGAGCTCAGTACCGGACGGTCTCGGTCTGCTGCGGAACATGCCCCGCCACCACGCGCTCGCGTCCGGCCCGCGCAGCCCCCCGGCGCCGGTCGACCGCGTACGCGGCCCCTGCGACGCCCAGCCCGAGTACGGCCAGTGCCGCACCGGCCAGGGCGGGGGACGTCACGCCGAAGCCCGCGGCCAGCGCCAGGCCGCCGATCCAGGCGCCGCCGGCGTTGGCGAGGTTGAAGGCGGCCTGGTTGGCGGAGGAGGCGAGGGACGGGGCGCCGGCCGCCTTCTCCATGACCATCAGCTGCAGCGGGGAACCGGTGGCGAACGCCGCCATGCCCAGCAGGGTCACCGCCACGGCCGCGCTCCAGGCCGTGGACATCAGCGGCGGGAACAGCGCCAGCACCACGGCCAGCGAGACCAGTCCGCCGAACAGCGTGCCACGCATCGCGTGGTCCGCGAGGCGCCCGCCCAGCAGATTGCCCGCGGTCGCGCCGACGCCGAACAGCGCCAGCAGCAGGGTCACGCTGGTGTCTGCGTATCCGGCGGAGTCGGTCAGCATCGGTGTGATGTAGCTGTACGCGGCGAAGAGCGCGCCGAAGCCGGCGACCGTGGTGCCGAGCGCCAGCCAGACCGGCAGGGAGCGCAGGGCGGCCAGTTCGCCGCGCAGCCCGGCGGCGTCGGACGCGTGTTCCTCGGCGCGCGGGATCAGCAGGGCCAGTGCGGCCATCGCCACCAGGCCGATCGCGCTCACCCCGAGGAACGTCGCCCGCCAGCCGACGTGCTGGCCCATCAGCGTGGCCACCGGTACGCCCGCGACGTTGGCCATCGTCAGGCCGAGGAACATCAGGGAGACGGAGCGGGCCTTGCGCTCGGGCGCGACCATGCCGGTCGCCACGACCGCGCCGACGCCGAAGAAGGCGCCGTGCGGCAGTCCGCTCAGGAAGCGGGCGGCCACCAGCCAGTGGTAGTCGGGGGCGAACGCGGACAGCGCGTTGCCGGCCACGAACAGGGCCATCAGGCCGATCAGGACGGTGCGGCGCGGCAGGCGCGCGGTGACCGCGGCCAGCAGCGGGGCGCCGATGACGACGCCGAGGGCGTACGCCGAGACCAGATGTCCGGCGGTGGGGATCGAGATGCCCAGGTCGTCCGCGACTTCGGGCAGCAGGCCCATCATCACGAACTCGGTCGTACCTATGCCGAAGGCGCCGACGGCCAGGGCGAGCAGGGCCAGGGGCATGGGGAAGCCTGTGCCTTTCAGGGGTCGAGAGCGGTGTTCCGTACGCGGGTGTGCTCTGTGGGTTCGAGCTCTGGGCTCAAGCCGTATGTTCAAGCACGGAACAAAGTCTCTCAGGCGCAGTATTCCGCCAGTCGGCCAAAGCGTGGCCGACAGGTGTCAAAAGTCGCTGACCTGGGCTTTTCAGGAAGAGGATGTGTCGACCTTCACACGCGCCGCCACCGGCAGATGGTCGCTCCCGGTCTCCGGCAGCGTCCACGAGCTCACCGGCTCGATGCCCTTCACCATGATCTGGTCGATCCGCGCCATCGGGAACGACGCCGGCCAGCTGAACCCCATCCCGCTGCCCGACGCGCCCTGCGTGGAGCGCATCTGGGCGGTGACGGCGTTCAGAGCGCGGTCGTTCATCGTGCCGTTCAGGTCGCCGAGCAGGACGACCTTCTGAAGCGGCTCGTGGGCGATGGCCTCGCCCAGCGCGTCGGCGCTCTTGTCGCGCTGCCGGGCGGTGAACCCGGCCTCCAACTTCACGCGCACCGACGGCAGATGGGCCACGTACACCGCGACCTGCCCGGCCGGCGTGGCCACCGTGCCCCGCATGGCCCGGATCCAGCCCAGCTCGATGTTGACCGGCTGGACGTCGCCCAGCGGGTACTTGCTCCACAGCCCCACGGTGCCCTGCACCGAGTGGTACTTGTACGTCGACGCCAGCGCCTTCTCGTACGTCGGGACCGCCGAGGCCGTCAGCTCCTCCAGGGCCACCACGTCCGCGCCGGACGCGGCCACGTCCCGAGCGGTGCCCGAGGGATCGGCGTTGTCGGCGTTGACGTTGTGGGTGGCCACCGTCAGATCGCCGCCGGCGCCGGTCTTGTCGGTGAGCTGGCCGCCGAAGAGGTTCAGCCACACGATCGCCGGGACCAGCACGGCGATCAGCGCGGTCGCGGACCGGCGCAGCAGGGCCAGCAGGAGCAGCACCGGGACGAACAGGCCCAGCCAGGGCAGGAACGTCTCGGTCAGACTGCCGAGGTTGCCGAGCGCGTTGGGGATCTGCGCGTGCAGCAGCATCACCAGGGCCAGGATCACCGCGAGGGCGGCCGCCACGAGGCCGCGCCGCCAGATGCGCGGGTCACCGCGCCAGCCGCCGACGAAGCGCTCCAGGCGGGCCTTCAGGCGCCCAGGGGCAGGTTCCCGGCGCTCGGGACCCGAGCCGCCGTTGTCCGTCCCCGTCACGTACGCCTGCTGCGCCATACCGTCGCCTCACTACCTACCGTGCACACCGTCGTCCCCCCGCGCCCACAGAAACCCTAGGGGATGATCGGCCTCGTTCCTGCCGTACCGATGACGGCCGTACGGGGGCGAGGACGTACAAGTCGCCACGGTGAGTTCCGATCCCGGCGGGTGAAAGCGCGCTCTGTGACGAAACGCGCACATTCGATCTACGGGGTGTCCGAACTGACGGGCCGTAGACCCGCGAGCACGGCGTCGACCATCTGTTCCGCCAGCCCTTGCGGCAGTTCGGCGTCCGGGCGCATGACGGCACGCACCAGCATCGGGCCGAAGATCATGTCACCCAGCACATCGACGTCGATGTCGGTGCGCAGTTCACCGTCGGTCTGTCCGCGGCGCAGGATCTCGTGCTGTTTCCTGCGCCGCGGCTCCACGACGGCCGTGTGATAGGCGTCCCAGATCTTCGGACTGCTCTTCATCTGGGCGATGACGTTGTGCAGCAGCACCGACGACCGGGTCATCAGGCCGCGCCTGCGCAACTGCTCCATCAGCACCACGAGATCGTCGCGCATGGAGGTGCCGGGCAGTTCGGGATCCGGGGGTTCGGCGGCGCGCACGACGTCGACGAAGAGCTCTTCCTTGCCGCTCCAGCGGCGGTAGATGGTGGCCTTGCCGACGCCCGCGGTACGGGCGATGCGCTCGATGGACAGCTCCGCGAGCGGCACGCCGTCCTCCAGCAGCTTCAGGACGCCCTCCATGATGGCCCGTTCCACGGCCTCGCTGCGGGGGCGGCCCCTGGCGGGGCCGTCCGGCCGGGGATGGCTGTCGGCGAGGCTCACTGGGTCCGGTCCTTTCCGTGGGGGCGTTGCCGATTCTCCCTGGTCCGCCGGGCCGGTGCGCGCGAAGCCGGCGAGGTGCGGTCCGGCGCCGCGGCCGGCGCGCTACTCGGCCGACGTCAACTCGCGTTCCCGCTCGCCCTCCTGAGGTTGCGTCGGCCTGCCCGGCAGGAAGAGCGCCACCACCACCGCGCCGAGCACGGCGATGCCCGCACCCCACAGCGCGGTGACATGCATGGCATGCAGGAAGGCGTCATGCGCCGGGCCGACGAGGGCCTCGCCCCGGGCGCCGAGCCGTTCGGCGACACCGAGCGTGGCCTCGACGGACTCGCCCGCCGTGTGCCGCAGGCCCTCCGGCACAGCCGTGAGCCGGTCCTCGACGCCGCCCCGGTACGCCGTCGACAGGACCGAGCCCAGCACGGCGATACCGAGGGCGCCGCCGACCTGGCGGAAGGTGTTGCTGAGGGCGGAGGCGGAGCCGGCCTTCTCGCGGGGCAGGGCCTGCATGATGACGACGCTCAGCGGGGTCATGATGTGCGCCATCGCGGCGCCCATGAGGAAGAAGACGACCTCCAGGAGCCAGATCGGCGTGTCCGCCTCGAACAGGACGAACGCGGCCAGCGTGGCGGCGATCAGCAGCATGGCACCGGTGGTCGTGGCCCGGTTGCCGAAGCGGTCGACGAGCAGCCGGGCGCGCGGCGCGAAGATCATCTGGGCGGCGGCGAGCGGGAGCATCAGCAGACCGGTCTGGAGCGGTGTGTATCCGCGCACGCTCTGGGTGTAGAAGACCGAGAAGAAGGTGACGCCCATGAGGGCGAAGAAGACCAGCGCGATCACGCCGACCGACGCCGAGAAGACCTTGTTCCTGAAGTACGTCACGTCGATGGACGGATGGTCGCTGCGCTTCTCGAACACGACGAAGCCGACCAGGACCGCGAGGCCGGCCCCGATGGTCGCGAGCACCGTCGGATCCGTGAAGTCGGCGAGCTGGCCGCCCTTGATGATGCCGTAGACGAGCAGGACCAGGCCGACGACGGAGAGCACCACACCGACGGGGTCGAGGCGACCGGGCTTCGGGTCGCGCGAGTCGGGGACCAGCCACAGCATCAGGGCGAGCGCGAGCAGCACGATCGGCACGTTGATGAGGAAGACCGAGCCCCACCAGAAGTGGTCGAGCAGCACGCCGCCGGTGATCGGGCCGATGGCGATGGCCAGTCCGACACCGCCGGCCCAGATGCCGATGGCCTTGGGCTGCTCGTCGCGTTCGAAGACGTTCATGAGGACGGCGAGGGTGGCCGGCATGACGAACGCGGCGCCGAGGCCCATCACCGCGCGGAAGGCGATGAGCTCGCCCGGCGAGCCGGAGAAGGCCGCCAGGGCGGAGCCGACGCCGAACACGGCGAGCCCGCCGAGCAGCACCTTCTTGCGGCCGAGCCGGTCGCCGAGGAGACCGGCGCTGAACAGCAGGCCGGCGAAGACGAGGGTGTAGGAGTTGATCGCCCACTCCAGCTCGCTCTGGGTGGCGCCCAGGCCGTTCGGGGCGGGGGTCGAGATCGTCTTGATGGCGACGTTCAGGATCGAGTTGTCGAGGACGACGATCAGCAGGCTGAGCATCAGCACGCCGAGGATCGCCCAACGGCGCCGGTGCACGGCTTCCGGTATGCGAGGGCCGCTGCCCGGGGCGGGAGAAGTCATACGGCCGAGCCTAGGCGACTTACGATACGGGACCGTCTCGTATCGTAAATTTTTGCCGAGACCTTACGCAGGGCGGAAGTCACACAGGAGGGCTTGGCCCTGACTGGCACGAGGTGCCACCATGGAGGGGAGTCCGGGGACGCCGTCAGGGCGCCTCGAGATGACAGAAGGAGCCGTTGCAATGACGCAGCTTTCGGCTGCCCAGACGCCTCAGGCGAAGCCCTCCGACGGCAGCAAGTCGCTGTACGGAGGGAAGGGCACGCGCCGCATCACCGTCCGCGACATCGCCCTCGCCAAGGAGCGGGGCGAGAAATGGCCCATGCTCACCGCCTACGACGCGATGACCGCGTCCGTGTTCGACGAAGCCGGCATCCCGGTCATGCTCGTCGGCGACTCGGCGGGCAACTGCCACCTCGGCTACGACACGACCGTACCCGTCACGCTCGACGAGATGACCATGCTCTCGGCGGCCGTCGTACGGGGCACCTCCCGCGCCCTGATCGTCGGCGACCTGCCGTTCGGCTCCTACCAGGAGGGTCCGGTGCAGGCGCTGCGCTCGGCGACCCGGCTGGTGAAGGAGGCCGGGGTCGGCGCCGTGAAGCTGGAGGGCGGCGAGCGCTCGCACGACCAGATCCGGCTCCTCGTCGAGTCCGGCATCCCTGTCATGGCCCACATCGGCCTGACCCCGCAGTCCGTCAACGCCATGGGCTACCGCGTCCAGGGCCGTGGCGAGGAGGCCGCCGCACAGCTGCTGCGGGACGCGAAGGCGGTCCAAGACGCGGGCGCGTTCGCCGTCGTCCTGGAGCTGGTGCCGGCGGAGCTGGCGGCCGAGGTGACCCGGGTGCTGCACATCCCGACCGTCGGCATCGGAGCGGGCCCGGAGACCGACGCCCAGGTCCTGGTCTGGACCGACATGCTGGGACTGACCGGCGGCCGGGTCCCCAAGTTCGTCAAGCAGTACGCCGACCTGCGCGAGGTCATGGGCAGCGCGGCGAGGGCCTTCGCGGAGGACGTCGTCGGCGGAACGTTCCCGCAGGAGGAGCACTCCGTCCACTGACGCACTGCGTCCACCGATCCCGACCGCGACCGGGATCCCCGAGCCACTGCGGCACCACAGCGCCCCGCCGATCTTCCCCCGTCGGCGGGGCGCCCCTTTGCGCCACGGTCAGGAACGCGGCTTTTGCGCCACGGTCAGGAACGTGGCTTCGCGCCCCGCTCCCTCAGCATGTCGGCCATCAGATCGATCTCCGACTGCTGCCCGTCCACCATGGTCCGGGCGAGCCTCTTCTCCACACCCACCGCGCACCTGTCGAGACAGCCCTCGGCCATGTGGATGCCGCCCTTGTGATGGGCCGTCATCAACTGGAGGAAGTAGACCTCCGCCCGCCTGCCGTCGAGCGTGCCGAGCCTCTTCATCTGCGCGTCTGTCGCCATGCCGGGCATCAGTGAGCCGTCCCCGGCGGAAGGCATGTCGCCCATGCCCATCCAGGTCATCGGCGGATCGGACGACACCTTCGGCAGCTCCCACAGATCCAGCCAGCCCAGCAGCATGCCGCGCTGGTTGGCCTGCGTCTGCGCGATGTCGTACGCCAGGCGCCGCACGTCCTCGTCGTCGGTGCGGTCGCGCACGAGGTACGACATCTCCACGGCCTGCTGATGGTGCACCGCCATGTCGCGCGCGAACCCGGCGTCCGCCGACTCCGCGGTCGGGGCCGCGCTCGAACCGTCGTCCCCGGCGACCGCGTAGGTGATCGCGCCGGCCGCCACGAGCACGGCCGTCGCGGCCCCCGCGATCCAACCGGCGTGCCGCTTCACTCCGACAGACCTCCCGAGCACGGCGCACCCTTCTCCGGCGTCTGAGCGCCCTGGACGTACGTCTCGAAGAACTTGCCGACGTTCGGGTCGCTCGCGCTCGTCACCGAGCGCTGGTGTCCCCACGCGCTGAGCATGATCGGGTCCTTCTGCTTCTCGACCGGGCTCATCAGCGTGTACGGCGTCCGCTCGACCCTCGCCGCCAGCGCCTCGACGTCGGCCTTCGCCGCCTTGCCGGTGTACGTCACCCACACCGCGCCGTGCTCCAGCGCGTGCACGGCGTTCTCGTTGCGCAGCTCCTGGGTGTAGACGTCGCCGTCACAGTTCATCCAGGCCCGGTGGTGGTCACCGCCGACCGGCGGCTCCATCGGGTACTTCACGCTGCCCGTGACATGCGTGCTGGTCAGCGTGCCCTTCCAGACGCGCACGCCGTCCTCGCCGGTGACGAACTTCCCGGACGTCTTCTTCTTCGCCTTGCCGCCGGACTCCGCATCCGACTGCGACTGCGACTGCGCACTGTCGCTGTCGTCGGACTGCGAGCGGATGAGGGCCACACCGCCGACGACGAGACCGGCGACGACCACGACGCCGGCCGCGACCGTCAGGATGCGGTTGCGGCGCGAACGGGCCTGCTCGGCACGTCGCATCTCCTCTATCCGCGCCTTGCGTGCCGCGTCGTTCCTGTTTGTGGCCGAGCCCATGAGTGGTGTCCTTCGGGGGGAAAGGGACGGTCGGGTGCGCTGATCGTAATGGGGAAGGCGTGACCTCTCGTAGAGGGACGCCGACTCCGGATATTTGGAACGGCGGATGCGCATTATCTACGCTGCGGGCATGCGGCTTCTGCGCTCCACCGACCTGGCACTGCGGCTCCTGATGCGGCTCGCCGTGCTGGGGGACGCCACGCCGACGACCCGCGAGGTCGCGGCGGACATGGAGGTGCCGTACACCCATGCCGCCAAGGTCGTCGCCGAGTTGCAGCACATGGGTCTGGTCGACGCCCGCCGGGGTCGCGGCGGCGGGCTGACGCTCAGCGCCGCGGGACGTACCGCGTCGGTCGGCGCGATCGTGCGGTCCTTCGAGGGGGACGGCGACGTCGTCGAGTGCGAGGGCGACCACCCCTGCCCGCTGCACTCCGGGTGCCGGCTGCGCGGCGCGCTGCGGCGGGCCCAGGAGGCCTTCTACGCCTCACTGGACCCGCTGACGGTGGCCGACGTGACCGCGGACCCCACCGGCCCGCTGCTCCTCCAGATCGGCCGGACGCCCTGACGGCGGGGCGGTTCAGCCCTGCTGCGCCAGCCAGAGGTCCGGCCCGAACACCTCGTAGTGGATGTCGGCCGCCGCGACGCCCTTCTCGATCAGCTGAGCCCGCACCGCCCGCATGAAGGGCAGCGGACCGCACAGGTACGCGCGCGTGCCCTTCGGTACGGCGACCCCGGCGAGGTCGACCAGGCCGCCCCGGTGCGACTCCTCGGCGGCGTCGGCGCCGGTCTCGTACCAGAAGTGGACGGACGCGTCCGCGAGCTTGCGCGCGTAGCCCTCGTGGTCGGCGCGCAGGGCGTGCTCGGCGGGGGAGCGGTCGCCGTGCACGACGATCACCGGGCCCTGGTGCCCGGCGTCCGCGAGCTGCCCCAGCATGGCGACCATGGGGGTCACGCCGATACCGGCGGAGGCGAGGAGCAGCGGGGCGACGGCCCCGGTGCCGGTGTCGCTGTTGCTTTCGCTGTTGCTGTTGCTGTCGCTCTCGCTGTCGCCGAGGACGAGATCGCCGTACGGCGCCGACAGGCGCAGCCGGTCGCCGACGGCCACGCGCGCGTGCAGGTGGCTCGAGACCTCGCCGTCGGGCGCGGCGGCGCCGTGCACCCGCTTGACGCTGATCTGGCGCAGGGGTGAGCCGGGGGCGGCGGAGAGGCTGTACTGACGTATCTGCCGGGCCCCGTCCGCCAGCTCGACCTGCACCGAGACGTACTGCCCGGCACGGAATTCCGGCACCGGGCGCCCGTCGGCCGGGCGCAGCCGGAACGTGGCGACGTCGGCGGTCTCCTCGACGCGGGCGACGACCTCCCACTCCCGCCACTCGTGGCCACCCCGCTGCGCGTACAGCCGCTGCTCGACGGCGATGAGGGCGTTGGCCATCAGCCAGTAGACCTCGTCCCAGGCCGCCGCGACCTCGGGGGTGACGGCCTCGCCGAGCACGTCGGCGATGGCGGCGAAGAGGTGCTCGTGGACGAGCTTGTACTGCTCGGCGGTGACGCCCAGGGAGGCGTGCTTGTGGGCGATGCGGCCCAGCATCGCGTCGGGCCGCTCGTCGGGGTGGTCCAGAAGGTGGGTCGCGAACGCGGCGATCGAGCCCGCGAGGGCCTGCCGCTGGGTGCCGGCCGCCTGGTTGCCGCGGTTGAACAGGTCGCGCAGCAGCTCGGGGCGGGCCGCGAACAGACCGGCGTAGAAACGCTCGGTGATCTCGGCGAGGGACGCGCCGACGGCGGGGAGGGTGGCGCGGACCACGGCGGCGGACTGCTCGGACAGCATCAGGGCTCCTCGGTCTCGGACGGGCGGCTCCGGGACGGCCGCCCACCCTCATTAAAACTTGCATCTGAAATGCAAATTAAAGCGGGGTGGGTCCCCGGGGGCCGGGGCGGGCCCGGGCATTACAGATGTCGGTCCGAGCAGGCAAGATGGGCGGCAGAGCAGTTCACCGGGCACCATGGCGGGACACCTGCCGGATGCCGGGCGTTCGGCCCGAGGTCGCCTCGACGATCAAGGTGCGCAACGCGCCTGAAACGGTGTTGTGGTGGGATGCTCAGGTGCCCGACCGCCTTCCGCAGTACCGGATACAGGCGGCCTGACCAGCAAGGATGGGGAAGCGGAAGATGGACAAGCAGCAGGAATTCGTGCTCCGGACGTTGGAGGAGCGCGACATCCGGTTCGTACGCCTGTGGTTCACGGACGTGCTCGGCTTCCTCAAGTCCGTGGCCGTGGCCCCCGCCGAGCTGGAGCAGGCCTTCGACGAGGGCATCGGCTTCGACGGCTCCGCGATCGAGGGCTTCGCCCGGGTCTACGAGTCCGACATGATCGCCAAGCCCGACCCCTCGACCTTCCAGATCCTGCCCTGGCGCGCCGAGGCCCCCGGCACGGCCCGGATGTTCTGCGACATCCTCATGCCGGACGGCTCCCCGTCCTTCGCGGACCCGCGCTACGTCCTCAAGCGCGCCCTGGCCCGCACCTCCGACCTGGGCTTCACCTTCTACACCCACCCCGAGATCGAGTTCTTCCTCCTGAAGGACCGCCCGCTGGACGGCTCTCGCCCCACCCCGGCCGACAACTCGGGCTACTTCGACCACACCCCGCAGAACATCGGCATGGATTTCCGCCGCCAGGCGATCACCATGCTGGAGTCGATGGGCATCTCCGTCGAGTTCTCCCACCACGAGGGCGCCCCCGGCCAGCAGGAGATCGACCTGCGCTACGCCGACGCGCTCTCCACGGCCGACAACATCATGACCTTCCGCCTGGTCATGAAGCAGGTGGCGCTGGAGCAGGGCGTGCAGGCGACGTTCATGCCGAAGCCGTTCTCGGAACACCCGGGCTCGGGCATGCACACCCACCTTTCCCTCTTCGAGGGCGACCGCAACGCGTTCTACGAGTCGGGCGCCGAGTACCAGCTCTCCAAGGTCGGCCGCTCCTTCATCGCGGGCCTGCTGCGGCACGCCGCGGAGATCTCCGCGGTCACCAACCAGTGGGTGAACTCCTACAAGCGCATCTGGGGCGGCTCCGAGCGCACCGCGGGCGCCGGCGGCGAGGCCCCGTCGTACATCTGCTGGGGCCACAACAACCGCTCGGCCCTGGTCCGCGTCCCGATGTACAAGCCCGGCAAGACCGGCTCGGCGCGCGTGGAGGTCCGCTCCCTGGACTCCGGCGCCAACCCGTACCTCGCCTACGCCCTCCTGCTGGCCGCCGGCCTCAAGGGCATCGAGGAGGGCTACGAACTACCCCCGGGCGCCGAGGACGACGTCTGGGCCCTCTCCAACGCCGAGCGCCGCGCGATGGGCATCGAGCCCCTCCCGCAGAACCTCGGCGAGGCCCTGACCCTCATGGAGAGCAGCGACCTGGTCGCCGAGACCCTGGGCGAGCACGTCTTCGACTTCTTCCTGCGCAACAAGCGGCAGGAGTGGGAGGAGTACCGGTCCGAGGTCACGGCGTTCGAGCTGCGGAAGAACTTGCCGGTGCTGTAGGGGCAAGTCAGAGCGGTTTCCGCGCACCTGTGCTCGGGTGCTGGCGGCACTCTGCCGCCAGCACCCGAGCAGACGGCCCTTCCGTGGGCCGTCTGTGGGCCGTCGCCCGACGGCTGGCACGTCATGCTGCGCCAGAAGCCATGCTCAGGCAGTCATGGGATCTGAGAGAAGAGCTCATCGGCAGCAGCATGGAGTGCTTGGTCATGTCGTTCGTCCTGCCAAAAGACGAATCGAATCTTGGTGCCGTGGGCTTGAGCTTCCTCGATCGCATGTTGCGCTCCGCGTGAGAGCGGTACGTTACTCATGATCAGCGTGGGGATGATTGAGTCCACGGTTTTCTCGGCACGCTTTACGACCATCGTCCTGGAGATCCCTGACGTAGCCCGTTCCAGGAAAAGTGCGTCAATGCCGATTCTCTTGTCGATTGGCCGTATTACCTGGAAATCAACGTATCCCCAGTCCCTAGGAGGGAGCGCTCCAATAGCGCAGTCCGGGAAGAGTGTCATGAACCTTTGCTTGGCAAGCTCTTCATACGTGCGGGCAGACTGATACAGGAATGATGCGTCAGTTGCTACACCTGGATCGATTGCTTGCAGTACCTCCAGGGTCCTCCGTGCCTCCTCCGGAGGCGCGTCGCTGACGCTCGCGATGACTTCACGGCGACGCTTCTGAACAGCGAATCGCATCTGGGTTTCTCCGAAGCCCAGGCTGTGCAGTGGGCTACCGCCGATGGTGAGTATCACGAAGAGGGCGCCAGCCAGAATCAGTGCAACGCAACCCGCCTGATTCTCCGTTTTGAAAACGGCAACTGTCCCCGCCGTGCAGAGAGTAAAGCCCATAGCCCCTGCAGTGACCCTGCTCCATGTTGAGAGAGGAGCAGGGTCAGTTGTCTCGTCGGGTTCAACCACTTCAGGGTTGCTCGCTTCAGGCATGATGATCAGCCTAGATGCCCAGGTAGGGATGCACCCCCGGCGTAGGGAAATGCGTAACTTCTACCTACTTGCGAACACGGTGGAGCTGTAAAGACCGTCGATGGCCTTACGAGCTCGCGCGTCGCTGCTGGGCATGAGGTGTGTGTAGACGCGGAGCGTGAAGCCCGGATCGTTGTGCCCGAGGTAGTGACTCAGTGCCTTGATGTTCTCGCCGGCGTTCAGCAGGACCGAAGCGTAGAAGTGCCTGAGGGCGTGCATGCCGTGTTCGCGGGCGGCCTGGTAGCGCTCGCCCGGTTTCGGGGCGGGGATGATTTCGGCCGCGACGAGAGCGGGCTTCCAAGTGCGGTCGTTGAAGTCGGTCCGCCGGACCGCGCCTGCACCATCGAGGCGAGTGAAGAGCAGCCGCTTTGTGACAAGCGGACCGTCCGGCCGGAGCCACGGCAGCGTGACTTCGACTGGGGGGAACGTCTCCATGTGCCTCTTGAGGACGTGCGCCACGCGGTCCGGCAAGGGGACGTCACGGATCTTGTTCCGTTTCGGCGGGGAGAACACAAGACCCTGCTTCGTCACTTTCACCTGATTCGCGATGTGCAGCCAGCCCGAGTCGAAGCCGATTTCGTCGACCGGCAGTCCGAAGATCTCCCCTTGCCGGAGTCCGCACCCGCCTCCGAGGTCGACCGTCGCGCGGTAGCGCTCCGGCAGTGCTGCCTGTACTGCGAAGACGCGCTCTGCGGCCCACGGGATAACGCGACCAGTTCCCGCAGCAGGGGGTCGCACAGACTGCGCGTGGCAGGGGTTCTTCGGCAGGTGGCCGTCGTCAACAGCCGCGTTGAGGACCGTCGACACGTTGTTGTAGATCACGCGTCGGTACGACGAAGCAGGAACGGCCCGCTCCAATGCGCTGAGCCAGTCACGGATGTGTTCCGGCTTGAAGGAGCCGAGCGGTCGCGAGCCGAGGTAGGGGATTGCGTGGCCGCGGACCGCAGAATCGACGGACTCTCGTGTAGTCATGTCGGTGGTCTGGGTGCTCAGCCACTTCTCGGCGTACTGCCGGAACGTCACCCGACTGGCGGCGGGATCGATGTACTGGCCGCGCGACATGTCGGCCTCGATGTGGGCAAGCCACTGGTCGGCCAGTCGCTTCTGTCCGTCGGGGAATGACTTGCTCTTTTCGCTGCCGTCCGGGCCGATGTACCGGGCGCGGTAACGCATGCCGGTGCCGTAGCGATCGGTGCGCACGCGGCGGGGCTTACCGCTGGTGTCGGGTTCGGTCTTGTACCAGCGGTCTTGGATGTGGCCTGCCATGTAGCGGCGATCCTTTCTGAACATGCCGAGGGGAGAGCCGCTGATGGCGGCTCTCCCCTGCTGTTTCTGGCGGGTGTTTGTCAGGCGGCGTCGCGATCGGCGTCCTTGCGGCCGGTGACGTAGGCGCGCACGTCGGCAGGGTCGTAGCGGAGGTGCTTGCCTATTCGGAAGCCTGGTGGGCCAGTTCGCTTCTTGCGCCACTGGTAGACGGTTTCGAGGGGCACTTCGAACATCGCGGCGATGTCCTCGGGGGTGAGGTACCGGTCCGGGAGGCCGGTCCGAAGTGTGGTGCGAGGGTCGGCATGAACTCGCGAGGGCGTGCTCATCGAATGCCCTTCATCGCTGGGGTCGTCGTGGGCCTTCTGGGGAATCCGCAACGTCCGCCACGCCGCAACATTGCTGGTCAGCGGCTTGGATCTGTGTCGGATGCCGGTTGTGTTGCGGATAGGTGCCGCCGCGGGATACGCGGCGGCACCTATCGGGTGCGGCTGGTCAGCCCGCGATGCGGAGTTGGCGTGTGTCGGTTCCCGCGGACGCGTGGCGGCTCTCGGAAGGGTCTTCCGCCACAGATTCACTCCCGTTGACCTGCGGTGTTGCGGCTGTTGCGGATGTTGCGGACTTTTCAGGGGTAGGGGGGCAGTAGCGGGCCCACGCGTCGCGTAGATCTTCGGCGTAGTAGCCCTTCGGGGTGCCGCTTCCGACGCGGATGCCGCGCGGTTTGATCGGTTTGTTGTCGGGCCGGACGTATTGGCTCAGGAGCTTGGACAGGCCGCGTGCGGTGAGCGGCTTGCTGGTCTGTCCGTCGTCACTGAGGTCGGCCCACGGGGCGTCGTCGAGTCCGTGGAGGACTTCGAGGATTGCGGCGGTGGGCATGCGGTCGGCGCCGCAGAACACCTTGTCGCGCAGGTCGGTCAGCAGGCGCACTCCGAGGGAGGCTTCGTCGCCTTCTTGGGCTGCCTTGATGAGTGCGATGCAGGCGGCCCGGGCGCGCTCGGGCCAGTGCCCGCCGGCCGCGTCGGCGACTGCCAGGAGCGGTTCCCACACGTCGGCGGGCCGGTCGGTGACGCCTTCGGGCATCTCCGGCCACGCGGCGGCGATCTCGTCGTTGATGGTGGCGGTCCACTTGGCAAGCCGGTCGCGCAGGGCGTGGCCTTGCTTCTCGTGGAGGCGGCGCCGGTAGGGCTCGCACTTCTCGTTGGGCGCCTTCTTGCGCATGCGGATGATGACGGAGCGGGTCAGGATTGTGTCGGGCAGGGAGCCGAGCCCTGCCATGGCGACGGCGCAGAACGAGGGGAAGAACCCTGCCTTCTGATCAGATCCGTCGCCGACGCAGCGCAGGGACTTGGCGCCGCGCCGGTAGCCGGAGTTGAGGAACCCACGGACCTCTTCGTTCCCGCCGGCCTTCGGGCCGAAGACGGTGTCGATCTCATCGAAGAGAAGCGTCGGAGTCTTGTCTTCCGCGGACACGAACCGGAAGAGGGCGTTGGCGGACGCGTTGACGGTGGTCGCCGCGCGCGGTGTCAGCGTCTCCACGATCTCCAGCGCCCGGGACTTGCCCGAGCCCGGCTCGGGGCTCAGGAAGGCCAGGCGGGCGGTGCCGTCGAGGGCGTCCATGAGGTGGGCGTGGGCATCCCACAACGTGACGGCGACGTAGGCGTGTTCGGTGGGGAAGACGTTGAACCGGCGGTGGAACGCTTCGACCTCGTCGAGCAGGCCGGCGGCTTCGTTGGACGGCGCAGCGTCGGTGGTGTCGGTCATGCGGTGGTCCTCCCTTACTGGGAGCTCCGGGGCGGGCGCAGCCCGCGGCGGTTGGGACGAAGTGCTGAAAGGACGCCTTCGGCGTCGCCCTTTCGGGCGCCCACCACCCGCTCACGGAACGGCTGTTGGGCGTCCTGCGGGCCGCTGGGGGCGGCGGGGAGGCAATCCAGGCGGGGGAGCGGGCGGCGGTCACGCGGCCTCCCGCGGTGTGGCGTTCGCCAGAATCCACTCCATGGCGCTGCGGATGGTGGTGCGGCACTCGGCAGCCGGCAGTCCCGTCGACTCCCCCGCCGCCTGGACTGCTTCTTCGACCGTGGATCGGCTGATGTGCCCCCAGGCGACGAACCGGGCCACCTTGCACGTGCTGGTGTGCAGCGTCTTGTTGCGCCCGTTCGGCCCGCCCTCGCAGGCGGCCCGGATGACCGCGCATTCGCGGTCCAGGGCGACGTGAGCGGCCCGTGTCCCATCCCTCACCGGCGCAAGCGCGGCCGGGGCGGTGGGCCTGGGGGATTCGACGAGCAGTGCGGTGAGCCACGGCGGGAGTGGGGCCACGGGGGCGTTCTCGGCGACTTCGTAGGCGCCCTCGGGGGTGGTGCTGCCGGCGGCGACGACGTAGCCGCCCCAGGCCCGGGTGTCGATGTGCGGCCCGAGCCGGTTGACGCTGTTCTTCAACCGGCTTCCCGGCGGGGCGGTGAAGTACAGGTGTCGGCCCCCGCTGGGGGTCCGCACCTGGTAGGTGTACGGGATCGGCTTTCCGGCGCGCTCGCAGAGCGCCTTGAAGGAAGTGGCGCCGTCAGGCGCTCCTTCTGGCTCTTGCGGCTTGCACACGTCCAGGTCGATGACGAGTAGGCCGGCCGGGCCGGTCGCGACGCCGACGTTGTACGGCTTGTGCGCCCATGCCGCGTGGATCAGGTCCGGGGCGGTGGTGGCTCGCTGCTCGGGGGTACGGTGGCCGCCCGCGCAGCGCCCCGTACCGGGGCAGGAGCGCTCGGGGTGGCCGGCGGGCCTCTTCGTGTTGGGGGTCAGGGGGATGACCGGCCAGCCGCGCTCTGCGCAGAGCAGGGCGGCGGCGATCAGGTGCAGGCTGCCCAGGCCGATGCTGGGGATGCCGGGTGCGTTGGTTGGGTCGCTCATGCCTGGCCTCGACCGATGCGGGTCGATGGGGTCATGCTGGAGTCCTCCACAGGTCTGTTGATGGGCTGGTGGACAAGGGCGGCCCCGTGATCTTTGGCGAGAGTGGGGGGCCGCCCTTGGCGCAGTTAGAACGGGGGCTCTTCGCCCTCCTTGGCGGGGTTGTTCGCCGTGTTCCACGGGTCATCGCCCGCGGGGCCGTTGCTGGTGGCGCGCTTGGCGTTGACGGTCACGGTGGTGAAGCGGACCGAGGCGCCGATGTCGTCGACTTCCACGGCGAGCATGGAGCGCTTCTCGCCCTGGTCGGTGGTCCAGTCGTGCTGGCGCATCCGGCCGGACGCGACCACCCGGGAGCCCTTCTTGAGGCTCTCGGCGATGTGCTCCGCGAGGGTGCGCCAGGCCGCGCACCGGTAGAAGGCGGTGGTGCCGTCCTTCCACGCGTTGGCCGCGCGGTCGAAGGTGCGCGGTGTGACGGCGATCGTGAACTTCGCAAGGGCGGCGCCGCCCTCGGTGAACTTCAGCTCGGGTTCGTCGGTCAGGTTGCCGACGAGGGTCACGGGGGTTTCTCCGAACGACATGCTGTCTCCTGATCTTGTGGGTTAGAAGGGCGGTTCGTCGCTGTAGCCGGACGGCCCCCACGGGTCGATGCCGCGGCGGCGCAGCCAGCGGGGTCGGTGCGGCAAGGGGAGCAACAGCCAGCGGCGCTGCTTGTTCCAGCAGGTGCAGGGCTCCCAGTCGGTGCTGGCGTACTCGCCGTTGTGGTCGCCGTAGTCGTGCTCGAACCCGCCGTCCCCCTCGCACTCGGTGCAACCGGGGTCGGGGGTGTCGGTCAGAACCAGCGCATAGCGCGGCCAGCAGGTGACCTGGATGCGCAGCCGGGGCAGCCTCCGGATCATGCCGCGCGCTCCTCGGTGTCGGCCGCCATGTCATCGACCTGCACGAGCAGGTTTCCGAGCTGGCGGCGGGTGACGCGTTGCGTGTAGGTCGTGGGTAACCCGGCGTTTTGCCAACTCAGTTCGACTGTGACGATCTCGTCCGGGTCGATGTCCATCAGCGCTCCCTGATCGTGTTGTCCGTGGAGGGGCCGGGCCGGTGTTCGGCGGTGAAGTAGAGGCGGGTGCGTTTGCGGTCGCGGGTGGGGTACTGGCGTGCCGGGCCGGTGTCGAACGCGGTGGCCAGGGTCTGGCTGAGGCGGTCGGCGTCGTCTGGCTCGCAGATGATGCGGATCTCGAACACGGCGCTCCTTGTCGCAGGTCAGCGGTTGGGGCTGAAGAGTTTGAGGGTGATGCCGCACAGGCTGATGGGTCCGGCTGCGACGGTCGCGGTGTGGGCGGCGATGCCGAGCAGCCAGGCCAGGGCGGCGGCCAGTCCCCAGAAGCCGACGACGACCGCGCCGGCGATGGCGAACGGGTACAGGAAGCGCCGCCACGGGAAATCGGTACCGCTGGTGCCGTTGATGTTCGCCAAAACAGGTTCTCCTCTTCTCTCAGGGGCGGTGCGGGCAGGCCGGACGGCCTGTTCAGCCCTCGATCGCTGTGCCGGGGCGGGTAGGCGAGGACTGGACGGAGCGTCCGGAGGCGAGCACGAGAGAGGGCCCGCACCCTCGCGGGGTGCGGGCCCTCTGTGGCAGGCGTGTGTCAGAGGTCGGAGGGCAGCTTTTCCCCCGTCTGTGCGTCGTACGCGACACCGGTCGGAGACAGGCGAATTGACCGGGACGTAGCCCGGGAGCCTTCCTTCCACGTACGTCCACCGACTGCTATCCGGACCGTCACGTCGGCCAACGGGTCTGCGACAGGCAGCTTGATCTCCGGGTCCTTGGGGAGCCACCCGCCCTCTCGGACGCTGTGCGCGCTCTTACCAGAGCCGTCGATCCGCAGGAACCGAGCATTTCGATCGAAGTAGGAGCGCAGCTCGACGATGACGTTGTCCCTGTCGCTGGTCCAGTGTGCTACGACGTCGGCCTTCACGCCTTCGATGGTGAGCGCTGCGCCCGACCTGCCCTTGTAAGCGGCAGCCCTCTGCTGCCGCTCCTGTTGCTGCTGTTCGTTCTCTGCGTACTGCCACACGCCCGCAGCGGCGATGGACAGGGCTGCGATCGCCGCCACGTAGGGCCAGGTGCGTCGCCGTACCGACGTCGGCTGTTCGGTGGCAGCAGGCTGAGCTGTGACGGGTGGCTGGGGCCCGCTGTGCCATGCCGGGTGTGTGCTGTCGCCGCTCTTCTCGAACCATTCCACGTCGTCGTTGCCCATGCGGGCGACGGTAGCGCGCAGCTGCGCGGCCTGTCCGGGGTCCCCGCGCAGTTCTGCCACTTGGGCACGGGTCTCCAACCAGGCAAGAGCTTGAGCGGAGTTGAGTCCATGTGCGCTGATGTCCTCGCGCTCGCGGATGGCGGCCAGCTGAGCGGCCTCATTGAACCGGCCCGCGTGCGCGGCCTCGAGGACGGCCTCATGCCGGGCGACGTCGGCCTGCCAACCGTCAACAACGTTGGGCGGCATTTCCCAATCCCAACTCCGGCCCCCGCCGCCGTTCAGGAACTGCGCGTGCAGGTCCTCGCCCCGATCGGTGTCGACGTCGCCATCCTCGGACGGTTCTGTGGCCTGTTCTACGCCAGCGGAGTCCTGTTCGACGGCCGGGGTCTGCTGTGCTGCACGGCGCCGTGACGAGGTGTCCGTGAGCGCAGATTCCTGTGTGCTCAGGACGGTCTGGATGATGTCGACGTAGTCAGGGCCGACCTTCCATACGGCCTGGCCCGGATCGAGTGTCGGGATCTTCTCGACTGCCCAGGCGGGCAGACCGAGCAGGACGCCGACGATGGCGGCCTCTTCGGGGTTGAGGCGTCCGACGTGGGCGATCTCGCACAGGCGGGCCAGGTCGCGGGCCTTGCCCTCGCCCAGGTCGGACAGCGTGTGCATCAGCACGTCCAGCGACAGCCCGGCCTTGCGCGAGTTTTTCAGCAGTCGCTGGATCAGCTCGCTGGTGGCCGGGGACAGGAGGATCTGCCACGCCTCTTCCAGCACCAGGTGCTTGTGCACGGCGGTCGACTGGCGCAGCCACACGTGCTCTGCCCAGCACGACACTGCGGCCATCAGGGACGGGATCGCGGGGCTGTTGCGGTCCAGGTGGGAGAAGTCGAAGGACAGGATCGGCAGGTCTGTCTCGGGCAGGCTCGCGTCCTGGCCGTCGAAGAGCCCGCGCAGGGAGCCTTCGGTGTAGCGGGACAGGCTGATCGCCGCGCCCTCGCCCCACGCGGTCAGTTTCGCGGCCGGCCAGCGGCCGTCTTCTGGGCTGGCCAGCGCGTCCACCAGGCCGTTGAGCGAGGTGGCCTTGGGGTGGTTCAGTGCGTGCTGGAGGGCGTGAGTGGCTTGGTAGGTGAGTGCGCCGGGTTCGACTGCCAGGATCAGAGACCGGACCAGTTGCTCCCGGACCTGGGGCGGGAGGAGCGAGCTGACCGGGTTCAGTGTGAACGTGCCGGCCTCGATGACGCGGCCTCCGAGGGAGCGGGTCAGTGGTGCCCACTCGCCTGCGTTGTCCTCGCCGAAGGAGTCGATGACGACGTACTGGTGGCCGTTCTCAAGGATCTCGCGCCGGGCTCGTGTCTTGGCTGTGGTGCTCTTGCCGGAGCCGAGGCCGCCCAGGGCGAGGCTGTTTGTCGACGGCAGCAGCGCGGCCGGCGTCTGGACGGGAGAGAGGTGGAACGGGCGTCCGTCCAGGAGCGAGCGTCCGATCGGGATACCGGGAAATCGGGTACTGGAGGCGACGAGCGGCGCCGTGATCGCGGCGTGGGTGGAGGGCAGGCGGATCACAGGATTGCCCCTTTCCTGGTGGAGGCTCCGTGCGGGGTGGTCATCACGTGCGCGCGGTGCTGCTGGCCGGGGAGCCAGTCGAGGCGGATGCGGTGCCGGTCGGCCGCGAGGGACGCTTGCCAGCGGGCGTCGGTGACGGTCTCGGGGCTGTCACCGAAGACCGTCAGGTAGCCGTCGACGTCGACGAGGGTGGCGCCCTGGACCAGCGCGCCGTGGGTCGATCCGCTCGTGATCGCGTGGGCGTCCTGCTTGACCTTGTCGGTGACGAAGGCTTCGTGCGCGGCGCCTGTCCACTTCGCGGATCGGAGGGACTGGCCCGCCGGTAGCGGCCGGTACAGGACGGCGAAGGAGCGGTCTGTTCCCGGCCCGAGCAGCAGCTTCGGCATGAAGTCGCCGTCGGTCTCGTTGGGCCAGGCGGTAAGCCGCGCGGTCGCCACGTATCGTCCGTCGTCCAGGCCTGCCCAGCCCGTACTCCGCTCGATGACCGCGGGGGGCGGCGTGGGTTCCACGGGGGTGAGCGCACCGAGGGCGGCGAACTCGCCGTGCAGGCTGTCGAGCACCCGGGCGGGGTGGCCGACGAGGCCCTTGGGGACGTGGACGGAGATCGTCTGTGTGTGGTCCGTGTAGTCGCGCGCCGTGCTGTGGTGGGTGACGTGCACCTGGACGCCCGCGGTGCGGGCCTGTTCGCCGGCGAACGTGAGCGCGCGGGCGAAGGCTTCGTGGAACGCGGTCCGGCGCTGCGGGTCCTGCATGGTCCCGTGGTCCGGGTACAGCGCCCATGTGGTGGTCGTGCCCGGGTGGGTGGTCATCGTGTCCGGCGCGGTGCGCTCGCGCAGATGCCGCAGGCCCACGGTCGCCCATCGGGCGATTGAGCGTGGTCCGGGCGCCAGGTTGAGCAGAGCCGCGGCGGCGCCCACCGCGCCGAAGGTCCACACCGGCGGTGGGGTGATCATTGCCGACATCAGCACGGCGCTCCCGACCCCGGCGTTGGCCTTCGTCAGCAGGGTCTCGGTGCGGCTGAGTCCGCGCTGCACGGCGGGGATGCGGTAGCCGGGGGCCAGGGAGTACACGGAAGCAACCTCCTGAAGTCTTGGGGTGAGCGGCCCGGACCCGGCGCCGCTCCCGCCGCAGGTGCGGTGGGAGGCGGCGCCAGGGACAGGGGCGGCTCTTACGGGGTGGGCGGCGGGCCCGGGGACGGCTGCGGGTTCGCGGCCGGGCCTTGGGAATCCGGCGTCGGAGCCGGGGCGTTGGCCGACCGGCCGGCGCGAGCCGCCGCGGGCCGGGCGGGCCGGTACTGCTCGCGCACCGCACGGAGCTGGGCGCGACGGGTGGCGCTTTCGCTCGCGTCTCGCCGTTCCTTTTCGACGGCTGACAGGGTGGTCAGCCGTCCGGACGTCTGGGGCTTGCTCATGCCGTAGGCGGCGAACAGGACGCCGCGGTCCTGAGACATGGCGCGGCCCGGGGTGTCCACGGTGCGCGGACCGCGCGGGTTGTTCTCCTTCTCGTAGAAGTCCGGGGCACCGGCCCGGACGACCGCTCGCGCCAGCGGGTTGCTGGTGCGACTTTCGACCATGGCCCGGGCGGCACCGGCCACCCGGGGCCCGAAGTACGGCACACCGTGGAAGATCATCCGCAGCATCAGAACGTCCGCAGCGATCAGCAGGACGGCGTCCACCACCAGCGAGCCCTTGGCGAACTCCACGAACGGCGAGATCAGCAGCAGCGCGAACGGAGCAAACATCAACCCCAACAGCCGCTGCGCCCACGCCTTGACCGCGCTCGTGTCGCCCCCGCGGGCCAGCGAGGCCAGCACCAGGGGGGCCATGCACACGAACACGAGGATGCCGAGCTGGCGCGTCATGAACACCAGCGCCGCAAACGCGAGCGCGACGACCAGCGCGCTGATGATGATCAGGATGGCCAGTGGGTTACCGGCATCTGCTCCGTCCTTGAGGTCGTCCTGAATGACGGTGAACAGCGTCGATTCGTCGCTGTTGAAAGCGACCGTGAACGCTTCGCTCACGGCCTTGTTCAGCAGCATCACGATCCCGGGTACCGAGGCCATGGCGGCGACGGCCGCCAGGGTCCATCCGGTGGATGCGCCCATCTGCTTCAGGCGTGGTGCGCCCTGCCAGGCGGTCAGGGCGCACACGACGACCACACACACGAAGATGGCGACGGCCAGGTGCTGCCCGAGCCACAGGAACGGCTCGTACAGCCCACTGTCAGACTTCTCCGGCGCCCACCCGTCCTTCGACGCGACCAGGCCTTTGATCTTCGCGATGAGACTCTCGGCCAGGTCCCGGACGTGGTCGGAGGCGCCATCGGTGATGCCGTCCGAGCCGCCTCCGATGCCGGGAGGCCTGTCCGAGTCTGAGCCTGAGTTGTCCTCGACGCAGTACTTGTAGCCGGGTGTGCCTTTGAGCAGGTCACACGGGTCGTTGTCGGGCACCGGGCATCAGCCCTTGGCTTCGGTGACGGTGGAGAAGAGGGTGTCGCCGTAGAGCGCGAGGATGACCGCGACGAACAGCGTGCCGACGGCCGTCGACCCCTTGCGCAGGGCGCCCTTGGGGTCGTTGGACAGTTGGAGCATCATGCGCACGGCGATGACGGCGATCACGGCGGCGATGCCCTTGGTGACCAGGCCGCCGCCAGTAAGGCCGATGGTGTCGAAGAAGTCCTTGAAGCCGGTGCTCATGTCGACGGGCTTGGCGAGGTTGAACTTGGGCACGTCAGATCTCCTTGTTCTGGCTGGGTACGGGCCGTGCGACGGCGAAAAGGTCGCGCATCATGTCGAGAGGATCGACGCGGACCTTTGTGCCGGGGCGGGGAGCGTTGAGCATGTAGCCGCCCCCGATGTAAATGCCGACGTGGTGAATGCTTGCGGCACTCTTGCCGTAGAACACCAAGTCACCGGGCCGCATTTGGCCGGGCTTAACGGGCTCCGATGCGGCGTACTGCTGGGCTGCCGTGCGAGGCAGGAAAATACCGGCCTTCGCATAGGCGTAGAGCGTGAGCCCGGAGCAGTCGAAGCCGGTGATGGATGCTCCGGACCGGCCCCGGGGAGAACAGCAGATCCCTGTGCTGGGACCGCTCGCGTTTCCGCCGCCCCACGAATACGGCTTGCCGATCATCTTGCTTGCGGCGTTGATGGCGGCTTTCGCCTGGTCTGGGGTGGAGGGTTTCCCGCCGGGCTCCTTTCCGGCGAGTGCCGTGATGGACCGGACGTAGTTCTGCGTCTCCTTGTAAGGGGGTACGCCTCCGGCCTTGATGACGGCTCCGGGTCCGGCGTTGTAGGCGGCGAGGATGTTGCTCTGCTTGTTGCCGGGGACGTTCTTGACGTCCTTAGCTATGTCGCACAGGTACTTGGCGGATGAGGGGACCGCGTCCTCGGGATCCCATACATCGCGTTTGCCGTCGCCGTTGCCGTCGATTCCGTGGGTTTCCCACGTTGACGGCATGAACTGGGCAACGCCCTGCGCTCCGACCGGCGACCGCGCTTTCGGATTGAAGTTGGACTCCTGGGTGAGGAGTGCGGCGAGCAGGTTCGGGCTGACCTCGGTGCAGGTGGTCCCTGCCTCTTCGACCAGCGTTCGGTATTGGGCGGGGACGGACAGGCTGAGCGCCGCCCCGACTAAGGGGTCGTCGCCGGCGCTCTGGGCGAGAGCGGCCACGATGACGGCCGCGGTTGCTCCTACGCCGGCTGTGACGGCTATAGAGGCACGCAACGAGCTTCCTCCCTCCTTCCATGGGGTTTTGCGTGTTCGTGCTGTTCAGGTCCGTCCGTGGGTCCGCCAGGAGTCCGCCAGCGGTCCGCCGGGCGCCCGTCCGGCTGGCGGGCGGGTGCCGTCTTCTGGCGGGCGTCTGGCGGACGTTCGGCGGACTGCTGGCGGGCGTAGGGACGGGCCTTGGCGCTCACGCGTCGGACGCGGTGGCCGCGATGAGGTCGGCGAGCGCGTAGCCGCGCACGTCGCTCTTCTCGGCCTTCCCGGGAGCGACACCGAGCAGTTTGGAGAGCTGCTTTCCTCGCTCTCCTGGCCTGGTCTCGGTGATGCCGAGGGCGGGGGCCAGGTCGGCGGTGGGAATGAAGTCCGCGCCGGTACTGCGCATCAGGTCGATGGCCTGCGTGAGCGGTGATCCCGGCACTGTCTCCAGCACCCTTTTCTGGCGCTCGGCTACCTCGTCCACGACTTCCCACATGAACTCATCTGCGAAGTTGAATCCGCGAATGAGAGTGGAAGTACCGCCCGCGAACATGACTGCCTGGCCCCGGTAACGCGGGTTGAGGTGAGTCGGATTGATCGGGGCGGCCGTGGTGAAGTACGAGTCTCCGAGGGCGACCTTTGCGGTTCCTTCGGATTCCACGTACAGGCACAGCCGGTACTGGCACTGATTGCGCACCTGCACCGGAATGGCATCCTTGTCGGGCCGCTGTGTCAGCAGCACGACAGAGATCCCGGATTCCAGCGACTTGGCGGCGAGCTTGCGGGCCTTCTCCGCGATACCTGCCGCGCGCTCCTTGCCCTTGTTGGTTCCATCATCGGCGAAGAAGTCTGCCGCTTCGTCCACGATGAAAATGACGGGCTTGAACTTCGGCTCCGGCTGCCGGTTCAGCTTCGCCTGACGCTTCTTCGCGTAGCGCTTGGCGACACGGGCGTTCAGCTCATCGACCATGCTCTCGAAGACGGCCGGGTCGTCCGAGGACTCGTAGCGGACACAGTTCTTCTCGAACGTGACCAGCCCGCAGAATTTGCCGTCCAGCAAGTACAGGTCGAAATCGCCGTACGCGATGAGCAGGCAGGTGATCAGGCCGTTGATCAGCGTGGTCTTGCCCGTCTGGCTCATGCCGGCGACGACCATCGATGCCTTGTCGAGCGTCGGCACCCCGGCGAGCGCGCCGGTGACGTCATGCCCGAGCGGCACCCCATTGAAGGCCCGGATCTCCTCCCGCGTGGGCGCCGGGAACGGCTTCGAGAACGGCGGCGCGTCCAGCATGAGCAGTCGTACACCGCGTTCGTTGTCCCGGTCGCGTTCCAGATCGAGGTAGGTGCGGCTGATGCCGTACCAGGCGGCGACGTTCTCCAGTCGCCTTTCAACGTCCTTGTAGGTGCGGGTCTTGGGCAACAGGAAGGTGTACCGCTTGCCCGTCGACACCGGCTCGATCGTGACCTCATCGGCCCGGATCTTCTCGGTCTTGTCGATGACCTGGGCCGTGATCAGCGCCTCGGTCAGCTCAGGATGCGCCGGCACCGCCTCCGCAGCCGCCTGTACCTGCCCGCCCGCATCCAGGCCATGGGCCACCTGCGCCTGCACGGCTGTCTCCGGGTTGTCCACAGGCTGTGCGGGGGCGTCCTGCTTCAGAGCCGCGGACGGCCGCAACTCGCCTGCGAGCACGCGCTTGACGGTCGCATTGAGCTTGAAGATGCCGTAGCCGAGTACGACCAGCCCTCCGGCGGTGAGCGCCACGGTGACGGGCCAGGACAGGCCCAGCTTGTCTTTGATGGCGGCGAGGACGCCGAACGCGACAGCAAGGCCACCGATTGCACCCGCAAGCTGCGCGTACACGTCCTCGCCTTGAGTCTGCTGCTTATGCTGCTGTTTACCTCTCCCCACAATCCCTCAATCCTTTGCGATCGTGAATATGTGATGGTAGCTAGAACGTGCGCTCGATTCCAGGGGTTTGTGGTGCTCGTGAGGCTGGCCGGGTCTGCGCTCCGGGTCTGCGAAGGTGCCGCTCGTCGGAGGGCTCACCGGGTCTGCTTCACTGGTTTGCGTCGACTGCTTCCGGCAGTCGCGACGAGGGCCAGCCCAATGCCTGTGGGCTGGCCCTCATTGCGTCATGCCGGACGGTGCCTTACGGCTGTGCGTCCTCCGCATCGATCAGCGCGGCGTACGCCTTGCGCACACGCTCTTCCTTCGCGGAGAAGCCCGCGCCGCGGTAGGCGGCCAGCGCCTTGCGGTAGGACAGCGGGGGGTTCTCAGAGTGACGCAACCACCGCAGGACGACCGTCAGTTGTTCCTCGTTCAGCGGCTCGCCGGGCTGCGGCGTCTCGACGCCTGCTACCGATGCCACCCGGGCCAGCGCCGCCCAGTCAAGCGGGGTGTGTCCCGTGTGTCCCTCACCGTGTCCTGCGGTCAGTTCCGGAGTCTGGGACACGGGCCCGACCTGCGGGGACACAGGGGACACACCCGGGGACACACCCCCGCCCGACCACTGGCCCAGCACCCGGGCCAGGGCCTCATCCGAGAACAGCGCCGGCACCTCCTGCGTAGGGTCGGCCACGGGGTGCTCCGAGGTGACCTTCGTCAGCTCTTCGGCTGCCTCGTGGCGCACCTTCTGGGCCTGTCCGCGAGCCTTGTGCTCCTCGCGTTCCAGCGCGGCGGCGGTCTGCTGCCGGTTCACCTTGGCGCGGGTGACCGCGCGGCCGATCGCCACCTGATCCCGCGTGGCGCTGCGCACCGCGTCGATCTGCTCCTGCGCCTGGGGAGAAATGCGGGTCGCGTCCCGCTCCACGGCCATGATCAGCGTGGCCTTGGCCGCGGCCGGGACCACCGCGCCGATGACCGCGACTACCGGCGTTGCGTACATCAGGCCGTGGGTGAACAGCACAGCGACCGAGGTCACGAGGAACACCCAGCCGAGCACGGCAGGCAGCGTTCCCTTCGATCCCTGCCGGCGGTGCGCGGTCTCCATGGCCAGCGCGTACAGCCACACCGCGTCGTAGATGACGGCCACGGTCAATGCCAGCTGTGCGGGGGCCTGGTGGGCGAGAATCTCCCCCACCGCGTACACGGTCCAGCCCAGCGACAGACCGGTCAGACCGACCGGCAGACTCCACGGCACCGCCCGGCGGGCGACTTCCTTCCACTGCACGTGATCTCACTCCTTGTTCTGATCGTCGGGGTAGGCGCACAGCACGCACATGCCGAGCGAGGTCGGCATGCAGTAGCTGTAGGTGATCCGGCACTTGGGACAGGTGCGCCGGGCGAGCATGGCCAGCGCGAGCGCGCCCCACTTGCGCGACGTCATCGGCCGCACGGGCTTGGCCAGGTCCTCGCGGTAGAGGTAGGCGACCTGCACCCCGGCCTTGCGGCCCCGGTGCCGGCGCATCACCTGCCCGGCGATCGGCTGACCGCCGGGCCGTAAGCCGCGCTCGCGCAGCTGGCGGCGGGTGGCGTAGCCGTCCGGGGCGAACTGCCACGGGTACGTGGGCACCCCGTAGCGGGCGCCGGTTGGGTCGAAGCACTTGCCGTAGGCGGCCATCAGGCAGCCACCGCCACCACGGGCGGGTCCTGGCGTGCGCCGGTGCGGCCGGCGCGGCGGCCGGTGACGGTGGCGAACAGCCTGCCGAGCCCGGCCCGGCGCATTCCGGCGCGTGCCTGCTTGGCGGCGTACATCGCCTCATCCGCCCGCCGCAGCAGGCCGGACAGGTCATCGGCGGGGAAGTCCGCCGCGCGCACCCAGCCGAGCGACACCGTGGTGCGCAGGGCCGGATCGTGGCCGTCGACCGGCCGGGCCAGCACACCATGCAGCACGGCGAGCAGGTCACCAGCGGTGCCGTGGTGGTCTATCAGGACGGCCGCGAACTCATCTCCTCCGAGCCGCCCGGCCACCCCGGACCGGCCGACGTGGTGGGCGAGCCGGTTCGCGATCGCCTTCAGCAGCGCGTCCCCGGCCGCGTGCCCGTGGCGGTCGTTGATGTCCTTGAACTTGTCGACGTCGGCGAGCACGACGACCGCGCGCGGGTCCTTGAGCAGGACGGTGGCGCGGCGGGTGAAGCCGTCGCGGGTGCGTAACCCGGTGAGCGGGTCACGCCGTGCCGTGTTCAGGCAGCCGCGCAGCCACCACACATGCAACGCCCACCCAGCGCCCAGAGGCAGCGCGGACAGCAGGACCGTGGCCAGAGCGCTCATGCCGCACCCCCAACCGGCACCGGGACGGCGATGTCGGCGAAGGCGGTCAGTTCCAGTGCCGCGCCCGCATAGTCCGCGGTCGCCTTCAACACGCGCGTGCGGCCGTCGCTCTGCGTGCGGTGCGATACCGCGTCCGGGGCAATGCCGAGTGCTTCGCGCCAGGTCTCGAAGCCCGCCAGGTCGTCGTGGAACGACAGTGCCAACCGGTCGGGGAAGTAGGTGCTCACGTCCACGCACGGCGCGGGCAGGTGCCCGAAGTCCACGGCCAGCAGGCGCAGCGACCGCAGCGCTACCACAAGACCGTCCAGCGTCAGACCCTCGCTCATGCCGTACCCCCCAGCGCGAGCAGCGCGGCCAAGATGAGCAGGGCGCCGCCCGCACAGGTCAGGTCGATCGCGCGGCGCAGGCAGGTGAACTTGCACATCGCCAGCCGGGACAGCCCCGCCACATCAGCGGCGAGATCGCCAGAGACGACGGCGGGAATCTCCTCGGGCGCCAGCGAGGCCCACAGCGGGAAACCGTGCCCGCCGCGAAGGTTCGGCCGCACCGACCGCAATAACAGAGCAGCCGCCGCGAGCAGCAGGACCAGGCCGAGACCACCCGCCACGCAGGCGGGAACGTTCAGCGGCAGGTCACGCGCAACCGTCCAGGCGCCGGCGAGCACCGCACCGACGAACGCCAACAGCAGGCCCGTCTTCGTGTCGGTCCGCGCAATCTCAGCCTTCACCTCGGCATGAGCAGCCGTCAGGCCCTGTCCAGCCGCGCTCATGCCGCAACCCCCCGGCGTACGGGACGCCGGCGGGCGGGGCGAGCCAGCGGAACCACATTGAACAGGTCCGGATTCTCGTCCACGACCCGCGCGGCCAGGCGGATCAGATCGTCCGCCAGGCTGCGGTACTCGGGGTCGGCGAGGATGTCCCGGGCCGCGTCCAACCGCGCCGCCCGCTCCTCCTCACTCTCGCCCTCAACCCCCAGCCACAGTTCGGCCGGCGTGCCGAGGGCCAGTTCGGCGAAGTCCTCTGGTGTGTCGGCACGATGGCCACAGACGTAATTGCGCATGGGAGCTCCCATGTCGAAGGGGCAGAGAAGGTGCCGGAGGCCGCGAGAGCACCCCCAAGGGGCGGCGGCTGGTCCGGAAGTGCGGCGCCGCCGCGCAAGGCGGCGGGCCGGAGCGCCCCGGCCGGGAGTCGAACCGGGCCTGCGACCATCGGGGCGGTTGAGCGTCAGTACGGGTGCGGACCGCGCGGACGCGGCGGCAGCGGGTCCTTGGTCTTCTCGTGCTCCTCGCCGGCCATCAACGGCCGCCCCGGGCACGTGCATCGTCCTCGCTGCGCTTGTTCTGGTCCTGAACCCTCCGCGACAGTTCGTCGCGCTCCGCGTCTGTCAGACTCGTGACCACAGGTGCCTCCCAATCAGGTGCCTGTACGCGGTCCTCCGGGGTGCCACCCGGGGGACCGCTCTGCTTCCTCATCAAACGGGCAGGGCGCCGACGTGAGGCTGGCGCCCTGCCCGCATGACGAGTGACGGGCAAGCCCGCCACCGTCGTCTCGCGGCTCCCGTATGCGCCTTACTCCGCCTCCTCTTGGACGGCGCGCGGTCACCGCGTCACTCAGTCGTCACTCGCTGAGTCGATCTCCCTGGAATGGCTACCTGTCATGGACCGGGTGCAGCCCAATCACCGGGATCCCCGCCGGTCCGGTCCCTGGGTCTACGCCCGAGGGTCAGACCAACGGCTTAGCCGATGACACCGATCAATCCGTGAAGACGGCGGACTTCTACGTCTCCCACTGCCGCACGGGCCGCGTGCAAGCGGGTCCGACGGGGCCTTCTGGCGCGTTCTTGCAGGTCAGAGACTTGCAGGCAGGGCCTACGAAGCCCCTTCTGACCTCTTCCTCTGACCCGCCTAGATTGACCTATGTCAATCTGAGTGTCAAGGGGTGATGCTTAGATGGCGGGAGATTGACCTAGGTCCAGTTACTCTCGGAGGTATGGATCAGAGCCCCGAGGTGCCTAAGCCCACGCCGACGGCCAGGGAGATTGCGGCGCAGTTTCGCGAGAAGATCACGGGCCCCGATCGCGCGTACGGTGCAGGTGATCGGCTACCAGCAGCTCGCGCGCTCGCCAAGGAGCTTGGCGTGCAGCTCATGACTGTTCAGAACGCCTACGGCCAACTCCGTGATGAGGGGCTGGTTCTCACCCAGCAGGGACGCGGGACGTTCGTCCGCGACCCTGAGGTACCCCTCGGCACCCAGCCGGGCAGTAGCCCCGCTTTCGTGGCCCTGGCCGCAGAGCTCAGCACGATCCATGACGCTCTCCATTCGCTCGGAGAGCGGCTTGACCGGCTTGAGCGGCTTGTGGGTAGCGAGACCCCACCTTCGCAGTGAGATCGTCGGCCCGCCTCAGTAGTCGTTCGACCTTGATGCGCGCGTCCCTCAAACTCGCCTCGATCAGCGCGAGTTCAGCTGGAGTCATGCACGACAGCTCGCCGCTTCGCTCATTGATCCCTGGCATGCAAATGAGCATGCAGCCGTGAACGGCTAAGGACCCGGACAGAGTGTCCGGGTCCTTTTTCCTTGCAGGTCAGGGAGGTTGACGATTCGTCATTGGGTGGCTTCCTCCACGGCGTCCAGCACTGCCCCCCACGGGAGTTCACGCCCTGCCGGCGCTTCGCGCGGCTCGTACAGCGGCCACACGTCCGGGTCGTCGATGATGCGTACGCCCCCCGCCCGGAGGGTGTCGATGTGGTGCTGCCATGCTGGGTGGCGGGCGTGCGCCGCGTTGACCCGAGGGAAGACGACGACGGGCAACCGGAGTGTGCCGATCGCCTCGCCCACCTGGGTCAGCGCCTGGTTGTCCATCAGGCCCGTGGCGAGCTTGGCCACCATGTTGGCCGACGCGGGGGCTACCACGTAGCAGTCAACTGGCGGGTGCGGTCGCGCCTCGCCAGGAAGGCGCGGTTCATCGCGCACGGGAAGGCCGGTCAGCTTCTCCAACTGCTCGACCTCGCCACTCATCCGTAGCCACTGACCTGCTGTCGGCGTCAGAGTGACGGCCACCTGCCAGCCGCGCTGCATCGCGGGCTCAACCAGACCGGTGCGCAGCGCCTCTACGCCTCCGGCCGCTGACCCGACGACTCCGAGCACCCCACGCTTGCCTGAACTCACTGCACCGCCCTGCACCGTTGAGCCATCACGAACACCTCGGACGATCGTGAGCCGCCGGTGACCGGTGATTGCTTGATCAGGTCCCGCAGTGTCTCGCGCACCCTCGGATTGTTGCGCACAAGCTGCGGTGACGTGCGCTCGGCCGTGCGGAGTTCCGTGAACGCCTCATCGCCTTGCCCGTTGAGCGACAGGGCACGTGCAAAGTCGATGCGGTGCGACACGCTGCGTTCCTGCGGCATGTGGTCGACGTTGATCCGGCCGTGTTCCACCACGTACGACACGTTGTCGAGGTCCAGCTCAACCGACAAACGGTGAAGCAGGACGTTCGTGGGCCCGAAGCCGGTCTGCCAGTAGTTCTCATCCGAGCCGAGATCATCCGCAAGTTCCTCGGCCCGATCCAACAGACCGGCTGCGGTGGGCCGGTCCTGATGGCGGGCAGCCGCGACAGCGGCCCGCAGGTGGATCATCCCCAGCAAACTCAGTGCCGCGGGGTCGTTGTCGGCAACCTTAGACGAGAGCCATGCAGCGGCCGTGTTGCCCAGTTCCAACGCATCGTCGTATCGGCCGTTGGCCAGCAGGGCGTGCGTGCCGGACCGTGCGGCGGATGCCAACACGAGCGGGTCCTCAGACTCGTCTGCCGCCCGCATCGCGCGCTCGGCCGCGAGCCATGAGATGTCCGATTCACCGATTTTTGCGAGCGTCGTTGCTGCGAGGTGGTGGGTACGGGCCGATACTGCCCAGCAGTCGCTACGGTCTTCGCCGCGCCGTGCTGCTCGCTCCTCCAGCTCCTGTGCAGTCTGGAGGAGCGCGGAAAGCGCCGCGATGACGCTACCGAGCCGCCCGCCCTGGTAGTCGTTCCATGCCTGCTCTACCCGCACGGCTACGGGCGCAGGCGTGGGAAGCTGCACCTCAGCCTCAGGGCCGAAGAGCAGACGAGATAGCCGGCGCGGGCTCATGAGCGCGTCACGCACGGCCGGAACGTCGTCCTGCTGCCTCTCGTCCTCCATGAGTACGGTCTGACCGAGCAGGTCTCCGAGGGGCACGCGCAGGATGCGCGACAGCTCCGCGAGCATGTCGATTCGGGGAGCCTTCCGGCGCCCCGTCTCGATCTTTGCCAACCAGTCCGTGCTCCGCCCGACCAGACCGGCGAGCACCTCTTGCGTGTAGCCGCGACGTTTCCGGTAGAACGCGATCCGCTCACCGATGCTGAGGTGATCTCCAAGACCACGCATTATGTGCTGCCTCCTGCTCGTTGTAGGAGCCCGTTTCACCGTACAGAGCCAGTGATCGGGTGGGTAGCTGGCCTGCCTGGCTGCGAGCCCGGAGCCAGCTTGCTGGGCCCGATGCGAAGAGCCCGGACCCTTTGTCCGGGCTTGGCCTGGTTCAGAATCCGTCACTTGGTCAACCAACTGCCCTCGCGGCACGTCGCTGTTTCATGTACTGGCACTCGCAGACGCAAGTTCGACAGAACGGCCTTAATGTAGAGGAGAGGTGCAATGAGGAGGAGTTCAACTATCGACCAAATGGCCAACCAGGAGAGTCAAAATGCTGCATCTTTCTCGAAGGGTGATCATCGAGATAATCGCCATCCCCATCTTGGTGGGACTGGCCATATGGGGCATTACGGAATTGGTGTTGTGGATTAGGGCGGAGATGACATCCCCAACCGAGGAGGAAGTAGCCAAGTCGCGGGGGGTTACAGTCGGGAGAACTGGAGCTGCGTGCCCCTGGGAGGTGCGAACCGTAACTACCCCGCCTGAAGATGTCGGAGAGCCGCCAAGCGTGCCACTCGGAGGGGATCTTGAAGAAGAGCTGTCAGAGTTCCTGTCATACGAGAAGGGCGGAGATGCGAACTACACCCACCTGATTCTCTCCGTCAATGCCAGGCGAGAAGGTGGCATTTGGGTAAAGGGTGTGGAGATTAAGACCCTGAAGAGAGAAGATCCTCCTCAGGCGCAGGATGCCACGGTAATAGGCTTTAAGTTCAGTGGCTGCGGAGGGAACGGAGGCACACTTAAGGCCTACACCGTCATCGATGGAAGAATTCAGTCAGTGGGCGTCGCGTCGGACCCGCGTGCTGGCATAAGCTTTCCAAGGCACGTGGCTCAGGGGGACACTCTGACGTTGGATATTACTGTCGGTGTGAAATCATGTGATTGCACATGGGTGCCGGTAGTGTCATGGGAATTCGAGGGAGATACCCATGAAACTGAGTATCGCTACAACGGGCGTCCATATCGGACAATCTCGGTGCACGAATATAAGCGGGTTGCCTGGGAGATGACAGGACGCGCTGACTCGAACGCGATTGAGTGGAAGTCAATCAAATTTGACAACGAGCTTCTTACGCCGAATCCATGATCCGTTGGGCCGTCTGTGGGCCGTCGAAAGGTGGCCCACAGCGACCAACAACAACCATTGACGGCCGCTCGATCGCAGGCCAGCGCTGCACTGGTGCCGATCGCGCGAGGTCGCCCCACGTCGACGTCACTTCCTGCGCAACAAGCGGCAGGAGTGGGAGGAGTACCGGTCCGAGGTGACGGCGTTCGAGCTGCGGAAGAATCTGCCGGTGCTCTAGAGCCCACCTGGCCGCGAGGGGCGCGGGTGCCGCGGCCGGTGCGGTCCGTCGTGGTCCTGTGCCGCAGCCCCGCGCCCGTTATGGCGTCACGGCGTCACTGCTCCCGCTTGTTCGCCAGGTCCGTGAGCAGGCGGTGCAGGGGCTCGTCGGTGCGGCGGCGGTATTCCTGGATGGACCAGCCGTTGCCGTCGGGGTCCTTGAAGTACATGAACGTGGCGCCGTCGTCGGGGGCGTACTGGACCGGCTCCGAGATCTCCAGGCCGCGCTCGAGAAGTTCCGCGCGGGCCGCCTTGATGTCCGCGACGCACAGCTGGAGGCCCTGGTAGGAGCCGGGCTCGGGCACGGTCTCGCCCTTGGTCATGTCCCAGATGCTGTCGCCGAGGGCGATCGAACAGCCCGAGCCCGGAGGCGTCAGCTGGACGATGCGCATGCCGGGCATGACCTCCTGGTCGATGTCGACATGGAAGCCGACCTTGTCCCGGTAGAAGTCGCGGGCGCGGTCGATGTCGCTCACGGGCAGCGGGATCACTTCGAGCGTGAAGTCCATTACTGGTCCTCCAGGATGAATCGCCAACGGGTCTGGCTGAACGGTTCACCCTTACCGAAGCCGAAAACGGTGCGCGGCGCCACCGAGAAGACCGCCGCGTGTCCCGCACCGTGCTGGAAATACCCCTCCCGTACCTCGAAGTGCCAGAAGCTGCCGTACTTCGCCTCCCACCCCGCGGCCAGTTCGCGCAGCCGGGCGTCGTCGGTGATCCGCACCGCCTCGCCCTCCACCACGAGGTCGTAGCCCTCGTTCCAGGAGTTCTTGCCGGTCGTCAGGACGACGTTCGGGTTCTGGTCCAGGTTCCTCGCCTTGCGCTCCTGCGGGCCCGTGCAGAAGTGCAGCGCTCCCCGCGACCACACCGCGGGCAGCGGTGTCACATGGGGCCGCCCGTCCGGCCGTACCGTCGAGATCCAGAACAGCTCCGCCTCGGCCAGCATCTTCTCGGCCTCGGCCCAGTCGGTCGCCGTGGCCCTCTCGTCGCTGTACCGCGCGTCCAGCAGGGTCTGCGGTTGCTTCTCGGTCATCGGACGCCCTCCAGACATCTCGCTCCACAGGGCAGACCGCACGGGCCGCCGTAACTCATCGGCGCCACTGTCAGGGACTGCGGCTAGGCTCGACCGCGTACGACCTTGATCGGGTGCGTACCACCCTGATCGGACGGGAGGCGGACCATGACGGCGCCGGGGCGCAGGAGCAGTACCTTCACACGGCTGCTGCGGCACGGATTCACCGACCCGTCGGCCGCCGACCGCCTCCTGGAGAGCCCCGAACTCGCACCGATCAAGAACGACCCGGTGCTGCTGGAGGCCCTCGGCGCCACCGCCGACCCGGACCTCGCCCTGCACGGCCTCGTCCGGCTCCTCGAAGCGCAGCCCGGCGACTCGGCCCAGCGCGAACTCCTCGACACCGTCATAGCGGCCAAGCCGCTGCGCGACCGGCTGCTCGGCGTCCTCGGCGCCTCGGCGGCCCTGGCCGACCACCTCTCCCGGCACCCCAGCGACTGGCAGGCGCTGGTCATGTACGAGCCGCAGGACCTGCACCCCGAGGTCGAGGAGTTCGTGCGCGGGCTCGCCGAGGCCGACGACCCCGTGTCGCTGCGCGTCGCCTACCGGCGCTGTCTGCTGTCGATCGCCGCCCGCGACGTCTGCGGCACCACCGACGTCGCCCAGACCGCCGCCGAACTCGCCGACCTCGCCACCGCGACCCTGCGCGCGGCCCTCGCCATCGCCCGCGCCGCCGCCCCGGAGGACGCCGCGCTGTGCCGGCTCGCGGTGATCGCGATGGGCAAGTGCGGCGGCCATGAGCTGAACTACGTCTCCGACGTCGACGTCATCTTCGTCGGCGAGGCCGTGGACGGCGCCGACGAGGGCAAGGCGCTCAAGTCGGCCACCAAGCTCGCCTCGCACATGATGCGGATCTGCTCCGAGACGACCGTCGAAGGCTCGATCTGGCCCGTCGACGCCAACCTGCGCCCCGAGGGCCGCAACGGCCCCCTGGTGCGCACCCTCAGCAGCCATGTCGCCTACTACCAGCGCTGGGCCAAGACCTGGGAGTTCCAGGCCCTGCTCAAAGCCCGTCCGGTGGCCGGCGACATCGAGCTGGGCGAGGACTACATCACCGCCCTGGAACCCCTGGTCTGGAAGGCCGCCGAGCGCGAGAACTTCGTCTCCGACGTGCAGAAGATGCGCCGCCGGGTGGTGGAGAACATCCCCGTGGCCGAACTGGACCGGCAGCTCAAGCTGGGCCCCGGCGGCCTGCGGGACGTCGAATTCGCCGTACAGCTCTTGCAGTTGGTGCACGGCCGGCACGACGCCTCCCTGCGCAGCGGCACCACCCTGGACGCCCTCCAGGCCCTCGCCGCCGGCGGCTACGTCGGCCGCGCCGACGCCGCCCAACTCGACGACGCCTACCGCTTCCTGCGCTCCATGGAGCACCGCATCCAGCTCTACCGGCTGCGCCGCACCCACCTGGTCCCCGAGGACGACGCCGACCTGCGCCGCATCGGCCGCTCCCTCGGCCTGCGCGTCGACCCGGTGGCCGAGCTCAACCGCGAATGGAAGCGGCACGCGAGTGTCGTACGGCGCCTGCACGAGAAGCTCTTCTACCGCCCGCTGCTCGACGCGGTCGCCCAACTCGCCCCGGGCGAAGCCCGGTTGAGCACCGGCGCGGCACGCGAGCGGCTGGTCGCGCTCGGGTACGCCGACCCGGCCTCCGCGCTGCGTCATCTGGAGGCGCTGGCCTCCGGCGTCACCCGCAAGGCAGCCATCCAGCGCACCCTGCTGCCGGTCCTGCTGGGCTGGTTCGCCGACTCCGCCGACCCGGACGCGGGGCTGCTGAACTTCCGCAAGGTCTCCGACGCGCTCGGCAAGACCCCCTGGTATCTGCGGCTGCTGCGCGACGAGGGCGCCGCCGCCGAGAACCTCGCCCGGGTCCTGTCGGCCGGCCGGCTCGCCCCCGACCTGCTGATGCGGGCCCCGGAGGCGGTGGCGCTGCTCGGTGACGGCGACGGCGGCAGCGGTCTGGAGCCGCGCTCGCGCCGGCACCTGGAGCAGGAGATCCTCGCCGCGGTGCGCCGCGCCGACGGCCCCGCACAGGCGGTCACGGCGGCCCGAGGCGTCCGGCGCCGCGAGCTGTTCCGTACGGCCGCCGCCGACGTCGTCGACTCCTACGGCACCGAGACGAAGCCCGCCGAGGCCGATCAGGGGGCGCTGGTGGACCGGGTCGGGGCGGCGGTGTCCGACCTGACCGCGGCGACCCTGGCGGGCACGCTGCGGGCCGTCGTCCGCGACGGCTGGGGCGACACCCTGCCCACCCGCTTCGCGATCATCGGCATGGGCCGCTTCGGCGGGCACGAACTGGGCTACGGCAGTGACGCGGACGTCGTCTTCGTGCACGAGCCGCAGGACGGCGTCGACGAGCACGAGGCCGCCGCGGCGGCGAACAAGGTCGTCTCCGAGATGCGCCGGCTGCTCCAGATCCCGAGCTCGGACCCGCCGCTGCTGATCGACGCCGATCTGCGGCCGGAGGGCAAGTCCGGGCCGCTGGTCCGCACGCTGAACTCGTACGCGGCCTACTACCGGCGCTGGTCCCTCGTCTGGGAGTCGCAGGCGCTGCTGCGGGCCGAGCCGGTGGCGGGGGACGAGGATCTGAGCCGCCGCTTCATCGAGCTGATCGATCCCCTGCGCTATCCCGCCGACGGACTCGACGACGACGCCGTACGCGAGATCCGCCGGCTGAAGGCCCGTATGGAGTCCGAGCGGCTGCCGCGCGGGGTCGACCCCAAGCTGCACACCAAGCTCGGGCCCGGGGGCCTGTCCGACGTCGAGTGGACGGTGCAGCTGCTCCAGCTCCAGCACGGCTCGGCCGAGCCGGGCCTGCGCACGACCCGCACCCGCGAGGCGCTCGCCGCCGCGTGCGCGGCGGGGCTGATCCCGGCCGAGGAGACGGCCGTCCTGGACGAGGCGTGGGTGCTGGCGACCCGGGTGCGCAACGCCGTGATGCTGGTGCGGGGGCGGGCCGGCGACACCTTCCCGTCGGACAGCCGTGAGCTGGCCGCCGTGGGACGCTACCTGGGGTACGAACCCGGTCACGTGGGGGACATGCTCGACGCGTACCGGCGTACGACGCGGCGTGCGCGGGGGGTCGTGGACGAGCTGTTCTACGGCGGGTGACACCCGGTGGGCGCGGGATGCGGGATGCCGGGTGCGTGTGCGTGTGCGCTGGTGCCTGTGAGCGAGGGCTACGCCGCTGTCCGTAGCGCCTACGGTCCCGGCGCGGGCCCGGGCCGTGCCGGGAGGGGTTCGTCCTCGGCCGGGCGGTCGCCGTCGGGCAAGAGGCGGCGTTCCTCGCCGTCCACCGCCGCGGGCGGACGCACCCCAGCACGTGCCCTTCTCGCCCCGTGCGGGTGCGGCACCCGCCGGGGCAGGGCGTGCGGCAGCTTTCCGTACCACAGGCGTGCCACCGTGTAGCCGAAGGCCAGGCAGACGAGGCCGCCCACCGCGTCCAGCCAGAAGTGGTTCGCCGTCGCCACGATCACGACCAGCGTGGCCGCCGGATAGAGGAGGCCGAGGATCCGGACCCACGGGGTGCGGGCCAGGGCGAAGATCGTCAGACCGGACCACACGGACCAGCCGATGTGCATCGACGGCATCGCGGCGTACTGGTTCGACATGTTCTTCAGGTCGCCGGAGGCCATCGAACCCCAGGTGTCGTGGACCAGGACCGTGTCGATGAAGGCGGTGTCGGTCATCAGCCGTGGGGGAGCGAGCGGATACAGGTAGTAACCGATCAGGGCCACGCCCGTAGTGGCGAAGAGGACCAGGCGGGTCGCCGCGTAACGGCCGGGGTGGCTGCGGTAGAGCCAGACCAGTACGGCGAGGGTGACGATGAAATGCAGGGTCGCGTAGTAGTAGTTCATGCCGACGATGAGCCAAGTCACCGAGTTCACGGCGTGGTTGACCGACTGCTCGACGGCGATGCCCAGATGATGCTCGAGGTTCCAGAGCCAGTCGGCGTTGCGCAGTGCCGCGGTCTTCTGCTCAGGTACCGCGTTGCGGATGAGTGAGTACGTCCAGTAACTCACCGCGATCAGCAGGATCTCGAACCAGAGGCGGGGGCGACGCGGGGCGCGCATCCGGCGCAGGAGACCCTGCCCCGTCTCGGTCGCGACGGGGGGCGGAACGGCCGCTTCCCGGCCTTCCAGTGTCGTCACGGACGTGTCACCCATGGGCACAGAGTCTGCCAGAAAAGACTTCCCCGACCGATCATCCCCCGGTTGGGTTCAGGATGCATGTTCTACGACCGGCGGACGGCTCGGTTCTCCTGCCAACGCAGGGGCGGACAGGGGGATTCCCCGCCTCAAGGAGGATTTAAGGGTGATTTCGGTTTCCAGGGGCCGAAGCGGTCGAACCACGCACCACCAGCTCCGGCATGAAGACGAACTCACTGTGCGGCGCGGGCGTCCCGCCGATCTCCTCCAGCAGTGTGCGCACCGCCGCCTGTCCCATCGCCGGGACCGGCTTGCGGACCGTCGTCAGGGGCGGGTCGGTGAAGGCGATCAGTGGGGAGTCGTCGAAGCCGACGACCGAGATGTCCTTCGGGACCTCCAGGCCGTGCTGGCGGGCCGCTCGTATCGCGCCCAGGGCCATCATGTCGCTGGCGCAGACCACTGCCGTGCAGTCGCGGTCGATGAGCGCCTTGGCGGCGGCCTGGCCGCCCTCCAGGGTGTAGAGGGAGTGCTGGACCAGCTCGTTCTCTATGACGTCCGGCGCCAGGTCCAGCTGGTCCTGCATCGTACGGACGAAGCCCTCGATCTTGCGCTGCACCGGCACGAAGCGCTTCGGGCCGAGGGCGAGGCCGATGCGGGTGTGGCCGAGGGAGACCAGGTGGGTGACCGCCAAGGTCATCGCCGCGCGGTCGTCGGGCGAGATGAACGGCGCCTGCACCTTGGGGGAGAAGCCGTCGACCAGCACGAACGGAACGCCCTGGGCGCGCAGCCGCTCGTAGCGCTGCATGTCGGCGGTGGTGTCCGCGTGCAGTCCGGAGACATAGATGATGCCGGCCACTCCGCGGTCGACGAGCATCTCCGTCAGCTCGTCCTCCGTGGAGCCGCCCGGGGTCTGGGTGGCCAGCACCGGCGTATAGCCCTGGCGCGTCAGGGCCTGGCCGATGACCTGGGCCAGCGCCGGGAATATCGGGTTCTCCAGCTCCGGCGTGATCAGGCCCACCAGGCCCTCGCTGCGCTGGCGCAGCCTCACGGGGCGCTCATAGCCGAGCACGTCGAGTGCGGCCAGCACGGACTGGCGGGTGGTGGCGGCGACGCCCGGCTTCCCGTTGAGGACCCGGCTGACGGTCGCTTCGCTCACCCCCGCCTGCGCAGCGATGTCCGCAAGCCGTGTGGTCACGGCACCGGACTGTACCGGCCGGATGTCGCCTTGCACACCAATGGGACGTCGTGGGCGACCTGTTGACCGGCCCGTACCGGGCTGCTGCGTCATCGCGCTCCCTCGTGAAAGTGATGGCAAGAGCTTGCAGAGTCTTGCACAAGTGCCCGGTGTACCGCTCCACCGTTGAAAAGAAGCGTCTCACGGCGGTCGCCGAGAGGTCACACCCGGATAACTTCGGAGATCTCTTGCACTTTTTTTCTGCAAGGTCTTTCGTCGTGCTTTCAACGCTGTTACGTTCACGTCGCCCGGCGGCGGCAACGGCGCAGTCGGCACGACAGCAGGGTCAGGCAGACGGGGCCGACCCCGCGGGCCCAGTCGTCACTCCCGTCCGCCTCGCGGCCCGCCCCACGGGCGGACGACGGGAATGTGACGACAGGGCCCACCCAACGGGCTTTCACCCTCAAGGAGATCTCATGCGGCGTGGCATAGCGGCCACCGCGCTGGTGGCGTCCCTCGCCCTCGCGGCGACGGCCTGCGGCGGAAGCGACAGCGGCGACAGTGCCGACGGGCCGGTCACCATCACCTGGTGGGACACTTCCAACGCCACCAACGAGGCACCGACGTACCAGGCCTTGGTCAAGGAGTTCGAGGCCGCCAACAAGGACATCAAGGTCAAGTACGTCAACGTCCCGTTCGACCAGGCGCAGAACAAGTTCGACACGGCCGCCGGCTCCAAGGGCGCCCCGGACATCCTGCGCTCCGAGGTCGGGTGGACGCCCGCCTTCGCCAAGAAGGGCTTCTTCCTGCCGCTGGACGGCACCGAGGCCCTCGCCGACCAAGCCAAGTTCCAGCCGAACCTGATCGAGCAGGCCAAGTACGAGGACAAGGTCTACGGCGTTCCGTTCACCACGGACACCCTCGCCTTCGTCTACAACAAGGACCTGTTCAAGAAGGCCGGCGTCGAGGCCCCCAAGACCTGGGACGACCTGAAGAAGGCCGCCGCCAAGATCAAGGACAAGACCGGCGTCGACGGCTACTGGGGCTCCACCCAGGCCTACTACGCCCAGACGTTCCTCTACGGCGAGGGCACCGACACCGTCGACGCCGAAGGCAAGAAGATCACCGTCGCGGGCGCCGAGGCCAAGAAGGGCTACGGCACCTGGCTGAGCCTGTTCGACGGCAAGGGCCTGCACAAGGCCGACACCACCGCCGACGCCTACGCCCACATCCAGGAGGCGTTCGTCAACGGCAAGGTCGCCTCGATCATGCAGGGCCCCTGGGAGATCACCAACTTCTACAAGGGCTCCGCGTTCAAGGACAAGGCCAACCTCGGCATCGCCACCGTCCCGGCCGGCTCCACGGGCAAGGCGGGCGCCCCGACCGGCGGCCACAACCTCTCCGTGTACGCCGGCTCCGACGAGGCGCACCAGAAGGCCGCGCTGAAGTTCGTGAACTTCATGACCTCGGCGAAGGCCCAGGAGACCATCGCGCTGAAGAACAACACGCTGCCCACGCGCGACGACGCCTACACCGCCGAGGTCAAGGCCGACCCGGGCATCGCCGGCTACCAGACCGTCCTCGCCGCCGCCCAGCCGCGCCCCGCGCTGCCCGAGTACAGCTCCCTGTGGGGCCCGCTGGAGGCCGAGCTGCTGAAGATCGCCGGCGGCAGGGTGTCCCTGGACAAGGGTCTGGGCACCGCCGAGACCTCCATCGCCAAGCTGGTCCCGGACTTCAGCAAGTGATCCCGCGTGGCCGCCGGAACTCCCTGCTCGTGGGGGGAGAGTTCCGGCGGCCACCGGCCTGTCCGCCGTACACCCCTTGATCTGCCGAACTTCGAGAAGGTTGTCGAACCATGACAGTCGCCATCGACCGCGCGACCGGGAAAACCCGAGGTGACCGCGGGCCACGCCGCGGGCTCGGTCAGCGCCTGAAGCAGGGCTACCACAAGCACTGGTACGCCTACGCGATGATCACCCCGGTGGTGATCGTCCTCGGCGTCCTCGTGCTCTACCCCCTGGTGTACGGCTTCTACCTCACCCTCACCGACGCCAACAGCCTCAACTCGGCCCGCACGATCGGCGTCAACGAGATCGAGGCCACCTACAAGTTCATCGGTTTCGACAACTACGCCGACATCCTGTGGGGCGAGACGGCGTACGACCGCTTCTGGTCGCACTTCATCTGGACGATCTTCTGGACGGCGGCCTGCGTCACCCTCCACTACACCATCGGCCTCGGTCTCGCCCTGCTGCTCAACCAGAAGCTGCGCGGGCGCACCCTGTACCGGCTGATCCTGATCCTGCCGTGGGCCGTGCCGACCTTCGTCACCGTCTTCGGCTGGCGGTTCATGCTCGCCGACGGCGGCATCATCAACTCCTTCCTGGAGACACTCCACCTGCCGACGCCGCTGTGGCTGGAGGACACCTTCTGGCAGCGGTTCGCCGCGATCATGGTCAACACCTGGTGCGGGGTGCCGTTCATGATGCTCTCGCTGCTCGGCGGACTGCAGTCCATCGACTCCTCGCTCTACGAGGCCGCCGAGATGGACGGCGCGAGCAGGTGGCAGCAGTTCCGGTACGTCACCCTGCCTGGCCTCAGGTCCGTCAGCTCCACCGTCGTGCTGCTCGGCATCATCTGGACCTTCAACCAGTTCGCCATCATCTTCCTGCTGTTCGGCGACACCGCCCCCGACGCCCAGATCCTCGTCACATGGGCCTACTACCTCGGGTTCGGACAGCAGCCGCGTGACTTCGCGCAGTCGGCCGCCTACGGCATCCTGCTGCTGGCCATCCTGATCGTCTTCACCTCCTTCTACCGCCGCTGGCTGAACCGCAATGACCAGCAGCTCGCGATCTGAGGCAGGAGTCCCCATGAGTACGACCACTGTTGAGGCCCCGGTGACCAAGCAGGACTCCATGACCACGGCCCGCCCCCGCAAGGCCCGCCGCCGCGGCGAGAACAGCCGGGGGACGTCGCTCGTCTCCCACGGCATCCTGATCGTGGCGAGCCTGATCGCGCTCTTCCCCGTCGCCTGGCTGGTCTTCCTGTCCCTCGGCCCGGACAAGGACGACTACCTCCACCCGGGCGGCATCTGGGGCAAGATGACGCTGGACAACTACACGTTCGTCCTTCAGGAGACGAAGTTCTTCGACTGGCTGACCAGCACCCTGATCGTCACGCTGGGCACCACCCTGATCGGCGTCGTCATCTCCGCCACCACCGGTTACGCCGTTTCGCGGATGCGCTTTCCCGGCTACAAGAAGTTCATGTGGGTGCTGCTCGTGACCCAGATGTTCCCGGTGGCCGTCCTGATGGTGCCGATGTACCAGATCCTGTCCGGGCTCCAGCTCGTCGACAGCTACCTCGGTCTCATCCTCGTCTACTGCACGACGACCGTGCCGTACTGCGCCTGGCTGATGAAGGGCTACTTCGACACGATCCCGTTCGAGATCGACGAGGCGGGGCGCGTCGACGGGCTGAGCCCCTTCGGCACGTTCGGGCGGCTGATCCTGCCGCTCGCCAAGCCGGGCCTGGCGGTAGCCGCGTTCTACAGCTTCCTCACGGCCTTCGGCGAGGTCGCCTTCGCGTCGACGTTCATGCTGTCCGACACCAAGTACACCTTCGCGGTCGGGCTCCAGACCTTCGTCAGTGAGCACGACGCGCAGCGCAACCTGATGGCCGCGACCGCGGTGCTGATCGCCATACCGGTGTCCGCGTTCTTCTACTTCGTGCAGAAGAACCTGGTGACCGGTCTGACGGCGGGCGGCACCAAGGGCTGAGCCCGAGGCTCACCTCGACTCCCGTGCGCTCGTCGCGCGGGCGGCGGCCCGCGGTGTCCATCCGACCCCGCTGTCACCGCGGGCCGCCTCGTCCTCCCGCCCCCCGCTCGCGAAGACGCACCCATGACTTCGACCACTCATCCGTTACGCATCAAGGACGCCATGAGCCAGCACCCCACCGCCCCGGCCGAAACCTCCGCCGTCGCCACCGTCGCCAAGCGCCGTGACTGGTGGCGGGACGCGGTGATCTACCAGGTCTATCCGCGCAGCTTCGCCGACAGCAACGGCGACGGCATGGGCGACCTGGAAGGCGTACGCTCCCGCCTCCCGTACCTGCGCGACCTCGGCGTGGACGCCGTGTGGCTGAGCCCCTTCTACGCCTCGCCGCAGGCCGACGCCGGCTACGATGTCGCCGACTACCGGGCCGTGGACCCGATGTTCGGCAACCTGCTCGACGCGGACGCGCTGATCCGTGACGCCCACGAGCTGGGCCTGAGGATCATCGTCGACCTGGTCCCGAACCACTCCTCCGACCAGCACGAGTGGTTCAAGCGCGCCCTCGCCGAGGGCCCCGGCTCGCCCTCCCGGGATCGCTACCACTTCCGGCCCGGCAAGGGCGCGGACGGTGAACTGCCGCCCAACGACTGGGAGTCCATCTTCGGCGGACCCGCCTGGACCCGGGTCACCGAGCCCGACGGCACACCGGGGGAGTGGTACCTGCATCTGTTCGCCCCCGAACAGCCCGACTTCAACTGGGAGCACCCGGCCGTCGGCGACGAGTTCCGCTCCATCCTGCGCTTCTGGCTGGACATGGGCGTGGACGGCTTCCGTATCGACGTGGCACACGGCATGGTGAAGGCTGAGGGCCTGCCCGACCTCGGAAACCACGACCAGCTCAAGTTGCTGGGCAACGATGTCATGCCGTTCTTCGACCAGGACGGGGTGCACGAGATCTACCGCCAGTGGCGGCTGATCCTGGACGAATACAGCGGCGAGCGCATCTTCGTCGCGGAGGCATGGACCCCGACCGTCGAGCGGACCGCCAACTACGTCCGCCCCGACGAGCTCCACCAGGCCTTCAACTTCCAGTACCTGTCGACGGAGTGGGAGGCCGAGGAGCTGCGCGCGGTCGTCGACCGCACGCTGGAGGCGATGCGCCCGGTCGGCGCCCCGGCCACCTGGGTGCTGTCCAACCACGACGTCACCCGCCACGCCACCCGCTTCGCCAACCCGCCCGGCCTCGGCACCCAGATCCGCACCGCCGGCGACCGCGCGCTGGGCCTGCGCCGCGCCCGCGCCGCCACCTTGCTGATGCTCGCCCTGCCCGGTTCCGCCTACGTCTACCAGGGCGAGGAGCTGGGCCTGCCGGACGTCGTCGACCTGCCGGACGAGGTGCGCCAGGACCCGGCGTACTTCCGTGGCGAGGGCCAGGACGGGTTCCGGGACGGCTGCCGCGTCCCGATCCCCTGGACCCGCACGGGATCGTCGTACGGCTTCGGCACGGGGGGCAGCTGGCTGCCGCAGCCGGCGGGCTGGGGCGAGCTGAGCGTCGAGGCGCAGAGCGGTGCCGCCGGTTCCACTCTGGAGCTGTACCGCGCCGCCCTCGCCGCCCGCCGCGAGCACCCCGACCTCGGCGCCGGCGACTCGGTGGAGTGGCTGCGCGCTCCCGAGGGCGTCCTGGCGCTGCGCCGCGGGGAGTTCGTCTGCGTCGCGAACACCAGCGGCGAGTCGGTGACGCTCCCGGCGTACGGGCGCGTGCTGCTGGCCAGCGGTGAGATCACCGAGGCGGACGGTGAGACGAAGGTCCCGTCGGACACCACGGTGTGGTGGACGACCGTCTGACCGACGCCCGACACAAGCCCGGCCACCGCAGCAGCCCGGCCACCGCTTCGGCGGTGGCCGGGCACTCGCGTCCATGGCGTCAACCACTGGGGAGCGTGAGGGAGTTGAGCAGAGCGCGTCAAGGTCGTGAATGAAAGTACTTGCTATGACTTTCAACTCTCTTGCTGTAAACCTTTCGTGGCGGTACGTTCACGCCGGCGCCCGGCAACGACGCCTGGCCGTCCTCGCAAGGAGTTGCCTGTGATATCGAGATGGTCCGCCACCGCCACGGCCACCGCGACCGTGCTCGCCGCCACGGCGGCAGCCGTTCTCGCTCCGGCCACCACCGCCTCCGCCTCCCCGCCCGGCACCAAGGACGTCACCGCGGTGATGTTCGAATGGAACTTCGCCTCGGTCGCCAAGGAGTGCACCAGCACCCTCGGCCCCGCCGGCTACGGCTACGTCCAGGTCTCCCCGCCCGCCGAGCACATCCAGGGCGCCCAGTGGTGGACCTCGTACCAGCCGGTCAGCTACAAGATCGCCGGCCGGCTCGGCGACCGTACGGCCTTCCGGAACATGGTGAACACCTGTCACGCGGCGGGCGTGAAGGTCGTCGTCGACACGGTCATCAACCACATGGCCGCGGGCAACGGCACCGGGACCGGCGGCTCGTCGTACACGAAGTACAACTACCCGGGCCTGTACTCGTCGTTCGACTTCGACGACTGCACGAGCCAGATCAGCAACTACCAGGACCGCTGGAACGTCCAGCGCTGCGAGCTGGTCGGGCTCGCCGACCTCGACACCGGTGAGAACTACGTCCGCGGGGCAATCGCCGGCTACATGAACGACCTGCTCTCACTCGGCGTCGACGGCTTCCGCATCGACGCGGCCAAGCACATGGACGCGGCCGATCTCGCGAACATCAAGTCCCGGCTGAGCAACCCGTCGGTGTACTGGAAGCAGGAGGCCATCCACGGCTCCGGTGAGGCCGTCCAGCCCAGCGAGTACACCGGCAACGGCGACGTCCAGGAGTTCCGCTACGCCTACGACCTCAAGCGGGTCTTCAACAACGAGAACCTCGCCTATCTGAAGAACTACGGCGAGGGCTGGGGCTATATGAACAGCGGTGTCTCCGGCGTCTTCGTCGACAACCACGACACCGAGCGCAACGGCTCCACCCTCAACTACAAGAACGGCGCCACCTACACGCTGGCCAATGTCTTCATGCTGGCCTGGCCCTACGGGGCGCCCGACATCAACTCCGGCTACGAGTTCTCCGACACGGACGCCGGGCCGCCCAACGGCGGTGCGGTGAACGCCTGCTGGCAGGACGGCTGGAAGTGCCAGCACAACTGGCCGGAGATCAAGTCCATGGTCGCCTTCCGTAACGCCACGCGCGGCCAGGCCGTGACCAACTGGTGGGACAACGGGGGCGACGCCATCGCCTTCGGGCGCGGCAGCAAGGGTTTCGTCGCCATCAACCACGAGCCGGGCTCGCTGAGCCGCACGTACCAGACGTCGCTGCCGGCCGGGACGTACTGCAACGTGCAGAACAACACCACCGTGACCGTGGACTCCGGCGGCCGGCTCACCGCCACCCTCGGCTCCGGCACCGCCCTGGCCGTCTACGCGGGCAAGTCCAGCTGCTGAACGCCCAACTGAAAGTTTTTTCCGATGGTTTCAAGCCTCTTGCTGTAAGCATTGCGGCGGCGATACGGTCACGCGGGGTCGGACCCACTGAGCCGTAATCGCAAGGAGCCCATCTGTGATACCGAGATGGCCGACGCCGTCGAGGCGCCGAACCGCCCATACCGGACGGGTCGCTGCGGTCACCGTGACCGTGCTGGCCGCAGCGCTCGTCCAGCCCCTCGCGGCGCGGGCGGACGCCCCGCCCCCGCCTCCGTCCGACAAGAAGCTCGCCGCCGAGCCCGCCCGGCACGACGCCACCCGCGAGCAGTTCTACTTCGTCCTACCCGACCGCTTCGCCAATGGCGACCGCGGCAATGACAAGGGCGGGTTGACCGGATCCCGCCTCGCCACCGGCTACGACCCCACCGACAAGGGCTTCTACCAGGGCGGCGACCTCAAGGGCCTGACCAAGCGCCTGGACTACATCAAGGGTCTGGGCACGACCGCCATCTGGATGGCGCCGATCTTCAAGAACCAGCCCGTGCAGGGGACGGGGAGCAACGCCTCCGCCGGCTACCACGGTTACTGGATCACCGACTTCACCCAGGTCGACCCGCACTTCGGCACCAACAAGGACCTCCAGACCCTCATCTCCAAGGCCCACGCCAAGGGCATGAAGGTCTTCTTCGACGTCATCACCAACCACACGGCGGACCTCGTCGACTATGAGGAGAAGTCGTACGACTACCTCTCCAAGGGCGCCTTCCCGTATCTGACGAAGGACGGAAAGCCCTTCGACGACGCCGACTACGCGGACGGCACCAAGCGCTTCCCCGCCGTCGGCCGGGACTCCTTCCCGCGCACGCCCGTCGTCGCCAGGAAGAACAAGGTCCCGTCGTGGCTCAACGACCCGACGATGTACCACAACCGGGGCGACTCCACCTTCGCGGGTGAGAGCTCCACCCACGGCGACTTCTCCGGCCTGGACGACCTGTGGACCGAGCGTCCCGAGGTCGTCAGCGGCATGGAGAAGATCTACCAGCGGTGGGTCAGGGACTTCGACATCGACGGCTTCCGCATCGACACCGTGAAGCACGTCAACATGGAGTTCTGGACCCAGTGGGCCACGGCCCTCGACTCCTACGCCGCCAAGAAGGGCCGCGACGACTTCTTCATGTTCGGCGAGGTCTACTCCGCCGACACGAACATCACCTCGCCGTACGTCACCCAGGGCCGCCTCGACGCCACCCTCGACTTCCCCTTCCAGGAGGCGGCACGGCAGTACGCCTCCCAGGGCGGCAGCGCCAAGAAGCTCGCAGCCGTCTTCGGCGACGACTACAAGTACACGACCGACAAGGCCAACGCCTACGAACAGGTCACCTTCCTCGGCAACCACGACATGGGCCGCATCGGGTACTTCCTGAACCAGGACAACCCGAAGGCCACGGACGCCGACCTGGTGAAGAAGGCCGGGCTCGCCAACGAGCTGATGTTCCTCAGCCGCGGCAACCCGGTCGTCTACTACGGCGACGAACAGGGCTTCACCGGCGCCGGCGGCGACAAGGACGCCCGCCAGACCCTGTTCGCCTCGAAGACGGCCGACTACCTCGACGACGACCAGCTCGGCACCGACCGCACCCACGCGAGCGACGCCTACGACACCAAGACCCCGCTCTACCGTCGGATCAGCGCCCTGGCCGAGCTGCGGAGGGCCAACCCGGCCCTCGCCGACGGCATCCAGACCGAGCGCCACGCGGCCGACGGCGCCGGCGTCTACGCCTTCTCGCGCACCGACGCGAGAACGGGCACCGAGTACGTCGTCGCCTTCAACAACGCCGACGACGCCAGGACGGCGAGCTTCGCGACCGGTTCGGCAGGCATGACGTTCAAGGGCATCTACGGGGCCGACGGCTCGGTCCGGAGCGACGCCGACAAGTCGGTCACCGTCACCGTCCCGGCCGGTTCGGCCGTGGTGTACAAGGCGGCGAAGAAGCCCGGCGCCCCCGCCTCGAAGCCCTCGCTCACCCTGAAGGCCCCCGACGCCGGTGCCACCGGCACCGTGGAGCTTTCCGCCGACGTCGACGGCGGGCAGCTCAACCGCGTCGTCTTCGCCGCCCAGGTCGGCGGCGGCAAGTGGCGGACCCTCGGCTCCGCCGACCACGCCCCCTACAAGGTCACCCAGACCATCGGCAAGGACGTACCGCCCGGCACGGCCCTGCGCTACAAGGCGGTCGTGATCGACTCGGCGGGCCGCACGGCGAGCGCCATGGCGGCCTCCACCACGGGCACCCCGCCCGCCCCCGAACCCCCCACGGCCGCCTCCCGCGACTACGCGATCGTCCACTACAAGCGCGCCGACGGCGACTATGCCGACTGGGGCCTGTACGCCTGGGGCGACCTGGCCGAGGGCGAGGCCACCGAATGGCCGGAGAGCCACCCCTTCACCGGCCGTGACTCCTACGGCGCCTTCGCCTACGTCAAGCTGAAGCCGGGCGCCTCCAGCGTCGGCTACCTCGTCATCGACAAGGACGGCGACAAGGACGTCTCCGCCGACCGCACCATCGACGTCACCAAGACCGGCGAGATCTGGATCGAGCAGGGCAAGGAGACCCAACGCACCGAGAAGCCGGCCGCCGACTACCCGGCCCCGGACAAGTCCAAGGCCGTGCTGCACTACCACCGGCCCGACGGGAACTACGACGGCTGGGGACTGCACACCTGGACGGGTGCCGCGAACCCCACCGAGTGGTCGAACCCGCTGAAGCCGGTCAAGACTGATACCTATGGTGCGGTCTTCGAGGTACCGCTCACCGACGGTGCCACCAGCCTCAGCTACATCCTCCACAAGGGCGACGAGAAGGACCTGCCCACCGACCAGTCCCTCGACCTCAGGGCGAACGGCCACGAGGTGTGGCTGGTGAGCGGCCAGGAGAGGTACCTCCTCCCGCAGCCGGCCGGGTCCGCCGCCGCCGCGCTCGACCTGACCACCTCCAAGGCGGTCTGGATCGACCGGAACACCCTCGCCTGGAACGGCTCCGAGGCCGCCGCCTCCACCCAGCTGCTGTACAGCCGGGACGGCGGCATCGCGGTGCGGGACGGCGCGCTGACCGGCGACGCCCAATGGCTGCGGCTCACGAAGACAGCCCTCACCGACGCCCAGAAGGCGAAGTTCCCGCATCTGAAGGACCACACCGCCTGGTCGGTCGACCCGCGCGACCGCGACCGGGTCCGCGAGGCCCTGCGCGGCCAGGTCGTCGCCTCGCAGCACGCCACAGGCGGTGCCGTGCTCGCGGCGACCGGAGTGCAGATCGCCGGTGTGCTCGACGACCTGTACCCCGGCGCGACGAAGGCCGACCTCGGGCCGACGTTCCACAAGGGCCGCCCCACGCTGGCCGTCTGGGCACCCACGGCACAGTCGGTGAAGCTGGAGATCGGTGACTCCACCGTCGCCATGAAGCGCGAGGGCAGCACCGGCGTCTGGTCCGTCACCGGGCCCAGGTCCTGGAAGAACAAGCCGTACCGGTACGTCGTGAAGGTCTGGGCGTCCAGCGTCCGCGAGGTCGTCACCAACAAGGTCACCGACCCCTACTCGCTCGCCCTCACCGCCGACTCCCGGCGCAGCCTGCTCGTCGACCTGCGCGACAAGTCCCTCGCGCCGAGCGGCTGGTCCACCTACACCAAGCCGAAGGCGGTGCCGCTGAAGGACGCCCAGATCCAGGAACTGCACGTCCGGGACTTCTCGGTGGCGGACAAGACGGTTCCCGCGAAGGACAAGGGGACCTACCTCGCCTTCACCGACAAGCTCAGCGACGGCTCCAAGCACCTGAGGAGGCTGGCCGAGGCGGGCACGTCGTACGTCCATCTGCTGCCGGCGTTCGACATCGCCACCATCCCCGAGAAGAAGTCCGAGCAGGCCGGCGTCGACTGCGACCTCGCCTCCTTCCCGGCCGACTCCGACAAGCAGCAGGAGTGCGTGGCGAAGATCGCCGCCAAGGACGCCTACAACTGGGGCTACGACCCGTACCACTACACGGTCCCCGAGGGCTCCTACGCCTCCGACCCGGACGGCACCGCACGCAACGTCGAGTTCCGCAAGATGGTCAAGGCGCTCAACGAGGACGGCCTGCGGGTCGTCATGGACGTCGTCTACAACCACACCGCGGCGAGCGGCCAGGCGGACACCTCCGTCCTCGACCGGATCGTCCCCGGCTACTACCAGCGGCTCCTCCCGGACGGCTCGGTCGCCAACAGCACCTGCTGCGCCAACACCGCCACCGAGAACGCCATGATGGGCAAGCTGGTCGTCGACTCCATCGTCACCTGGGCCAAGGAGTACAAGGTCGACGGCTTCCGCTTCGACCTCATGGGCCACCACCCGAAGGCCAACATCCTGGCGGTCAGGAAGGCTCTGGACGAGCTGACCCTCGCGCGCGACGGCGTCGACGGCAAGAAGATCATCCTGTACGGCGAGGGCTGGAACTTCGGCGAGGTCGCCGACGACGCCCGGTTCACGCAGGCCACGCAGAAGAACATGGCCGGCACCGGCATCGCGACCTTCTCCGACCGTGCGCGAGACGCCGTACGCGGCGGCGGGCCCTTCGACGAGGACCCCGGCGTCCAGGGCTTCGCGTCCGGGCTGTACACCGAGCCCAACTCGTCCGAGAACAACGGCACCGAGGCCGAGCAGAAGGCCCGGTTGCTGCACTACCAGGACCTGATCAAGGTCGGCCTGTCCGGCAACCTCGCCGGCTACCGCTTCACCGACACCAGCGGCAAGGGGGTCAAGGGTTCCGAGGTCGACTACAACGGCTCACCCGCCGGATACGCGGACGCCCCCGGCGACGCCCTCGCCTACGCCGACGCGCACGACAACGAGTCGCTGTTCGACGCCCTCGCCTTCAAGCTGCCCGCTTCGGTGAGCGCCGCCGACCGCGCCCGTATGCAGGTCCTCGCCATGGCCACGGCCACCCTCTCGCAGGGCCCGGCCCTCTCCCAGGCCGGCACCGACCTGCTGCGCTCGAAGTCGCTGGACCGCAACTCCTACGACAGCGGCGACTGGTTCAACGCCATCCACTGGAACTGCGCCGACGGCAACGGCTTCGGGCGCGGACTGCCGATGGCGGCCGACAACCAGTCCAAGTGGCCGTACGCCAAGCCGCTGCTGAGCACCGTGAAGGTGGGGTGCGAGCAGATCGAGGGAGCCTCGGCGGCATACCGGGACCTGCTCAGGATCCGTTCGGCGGAGAGTGCCTTCTCCCTCGGTACGGCCGGTCAGGTGCAGTCGAAGCTGTCCTTCCCGCTGTCCGGGAAGGACGAGACGCCCGGCGTGATCACCATGCGGCTCGGTGACCTCGTCGTCGTCTTCAACGCCACGCCCCAGCAGCGGGAACAGCGGGTCGGGGCACTGGCCGGGGAGGGCTATCGGCTGCATCCGGTGCAGGCCGAGGGTGCGGACCCTATCGTCAAGTCCGCTTCGTACGCGAAGGAATCCGGCACGTTCGCCGTTCCGGGGCGTACTGTCGCCGTCTTCGCACGGACGCCCTGACACGACGCTAGTTTGAATGGGGCGGACCCGTCACGCCGGGCCCGCCCCATTCGTGTGTGTATCCAGGGGCTCCAGGGGCTGGCGGCGATGGACGGTTACGGCAGGCAGCCGGGTACGACCGTGATGGTCGTCGACGACGTATCGGCCAACCGCTATGCCATGGGCGCCGTACTGCGCCGCGCGGGCCATGAGGTCGTCCCCGTCGCGAGCGCGGGCCAGGCGCTGGACGAACTCGATGTGCGGCTGCGCGCGGGCGCCCTGCCCGACGCGGCCCTCGTCGACGTGGGGCTGCCGGACATGAACGGCTTCGAACTGTGCCGCCGGGTGAAGTCCCGGCCGTCCATGGCCGCGCTGCCCGTCGTCCACTTCTCCGCCAGTGCCGTGGAGGCGGGGGACCGGTGCCAGGGGCTGGACGCGGGTGCCGACGCCTATCTGACGGTGCCGGCCGAGCCCAGCGAGATCCAGGCCGTCGTACGGGCCGCCGTCCGCGGGGCACGCCGGCGCACCGCCGCCGAGACGCTCGCGCACCGGCTGACGCTGCTGTCCGAGGTGATCGTCACCGTGCAGACCGCGCGCTGCCTGGGGGAGCTGGCCGACGCGGCTGCCGCAGGTGCGGCCCGGCTCACCGGAACGCCCGCCGTCGTCTTCGTCATCGGGCCGGACGGCGAACCGCACTGGGGCGGCAGCCTCCCGGGCCCGCCCCGCGGCCACGGCGCCGCCGGCCGGCCGGCGACCCCGACCGCCGTGCCCGAGGCGGCGCTGCCCGGCACCGCCCCGCATGTGGCGGCGGCGCGGCTGGTCACCCGGATCGCCCGGAACTGGACCGAGCAGCGGGGCGCGCACCACACCGTCGTGCCCGCCTCACTGTGGCCCGCCGGGTTCTTCCACCCCGGTGTCCGCGAGGACGCCCGGCTGCTGCTGGTCTTCCCCGAGGCGGGCCGGACGCCCGTGTGCGTGGCCACCCCGGTGCGCCCGGCCGACGACGACCTCCTCGCCCGGCTCGCCCAGGCCACCGCGCTCGCCGCCGAACCGCTGCTGATGTACCAGGCCGAACGGCACATCGCCCTCACCCTCCAGCACAGCTTCCTGCCTCAGCCGTACCGGCTGCCCCAGCTGCCCGGTGTGGAGGTCGTCGTCCGGTACGTGCCCGCGTCCCGGCAGGCCGAGATTGGCGGTGACTTCTACGCCGCCCTGCGCACCCCGCAGGGTGTGCTCACCGCGGTCGGGGACGTCGTCGGGCACTCGCTGGAGGCGGCCACCGTCATGGTCGAGATCCGGCACGCCCTGCGCGCCTACTGCGTGGAGGAGAGCGACCCGGGCGTGCTCGCGGAGCGGCTCGACCGGATGCTCCAGCACTACCACCCCGAGGTCACCGCGACGGTCTGCCTTGCCCTGGTCGACCCGGGGACCGGACGCAGCCGTATCGCCAACGCGGGCCACATCGCGCCGCTGATCGTGCACGACGACGGCGACGCCGAGTACGTCCCCGTGGCCGGACCGCTGCTCGGCCTCGGCCTCGACCGGCCCGAGCCCAGCGAGGTGGTCCTCACCGGTAAGGAGCGGCTCCTGATGGTCACCGACGGCCTCATCGAGACCCGTGGCATCGACCTCTCCGCCTCCATGGAGCAACTGCGCACCGCCGCCGCGGATGCCCCGCCCGGCGTGGACGAGCTGTGCGACACACTGCTGGGCGCCTTCGGGGGCCAGCAGGAGGACGACATCGCGATGCTGGCCCTGCGGCTAGGGTGAGACGTGCCGTCGTAGAACAGGAGTGCCCATGCCGCAGATCACCGTCGACTACTCCGCACCGCTCGCCGAAGGCTTCGACCGGCGCGGCTTCGCGCTCGCCCTGCACGACGCGGTGGTCGAGATCGCGGCAGCGAAGTACGAGGCGTGCAAGACGCAGTTCCGGGCCACCGAGGACACGACCGTCGGACGGGACGAAGGCGGGCACGCGATCGTCCATGTCACCCTCGGGCTGCTGGCGGGACGGGACGAGACGAAGGCGCGCCTCACCGAAGCCGTGCTGGAGTTGCTGCGCAGCCATGTGAAGCCCGCCGACGGCACCGCGCTGCACGCGTCGGCCGAGGTGCGGGACCTGGACGCGTCGTACCGCAAGTTCGACGCCTGAGCCTCAGGAGGCCAGGGAGACGAGCCGGGTGACCAGGTCGGTGAAGGGGCCGTCGGCCGGCTCGTCCCGCAGGATGTGGCGCAGCAGGGCGCCCATCTCCTCGTCGTAGGCGGCGCTGACGGCGGCCAGCGCGGCGAAGTCGTGCACGAGCTGCTTCTCCAGCTCCTCGCGCGGGATGCGCCGGCCGTCCAGCCAGATCAGGGCCGTCGACTCGGCGAGCGAGATCCAGGAGCGGACGACCAGTTCCAGCCGCGCGGGCGGGTTCTCCACCCGCAGATGCGAAAGGATTTGGACATACGCGGCCTGCCGCACGGAGTCGATCAGCGCGTTCGTCGCCGTCGAGCCGACCGCCGGGCCGCCCCGCATCAGCGCCGAGAAACCGGGGCCGTGCTCGTCGACGAAGTCGAAGAACCGGCGCATCACGCGGAGCAGCCGGGCCCCCAGCGGCCCCTCCCGCGGCTCGACGAACCGGTCCGCCAGATCCTGCGAGGCACGCTTCAACGCGGCCTCGTACAGGCTGAGTTTGCCGGGGAAGTAGTGGTAGACCAGCGGCCTCGAGATGCCCGCGGCCGACGCTATCTCGTCGATGGAGACATCGTCGGGCGAGCGCTGGCTGAACAGTTCGAGGGCGACGCCGATCAACTGCTGCCGCCGCTCCTCGACTCCCATTCTTCGCCGTACCCCGGTAGTCATGGGCACACCCTACCGATCGATTCCAGCCGCGAACGGACCGGACCGGTCAGAGGCGTTCAAAGATCAAGAACGAGTCGGTCGCCTCGCGCCCGTGACACACAGATCAGCATGGAGTCACCCCGCTCCGCGTCCGTCAGCAGTTCGTCCCGGTGGTCCACCTCACCCTCCAGCACCCGCTGTTGGCAGGTCCCGCAGAAGCCCTGCTCGCAGGAGTACGCCGTGTCCGGCAGTTCGGCCCGCACGGCGGCCAGGACCGTCGAGTCCGCCGGCACGGTCAAGGTCCGCCCGCTGCGCCGCAGTTCCACCTCGAAGGCGCCGCCCGTCGAGGCGCGCGGCGCGAACCGCTCCAGGTGGACCCGCGGGAACCGCTCCTGCACCGCCGCCATCAGCCCCTCGGGGCCACAGCAGTAGACGGCCGCCTGCTCGGGGACGTCCGCGAGGAGACCGTCGAGATCCGGCAGCCCCTCCACGACGGTCACCCGGTCCGCGCCGAACTTCTCGACCTCCTCCAGGAACGGCATCGAGGCCCGGCTGCGCCCGCAGTACAGCAGCCGCCACCGAACACCGTCCGGCAGCGCCCGCAGCATCGGCAGGACCGGCGTGATCCCGATGCCGCCCACGACGAACACATAGGACTCGGCCTCGACCAGCGGGAAGCGGTTCCGCGGCCCCCGCACCTCCAGCTCCATCCCCTCCCGCACCTGCTCGTGCACCTCGCGCGAGCCGCCCCGGCCGTCCACGACCAGCCGCGTGGCCACGGTGTACGACGAGGTGTCCTCCGGGTCGCCGCACAGCGAGTACTGCCGCACCAGCCCCGACGGCAGCACCAGGTCCAGATGCGCACCGGGCTCCCAGCGCGGCAGGTCGTGTCCCTCCAGCCGCAGCCCGACGACCCCGTCGGCGACCGGCTCGCACGCGGTCACCAGCAGCCGCAGCGCCCGTGACCGCGGCCGGCCCGAGATCGGCTCCTCCAGGGCGGGCATCGGCCACAGCGGCGACGCCTGTATCCGGCGCCGCATCGCCCGCCGGGTCAGCAGGGCGGCACCGGCGACGACCATGACGGTCCGCAGCTTCGGCATCAGCCAGCACCCTTCTCGTACCGCTCCGCGGCCGACGCCGCGGGGGAGGTGGCCAGATAGGCCAGGGCCTGTTCGGTGGAGCCCTCCTGGGAGGGGTGGTAGGCGCGGCTGAGGTACCGCGGGATCGACTTGAGCATGTCCTCGACCGTGGGAAGCGTGCCGCGCCTGCCGCGGACGTAGAAGTCCTTCAAGGTGGCCTTGCCGTCGATGAGCGTCGGGTCGTTCTCCATGAAGAACCGCGCCCCCCGCTGCCACAGGAAGACCAGGGCCGTGAACGCCGCTGCCCAGGTCCGCACCCGCCGCCGGTAGCCGCCGTCGAGGTGCATGAACAGGTCGAAGGCGACCGACCGGTGCTCGACCTCCTCGGCGCCGTGCCAGCGCAGCAGGTCCAGCATGGTCGGATCGGCGCCGCGCCGGTCCAGCTCCTCGGCGTTCAGCACCCAGTCGCCCAGGAAGGCCGTGTAGTGCTCGATGGCCGCGATGAGCGCCACCCGCTCCAACAGCCACCAGCGGCGCGCCCGGCCCGGCGATGGGGGTACCACCCACGCGTTGAGCAGTGGGGGAGTGCGATCACCCAGCAGCTTCTCGAAGAACCAGTCCACCTGCGCGGTGTACGGCGTGGGATCGAGCCCCTGCTCGCGCAGATACGGCAGCACCTCGTCATGGGCCTGCGAGTGCATCGCCTCCTGCCCGATGAACCCGAGGACGTCCTCGCGCAGTTGCGGGTCCCGTATGTAGGGCAGCACCTGCTTGTAGACGTGCACGAACCATCGCTCACCGGCGGGCAGGAGCAGATGCAGCACATTGATGGTGTGCGTCGTGATCGGATCCCCGGGCACCCAGTGCAAAGGGGTGCCGTCCCAGGCGAAGGACACCTTGCGGGCCTTGAGAGGCACCCGCTCCTGCTTATTGGACATGGCGTCAATGTACTGACGGGTAGGTCCGGGGTGAACCCCTGTGCGGCCTCTTATTTACGAAACTGTCAGCAAGGCTCGCCGCCCCGCCGTGCCGCCGGTGGTGTCACCCGAGCCCGTCGACCGACCGCCCGCTCGTCAGCGTGCCCTTGAGCTCCGCCTGGGCGCCCTGCTTCGCCCGCACGGTCAGGAGGCTGCCCTGCGAGGTGCCGCGGACGCCACCCGTGGCCCGGATCGACGCCGTGTCCCGGGCGCCCGCCGCCAGCAGGTACCAGTCGCCCGTCTGCGCCTTCCACAGCACCCCGGCCAGCACATGCGGATCCCGCGCCCCGCACGCCGGTACGTTCTGCGCCTTCGCGACCACCGCGGCGTTCGTCGAGCCCGGCGTCCGGAACTGGGCCAGCACCCGCTCGCCACCGCCCCGCCAGGTCTCGGCACGGGTGCACACCCAGTCCGCCGAGCCGGTCCCGTCGGGCAGCGGCTGCCGGGCGAACGTCCAGGCGTTGACCGTGCGCACACCCGCCGAACGCAGCGCGCCCAGCCAGCAGGAGTACGGCGCCCAGGTGCGCAGCGCCGCCGGTCCGGAGGCATCCGAGACCTGCCCGGGGCGGCCCGTGGTGAGCCGGGCCGGGACCAGCTCGGCGAGGTCGGTCAGCACCCGGGTGCCGGTGCCGTCGGTCAGCTGAAGGACGTTCCACGAGGTGCAGGTGCCGGTCGCCTGGGTGGCGGGGCTCGCCATCGGCGAGGTGACGCCGTCGGTCACGGTGAGATCCATCGCCCCGGAACGAGGCTTGAGCAGATCCCGCTCGGCCGCCTTCTTCACCCAGGGCGCCATCAGGAAGCGGACGTTGCCGTCGGCCCGGCTCAGCACCACCGCGCTCGCCTCGGCCCTGGTCGCGCCGTCGACCCGGGAGAAGTCCAGGGCGGCACCGGACGTGCCGTCCTTCGGCTCGGCATAACGGGCGATGCGTAGACCGTCGTGGAGGATCACCACGCGCGCGTTGTCGACGTTCCCCGCGTACAGCAGTTGCGGTGCGCCGGGCGGGCCGCCCGAGGGGGTACCGGGTGTCGCCGAGACCGCGACCGTCTCGCCCGGGCGGGCCCAGACGGCGAGGGCGCGGCGCAGCAGGTCCGAGTCGTCGGTGAGGTCACCGCGGGCCGGCCACACCGAGAAGTCGGTGCGGGCGGAGGACTGCCAGGCCAGCGCCGGGACCTTCGTCAGCTGGGCCGGGTCGAGGGCGGCCTCGGCCGCCGGGTTCTGCGCGTACGGGGGCGCGGCCGGACCGTCCGGGCTCCAGCCCTCGCCGGGCAGCCCGAGCAGCGCCCCGCACACCAGGAGGGCGGCCCCGGCGGCGAGCGCGGCCTTCAGATGCTGCCTGCGCCGCATCAGATCGGTCGGCCGGGCCTGCAGCGAGCAGGGGTCGAACTCGGGGGAGTCGAGGAGCGCGTACTGCGCCTCCACGGTGTCGGCCTCCTCCAGCGCGCCCTCCCAGTCGTCGACGCCGGCCGCCGCCAGCACCTCGCACACGTCGTCGTCCGCGAGCTTCTCCAGGCCGCGCAGCACATAGGCGGCCCGCGCCGGGCCGGACAGTGCCGACAACCGCTGGTCCAGGGCGAGTTCGTCGGCACCGCCCGACCGGGGGAAGAGGCGCAGGCCCCAGACATGGGGCAGCAGGGGCGGCAGCTGGGAGCGCTTGGGCCAGGCCAGGCGCTTCAGCGGCCGGTCGGCCTCCAGCGCCGTGCGCAGCACCCTGAGCCGGAGGAAGGCGTAGCCGGGGTCGCCCTCGCGGCCGGTCGACTGGGCCGGGATCACGGGTGCCGAGCTCGCCCGGCCACGGGGCAGCGCGCGCTGGGCGAGGGAGTGCGCGGTCACCACGCGCCGGTTGCGGCCGAGGGTCGGCGGCAGCACCAGGTAGGCGAGCCGGACCAGACGCGGATAGTGCTCGACGAGCGCGGCCTCGGCCCGCTCGACGTCGACGACCGGATCGGCCGGGGCGGGGGCGGGGCGCGGGGCGACATCCTGTGACTGCACGTTCAGCAGAACGAGCGAATGGTCCGGAGGTCACCGCCACGCGGACGGCGCATTCCCCACCTGCCAGGTCCTCGCGGACCGGCCGGCGGCGCGCGGGTGCCGGCGGGGGAGCGGGCCGGCCCGCACCCGCGGATCCACGGCTTCGGCGCGACCGGTCACGAAGCACCCGTAGACAGTCACTCGTGGACAATCTCCCGTGGGCGGGCACCCGCGGACGGCCGTCTGCCGCCGGTCGGCGGTTCAGCGGGGCTCGTCCGGCGGACCGGTCACCAGCATACGGGCGTAGTTCGCCATGGAACGCTGATAGCGGGGCAGATGCGGGGCGAGCGCCCCCAATACCAGAGCCAGGCCCTCGCGATCGCGTCCCAGGCTCGACAGACACAGCGCCAGGGTGGCGCGTACCGCGTCGTCGAGCTCGTCGGAGGGGGCGGTCAGTTCGGGTGTCAGCAGCTTGACGCCCTCCTCCGCCCGGCCGATGTTCCTGAGCGAGCTGGCCAGCTGGATCTTGGCCCGGCGGCCCTTGTACCCGCTCAGACCCCGCGCCAGCGCCTCCCGGTACAGCGGCACCGCCCGGTCGGAGTGGCCGGTGGAGTCCCAGGCGCAGGCCCGCTCGAAGGGGCCCAGGGGGCTGTCGTCCGGCAGTTCGGCGACGAGGGCGTCGATGACGGCGCGGAAGTCGGCGGCCCCGGTCGAGGCAGAGGTGTCGAAGGCCACCCATGCGGCGGTCACGCGGTCTTCCCAGTCCTTGTCCACTGAGTCACACTCGCACATCCGTGCCCGTGAGAGCCTCTGATTGAGCGCAGCGCACACCACAGCCGTATGGGAGACGAGGGCCCCCGTCGGGGCTCTGTGCGGCATGGACCGGAGGAACCGATGACATTGACCCGACCGATGCTCGCGCTGACCGGCGCGGTGGCGGTGCTCGCGCTGGCCGGCTGTGGCTCCGGCGGCGACAAGGAGGCCGAGGTGCCGAAGACGGCGACCGGCAGCCTGGAGCATCTGGCGGCCATGGCGAAGTGCGACCCGAACATGCAGACCGACGCGGACGAGCTCCGCCAGGCCATCTGCAAGACCGGCAAGGACAAGTACATCCTCGCCACCTTCGCCACGGACCGCGGCCAGGCCGAGTGGCTGAGCGGCGCGAAGGACTACGGCGGCTACTACCTCGTCGGCCGCAAGTGGGTCGCCGTGGGACAGGAGAAAACGGTCACGACGCTGCAGAGCAAGCTGGGCGGGACCATGGAGGAGGGTTCCGCGCACATGAACCCCGGTGGCAGTCACAACGACGGCGGCCACCACAGCTGACCGCCCGGACCCGGACGGACGAAAGCCGGCGGTGGGAATTCCCACCGCCGGCTTTCGCTACCGGTTCAGGACCGCTACTGGCAGTTCTGGCCGCTGTTGATGCAGTCGACCATCTCGTTCATCGTGTTCTCGTCGAAGAAGTTGATGAAGTCGTTGTGGTCGGTGATCGCCTTGTGCAGCTGGTCCGGGAAGGAGTCGACCGCGAAGGCGTTCTGGACCTGTCCGTTCTGGATCTGCGGGGCCGGAACGTCGTAGACCAGGCGGACCTGGAGCTGGGGGATCGCCTGGAAACCGTTGGCGCAGGTGCCGTCGCCCTGGACGAACGCCACGTGCGTACGGTGGTTGGCGCTGTCGATGTTCTGACCGTCCCAGCAGCTCTGGAAGTTGGACGTCCGCACCACGGAGCTGCCCTCGGGGCAGATCGGCAGCTTGTCCTCCAGCTGGACCTGGTCCTCGAAGCCGGTGCAGCTCCAGTTGGCGTTGGCGTTGGCGTTGCCGTTCACGAAGGACTTGGCGTCACCGGTGATGATGCGCAGGGCCTGCGGCATCGCGACGACATCGCTCGTCCTGTTGCCGACGAACTTCAGCTGTGCCTCGCTGGGCTCGACGATCGTGCCGACGTTGCCGTCCTGACCGCCACCGGGCGCGTCCGCGTCGATGTCGTTCTGACCGTCCTGGATACGCAGTACCGGCCAGAAGTACGACGACCTGTCACCCTGGTTCTGGCAGGTGGTGTCGCCGTTCGCCAGGTCCTGGTCGCTCGCGAAAGCGTTGTTGGCCTGGTTGCCGACGTAGTCGTGCTGGTGCTGCGCACCGTTGCTGACCCCCGGAGCGACGATCACGTTGTCCGAGTTGCGGTTCTCGTTCTCGTTGGTGCCGCAATTCGTGGTGAAGCTGCCGGTCGAACCGCTGTCCCCGTTCGCGGGGAGGCCGTTCGCGCCGACGCCCAGCTGGGCGTCTCCCTGGACCTGCGTGATGTCCACGAAGTCGTCCGCCGACGGGCCGTTGCCGGCCTGCCCGCCGTTGCCGCCCTGGTCCTGTCCGCCGCCGTCCTGGCCGCCCTGGTCCTGACCGCCGTTGTTCTGGCCGCCGTCGTTGTTCTGGCCGTCGTTGTTCTGGCCGTCGTTGTCCTGACCGCCGTTGTTCTGGCCGTCACCGTTGCCGTCGTTGACCTCCGGCTGTTCGGCTGGGACACCCTGGCACTGGGCGAACTGGCCGAGACTCCGCGGGGCCTTGCCGCCGGCCCGGTTGATGTTGATGCCGATCCGGTCGAGCGTGGCCACGCGCTTGGACTTCAGCGGGCCGAGGATGGCGTTGTTGACGTAGTTGGCGTCCCCCGCCTGGGCCTTCCGCGTCTCGGCGAGACGCTTGTAGGCATCCGTGACCTGCCTGTCCAGCAGCGCCAGCTCCTTGGCGACACCCCTGCGCGCGCTCCTCGGCACCTTCGTCAGCTTCTGGCCGACATCAGGGCAGTTGATCGTCGCGACCCGGGCATTCGAGGACTTCGTCTGGTTCCACCCAGAGTTGTCCTCGTGCGCCGAGGCGTAAAAGTTGGCCCATACAAGCCCGCCCCCACCGAGCGCTAGGGCCGCCGATGCGGCAATGGCCTTGGTGGCCAGCGGCGTACGGCGTTTTCTTGTGTTGCGTCCCATGGAACTCCTCTGACTTCCTTTTTCGGGGGCATCGAGGGCGCCCGACAGGAGTGAAGCGGCTCTCACTCATACGGAAGGCGTCCCAGGGGTGTTCAGCCGCCTCGGGAATTGTTGAGAGATTCGTGAGAACGCTGTGTGCTCAACCGCCCCTGCGGCACCAGGAGTTGTTGATCCCGCACACCGGGTGAATGAGTGGGTCCGGTTTTACCGGCCATGGTCGAGATACGCGAGAACCGCCAGCACGCGACGGTTGTCGTCGTCCGACACCTCCAGGCCCAGTTTGGCGAAGATGTTGGCGGTGTGCTTGGCGATCGCCCGTTCCGTGACGACCAGGCGTTCGGCGATCGCCGCGTTCGTCCGGCCCTGCGCCATCAGCTCCAGCACCTCCGTCTCCCGGGGCGTCAGCCGGGCCAGCGGCTGGTCGTCGGCCGCGCGGCGGGTCAGCAGCTGCTGGATGACCTGCGGATCCATGGCCGTGCCGCCCGCCGCGACCCGTCGTACGGCGTCCACGAACTGGTCCGCGTCGAAGACCCGGTCCTTCAGCAGATACCCCACCCCGCCGCTGCCGTCCGCGAGCAACTCCCGCGCGTACAGCTGCTCCACGTGCTGTGAGAGAACCAGCACCGGCAGCCCGGGCTTCTCCCGGCGGGCCTGAAGCGCGCACTGCAACCCCTCGTCGGAGTGCGTCGGCGGCAGCCGTACGTCGACGACCGCGACGCCCGGCTCCAGCTCGGCCAGGGCGCGGGCCAGCTCGGGGCCGGTCTCCACGGCCGCCGCGATCTCGAAGTCGTAGGCCTGAAGGAGCCGGACGAGTCCGTCGCGCAGCAGGAACAGGTCTTCGGCTAGGACAACGCGCAAGGAATCTCCATGGTGACCATGGTGGGACCGCCCGCGGGAGAGCTGACGGCCAGGACGCCGTCGAATGTACCCAGTCGCCGCTCGATCCCGGCCAGGCCCGAACCCGCCCCGATCTCCGCACCGCCCTTGCCGTTGTCGGTGACGGTGACGCGCAGCATGCCGCCGCCCCCGGCCGCATGATGCAGGTCGATCCAGATCCGGTCGGCCCCCGAGTGTTTGACGGCGTTGGTGAGCACCTCGCTGACCGCGAAGTACGCCGCCGACTCCACGGGCGCCTCGGCCCGCCCGGACAGCTCCACGGCCACCTCGGACGGCACCGGCAGCCGAAGCGCCAACGCCCGGACGGCGTCCCCGAGTCCGCGCTCGGCGAGGACCGGCGGATGGATGCCGCGCACCAGGTCGCGCAGTTCGGTGAGCGCGTCGACGGAGGACCGGCGGGCCTGCGCGACCAGCTCCTTGGCTTTCGCCGGGTCCTTGTCGAGCAGCATCTCGATCGTCCCCAGGTCCATGCCCATCGCCACCAGCCGCGCCTGCGCCCCGTCGTGCAGATCGCGTTCGATCCGGCGCAGTTCGGCGGCGGAGGTGTCGACGGCGTCCCGCCGGGTCTCGGTCAACACCCGGACTCGCTCGGCGAGTTGCGTCTGGCTGGGGCTCAGGACGGCCCGGGTGAGCCGGAAGTGGAGATGGAAGGCGCTCACGGCGTACCGGTGGGCGACGATCAGCAGGACGGCTCCCAGCGCGCCGGCGCCGAGCGCGGACAGCTGGTCGCTGACCGGCACGAAGCCGTACCAGTACGGCCCGTACTCGGCATACGGACCACCCGCCATGGTCCGCCACAACCCGGCCGCCAGCGCGAAGCCCTCCAGCGGGTACAGGACGAGCACGGCCGGGAGCAGGGCGGTGACGAAACCCGCCGTCATGTCGACCGGCAGCCACCGCAGGTCCCGCCAGGTCGCCGGGTCGCGCAGCATCCCGAAGGTGCGCGTCCACGGGTTGGCGTCCTTCGGCAACGGCCGGTACGCCGGCGGAATCCGCACCCCGCCCCACTCGGCCGCGAGCAGCCGCCGCCAGTCGGCGAACGCCCGTACCCCCGTCAGCACCCACGGGGTCGTGACGAGGCCGATGCCTATCGGGATGAGGGCGATGGACACCAGGGAGAGCGTGAAGCACAGGACCGCCCCCGGCAGGGACACCAGCGCGAGCGCCAGCCCCCGCAGCGCGGCCGTTCCCATGCCCCGGGCCCGCGAACCGACCCCGCTCGACTTGTCGTTGGTCATGCCGCCAAGTCTCGCCGAGCGGGCGTCGGGGGGTCACGGGGCCAGGCCCCCGGATCAGGGGGTGGTGCCAGATACACCCTGCTCGCACGCCGCCAGCACCTTGGCCTCCACCTCCGGATCGAGGCCCACCGGCGCCCGGTCCGGCCGCCGGGGCGCGCTGCCCCCGACGCTCCGCAGCCAGCGCCAGGTGTCGGCCACCGTCTCCGCGACCGGCCGGCAGCGCAGGCCCTTTGCGAGAGCCCTGGACACGTCCGCGCCGTGCAGGGCGTCATGCATGTCGCTGCCCGGCGGCACCCACACCGGCAGCTGGGTCCACGGCTCGATGCCCGCGCCGAGGACGACCTCGGGGTCGGTCCAGCGCAGTTCGGCGTCCGAACCCGTCACCGCCGCACACGCGTCGAGGAGCTCACCCATGGTGGTGTGGCCTCGTGGGCTCATCAGGTTGTACGGCCCGCTCAGCTCCCTCTCCACCGCCGTGAGGATCCACTCCGCGAAGTCGCGGATGTCGACGTACTGGAGGGCGAGCTCGCGCGGCCCGGGTGCCAGCACGGGACCCCCACGGGCGACCCGGGCCAGCCACCACGGCAGCCGGCCGATGTTCTCGTACGGCCCGAGGAGCAGCCCGGCCCGCACCAGCAGGGAGCGTTCCGCCCCGAAGGCGTCGACGGCCGCCAGCTCGCCGCCCCGCTTGTCCCGCGCATAGTCGGTGTGCTCGGCGCCGGCGTCGGCGCCCGCCACGACCGGCGCGTCCTCGGTGTACCCCGTGGGCGGGGCCCACTCGTACACCGAGCAGCTCGACACATACACATACCGTCCGGCGCGGCCCCGCAGCAGCCGCGCCGTGTCCCGCACCGCGCGGGGCGCCGCCGACCAGGTGTCGACGACGGCGTCCCAAGCGCCGTCCGCCGCGGTGAGGGCGGCGAGCCCGTCGGGTGCGGTGCGGTCACCGTGCAGCGACCGCACCCCGGCCGGCGGCTCGTGCGTGCCCCGGTGGAAGACGGTCACCTCCCAGCCGCGCCCGAGGGCCGCCTCCGCGACGGCCCGTCCCGCGAACTGCGTACCACCCAGGATCAATAGCCTCATGCCGCCGACTGTGCCCCATGCGGCGGGGAACGGAAACGGAACTCTGCCGTCAGCAGACCCGCCGGCCCACGGCGGGATCCGCGCCCGCCGGGATCAGTATCCGGCGGGATTCGCGTCCGGCCGCGGATCAGCGGCCGGTCGGCGGAGCGTACTTGTAGCCCACCCGCCGCACCGTCCGGATGGTGTCCCGGTGCTCGGCGCCCAGCTTGCGACGCAGCCGGGCGATGTGGACGTCGACCGTACGGCCGTCCCCCACATGCCCGTAGCCCCACACCGTGGTGACCAGCTGGTCGCGCGTGTGCACGCGATGGGGGTTGGCCACCAGATGGGCGAGCAGCTCGAACTCCAGGTAGGTGAGGTCGAGTTCACGTCCCGCGACGGCGGCGGTGCGACGCACGGCGTCGATGGTGACGAGTGGGTCGCCGTCGGTGGCCGGGGCCGGCGGCACCGGCGCGGTCGGCGGCTGCCGGTCGGCCGGGACGAGCACCAGATAGCCGATCATCGGCGGCTGCCCGGGCAGCGTGGGCAGGGAGTGCTGGGGAGCGGGCAGCCAGGTGGCGCCGGGCGGCAGGAGGTCCGCGACATCGAGCACCTCGTCCCGGTCCACGGCACGCAGATGGTGCCGTGAGCCGTTCGGGGCGGGGGAGTCGAGCGTGGCGGTGGACAGAGAACGGGTGGTCGCCATGAGAGGTCAGCTCTTTCGCGCGAGGAGTCCGTGGGAGACGTACGTCGTGTCGCGCTGGCCGAAGGCCGGGGGTACGGCTTCAGAGGGCCGGCGCGTTCATCGCGCGGCAACACACCCGGTCGAAGTCGTGGTGCTGACGGGAAGGCCAGAAGGGCTCGAGGTCATGACGACCTGTCGCGGAGTACTTCTGGATGCCGACCATGCCTCCATTGAAGCAGACCCCCGGGCCGCGGGGGACCCCGCGTCTCACCTCTCGAGCCGCCCCACAAGACGCAAGGGGCGCCCACCTCGACGGTGGGCGCCCCCTGCGGACATCCTGGTCGATCAGACCTGGCCGGCCTTCTCCAGGGCGGCGCAGCAGGTGTCGACGAGCAGGCGGGTCACCACGTACGGGTCGACGTTGGCGTTCGGGCGGCGGTCCTCGATGTAGCCCTTGCCGTCCTTCTCGACCTGCCACGGGATACGGACCGAGGCGCCACGGTTGGAGACACCGTAGGAGTACTCGTTCCACGGGGCGGTCTCGTGCAGACCGGTCAGACGGTCGTCGATGCCGGCGCCGTAGTTCTTGACGTGGTCGAGCGGCTTGGAGCCCTCACCGAGCGACTCGCAGGCGGTGATGATCGCGTCGTAGCCCTCGCGCATCGCCTTCGTCGAGAAGTTGGTGTGCGCGCCGGCGCCGTTCCAGTCGCCCTTCACCGGCTTCGGGTCCAGCGTCGCGGAGATGCCGAAGTCCTCGGCCGTGCGGTAGAGCAGCCAGCGGGCGACCCACAGCTGGTCGGAGACCTCCAGCGGGGCGAGCGGGCCGACCTGGAACTCCCACTGACCGGGCATGACCTCGGCGTTGATGCCGGAGAGGCCGAGACCGGCGGCCAGGCAGTTGTCCAGGTGGGCCTCGACGACCTCACGGCCGAAGATCTCGTCGGCGCCGACGCCGCAGTAGTAGCCGCCCTGCGGGGCCGGGAAGCCGCCCTTGGGGAAGCCCAGCGGGTACCCGTCCTGGAAGAAGGTGTACTCCTGCTCGATGCCGAAGATCGGCTCCTGCGCGGCGAACTTCTCCTCGACCTCGGCGAGCGCGGCCCGGGAGTTGCTGGCGTGCGGGGTGAGGTCGATGTTGAGGACCTCGCACAGGACCAGGATGTCGTCGCCGCCGCGGATCGGGTCCGGGCAGGTGAAGACCGGCTTGAGCACGCAGTCCGAGGCGTGGCCCTCGGCCTGGTTGGTGGAGGACCCGTCGAAGCCCCAGATGGGCAGTGCCTCGAGGCCGGCGGGGGCGCCCGCGATGATCTTCGTCTTGGAACGCAGCTTGGCCGTCGGCTCGGTGCCGTCGATCCAGATGTACTCAGCCTTGAAGGTCACGGGCCACATCCTTCGGGGGTGGGTCTGGGCGCAGTTGCGGGTGCTGCGGCGCTGCGGCACTGGGGCGCCGCCGTTGATGTCCGCGAGCCTGTCAACAGGCGATTTCCCGGTCATTGCTCGAATGTGAACCCCGTGTTACCTGGGGGTGGTGTGGCGCGTTTCACGCCGAGAACCCCGAGAACCGCCGAGAAGCACCGGGCCGTGCGGGGCCGTGGGAAGCGCGGCCGTGGGAAGCGCGGCCGTGGAACACGTCGGTCCTGCCGCTCGTGGCCGCGAGCGACAGGACCTGTGACACGTACGCCGTGACTAGTCGAGCATCACCCCACCTTCTCGATCACCGCACGGCGGATCAGGAACTTGCCGGGCTCACGGACCTGCTCGAAGGCGGCGTTGTTCAGCAGCACACAGCTGCCGGAGACCGACGTCACCTCGACCGTCGTGGACTTGTTGTTGTCCAGGTTGGTGACCTTCAGCTTCGTGCCCGCCGGGAACTCGCTGCTGGACGCCGCCGGGGCACCGCCCTCGCCGGAGAGCGTGACCGTCGAGCCGTTGCACACCTGCTCGCCCGAGGCCGCGGCCCCGCCACCGTTGTTCCCCGCGTTCTCGTCCTCCGCAGGGGCGCTCTGCGACGGTGCCGCGCCGCCCGCCTGCGCGCCTCCGCCCTGTTCGCCGGCGCCCTGCTCACCGGCGCCCTGTTCACCAGCGCCCTGCTGCCCGCCCTGCGCCGGCTGCGATGCCTGGGAGCCCTGAGCCGACTCCCCAACCTCGCATCCGGACGCTTCCTGCTGGACCTGGATCTGCTTGATGACGGCCTCGCGGTTGGCGATCCGCGCCGCGGACTGCGCGTCCGGGTTGGCCTTCTGTCCCTCGATGAACCGCTGGTTGTTGCCGAGGGCGGTGGCGAGCCCCTGACAGACGTTCGAGCCCGCGGCGGACTTGACCGTCGGTGTCTGCGAGGCGTTGGACGTGCTCGCCATGACGAAGGCACCGCCTCCCGCCACCGTCGCCGCACTCACCAGCAGCGCGAGCTTCTTCTTCGTACCGAGAGTTCTCCTACGCGACATGCGCGCCTCCTGGGAGGTAGGGGAGCGTACGTCGTTATGTACGAGATACCGAACGAGGTTACTCAGCGGTTGCGCGAGTCTCTGAAGTAACGTGCGTCACACCAAGGTCCGTACCGCAGTGGGGACTTCAGCAGCCCTCAGCCCTCGCGGGACAGGGCGTCCCGTACCGCCTCATCGGTGCGCGCGACCACCGCCGTGCCGTCCTGCGCGGTGATGATCGGCCGCTGGATCAGCTTGGGGTGCTCGGCCAGCGCCTCGATCCAGCGCTCACGCGCACTCGCGTCCCGGGCCCACTCCTTGACCCCGAGCTCCTTGGCGGCGGCCTCCTGGGTCCGGGTGATGTCCCAGGGCTCCAGCCCCAGCCGGTCGAGCACGTCCCGGATCTCGTCCACGGTCGGTACGTCCTCCAGGTAGCGGCGGACGGTGTAGTCGGCGCCCTCGGCGTCGAGCAGGCTGATGGCGCTGCGGCACTTGGAACAGGCCGGGTTGATCCAGATCTCCATGCGTCTCACGGTATCCCGGGGTGGCCCACGGCGGCGTGCGGCGAGGCTCTGTTCGAATTTGCCGAGGTCTCACGCGTCCCTTCCGGACCTGCTGTGACGCGACCGCAATTTCCTTGCTGACCAGGCGATTTAGTCGTCCGTGCGGCCCTGTGAATGTCAGTGGCGGGCAGTAGACTGTAGGTAGTGTTCGAAAGGGCGTCGCCGGGTAGCCGGCCGGCGCTCCGACCGCGACAGGAGGATGCCTGTGCCCGCTGCCGCACTGAAGCCGAGGACGATCCGAGGGCCGCTGCCCACCCAGTCCACCGTGCAGCACCCGGTGCTGCTCGACCTGCCGTACGCGCCCGTGGAGAAGCGGCCGTTGCCGGCGGGGCGACCGCGCGAGTGGTACGTCACCCACAACCGGCGCCTGAAGGCCATGCGTCTGGCGATCGCCCTGCTCGACTCGGGCGTATACATGCCGAACCAGGCTCGTAACGAGACGATTCGGAGCACCGCGGAGATGATCGGCGTGCATCCGCCGTCGGAGACCACGTGCCACATGGTCCGGGCGCTGATGCGGTACTCGCGGTAGCCGTGCCGCCGGGCGCCGTGCAGCCGTACCGCGGGCGCCGTCTCCTGCGAGCGGCGCCCGTCGGTACGCGGCGGCGCCCGGCGGTACGCTACGGCGCCCGTCGGAACCCGTCCGCACCGGGCGGGCGTGCCGCGCTCGCACTGCCGGGCCCGGTGCCGAAGGCGCCGGTGCCGCCCCTACCCCGCCAACTCCCGCTCCAGCGGCGTCCGGAACCGCGGGGTCACCCGGGCGGGACCCACCCACTCCTGCAACCGCTCCGCCTCCACCGCGACCGCCGCCTCCACCTGGCGGCGTTCCGCGGGCGCGAGGTCCCCCGGCAACCGCCAGACCATCTCGCCGTCCCTGCGCTGGGCCCAGCCGCCCACCACCCGTCCGTTCCACCACACCGTCGGTCCGACGTTGCCGCTGCGGTCGAAGAGCGCCGGCCACAGTTCCCGGGGCAGGTACCACTCGCGTAGCTGCCAGCCCATGGCCGTGGGGTCGAGGCCGGGGAGCAGGGCCGCCCAGGGTTCGGTGGGCTCCGGCACCGGGCCGTCGTCGCCGGCGACGACGTACCCCGTCCCCTCGTCCAGGGACACGGCCCGCGCCCCGATCGCCGTCAGCGCGCGGCGCACCTCGGTCACCCGCCACCCCGTCCACCACTTGAGGTCGGCCTCGGTCGCCGGTCCGCACACCGCGAGCCAACGCCGCAGCAGCTCCGCCTGGGCGCCGCCGACGTCCAGTTCGGGATGCGGGGGTGCCGGGGCCCAGCGGAACTGCGAGGACGTCCAGGAGCCGAGCGGCCGGCCCCGCACCACCTTCCCCTCCACGCCGAGCACCCGCAGCAGGCGGGTGGAGACCGTGTGCACGCCCTCGTAGCTCTTCCCGGCCGCGTAGACGAACTGCTCACGCAACCGCGGCTCGTCCGCGGCGAGTTCGGCCGCCGTCGCCTGCCCGCGCCGGGCCAGCGCGGCCAGCGCCGACTCCTCGACCTCCCTCAGCCAGGCCGCGTCCGGCGCCCCCACCTTCGCCATGTCCTTGACCAGCGAGGCCCGCTCCCGGGCGGCGACCGCGAGGCCGGTCGAGGCGTGCACCACCGCCGTCAGCTCCGTGGGGAACACGAACACGGTGTGCCGCATGCCGTGCATACGCACCAGCGTCCGGTCCTCGTACAGCGCCCGCTCGGTCCGGGCCACGGTCTTCGCGGGCTCCGTCAGCCGCGCGCCCACGGCCAGGTGCACGGTCGCCGGATCGCTGCCGTGCAGCGCGACCAGGGACTCGGCGACCTCCACCGGATCCGCCGCCCGCGCCTCGGCGGCCAGCCGGTGCCGCAGCCCCAGCCGGGCCCGCCGCTCCGCCACGCCGATGTACCGCAGCCCGTCACCCATCTCCCGGCCTCCACCCGTCCCGCCGTCACCCGGTCTTTGCCCCTGAGGGCATCCTCCCGGACGGCACTGACAACGGCCCCCCGCCCGGTCGCCGGGCGGCGCCGTCACCCGATTGCCGTACCCGGCATGCGCACGTCGCCCGTCCCGCCGTTCACTGCGATCAGGACGTGCGCCCCGCCCCGGCGGGCGCGGCAGCGGGAGGCACGATGGGCAGCGAGGGCACGCACGGCATACGGCAGCCGCCGCACGGGCCGGCCGGACGAGGAGCCGGACCCTCATGACGGGCTCGGGCACCCCCGCCGGACCCGCCGACCGGGCCCTCGCCGGCAAGCTCGCCCGCAAGCGGGTCGCCCGCTCCGCACACGCCTCCTGGGTCCCCTCCCCCGACCGCCCCGACCCCGTCGCCGTACTGGAACGCCAGGGCCGCGACCGGCTGCCCGAGCTGCTGCCGATCCGCTACGGGCGCATGGCCGCCTCGCCGTTCGCCTTCCTGCGCGGCGCCGCCGCCGTGATGGCCGCCGACCTCGCCGCCACCCCGCACACCGGCCTCACCGTGCAGCTGTGCGGCGACGCCCATCTGCTCAACTTCGGCCTCTACGCCTCCCCGGAACGCGTCCTGCTGTTCGACCTGACCGACTTCGACGAGACGTTCCCCGGGCCGTTCGAGTGGGACGTCAAACGGCTCGCCACCTCCGTCGCCGTGGCCGCCCGCGAGAACGGCCACCCGGAGGCCAAGGCCGGCCGCGCGGCCCTGGCGGCCGTCACCGCGTACCGCACCACCATCCGCCGGCTGGCCCGGCGCGGCGAGCTCGACGTCTGGTACACCCGCATCGAGGCCGAGCAGCTGCTGCCCCTGGTGCGCTCCGCCGGGGACCGCCGCCGTGTCGAGGCCACCCTCGGCCGGGCCCGCCGCCGCACCAGCCTCCAGGCATTCGGCAAGCTCACCGACGTGGTCGACGGGCGCCGGCGCATCATCCACGACCCGCCACTCCTCGAACCCGCGGGCAGCTCCGACATGGCCTCGCTGCGCAAGATCTTCAGCGACTACCGCTCGACCCTCGCCGAGGAGCGCCGCCTGCTCCTGGACCGCTACCGCTTCGTCGACGCCGCCCGCAAGGTCGTCGGCGTCGGCAGCGTGGGCCTGCGCTGCTTCATCGTGCTGCTCGCCGGACGGGACGCCGACGACCCGCTGTTCCTCCAGATCAAGGAGGCCCGGCAGTCCGTCCTCGAGGAACATCTGCCGGGCGGGCCCTACGACCATCACGGCCATCGTGTCGTCGCCGGTCAGCGGCTGCTCCAGGCCGCCGGTGACATCTTCCTCGGGTGGATGTCCGGGCCGCAGGGCCGCCACTTCTACTGGCGTCAGCTGCGCGACATGAAGGGCACCGCGGACGTCGCCGGGATGAGCCCCGCCGACCTGCTGACCTACGCCCGGCTGTGCGGCACCGCCCTCGCCCGGGCGCACGCCCGCTCCGGCGACCGCATCGCCATCGCGGGCTATCTCGGCGGCGCCGACACCTTCGACCGCGCGGTCACCGACTTCGCGCTGGCCTACGCCGACCGGAACGCCGCCGACCGCGCGGCCCTGTGCGCGGCCGTCGCGGCCGGCGTCGTCAACGCCGCGCCGGGGATCTGACCGGGGCCGGCACCGGCCACGGCCGCATCGGCGTACCGGGCCGTGCCAGCTGACCGGCCGTGTCAGCCGTACCGGGCCGTGTCAGCCGTACCGCTCCAGCAGCCCGGTCACATACGCCGCCAGCCGCTCGCCCAGCACCTCGGGCGTCAGATCCGTGCGCCCCAGCTCCCGCCACGGCCCCGCGAGCTTCGCCGCGTCGGGGGCGTAGGCCAGGGCGTCCAGCAGCCGCCAGTACAGATGGTCGCCGGTGTCGGCGAGCCGGCGTCCGCCGTGGGCCTCGTAGCGCTGCCGGAAGCCGAGCCCGTAGCGGGGGCCGTGCAGCAGCGCGAGAGCCGTGGAGCAGTGGGCGACATCGAGGTCGGCCGGGCCCCAGGAGGTCTCCACCCAGTCGACGACCCCGCTGATCCGCAGCTGCCCGCCCGCGCTGTCGAACAGCACGTTGCCGGGGTGGAAGTCCCGGTGCAGGAAGCAGCCCTCGTATGCGGGGGGCTCGCGGCGGAGCACGTCCACGGCCCGCTCCCACAGCGCCCCGCCCGGTGCCTGCACCCGCTCGGGGGAGGTCCACGCCTGGTACGTCCGTGGGCGCTCCGCGGGTACGACCCGGTGGACGGCCACCAGTTGGGCCGCCAGCAGATCCAGGCGACGGTCCAGTTCGTCCTCGTCGACCCGTACCCGGCCCGGCAGCAGGGACATCAGCAGCGACGGATGGTCGCAGTGCTCGGCCGTGGCGTCGACGGCGATCAGCCGCGGTGCGGGGACGTCCGGCCGCCCGGCGAGCAGCGTAAGGACCTCCGCCTCCCGGGTCAGCAGTCCCGGCGCATGCTTGCGGAAGAAGGGCTTCACGAAGGTGCGCAGGGCGAGCCGCGTGCCGTCGTCGAGGGTGAGCCGCCGTATCTGCGAGCTCCAACCGCCCTTCGAGAAGGCCGTGTCGGTGACCGTCCGTCCCTGCGGCAGCTGCTTGGCGAGCCAGGCCCTGGTGGCCGTCCAGCCCCCGTCCCCCTGCCCGGCCAGCACGGCCGTCACGAACTCCCGCCGGTCCTCGGCGTGTTCCTCGAACCACAGCCCGAGCATGTGCTCGGCGTCCGGCACGTCGAACCGGCTGAACTGGGCGTGCGCCGCCAGCCCGTCCTGTACCGCCTCCGTCACCGCCGGCGGGATGATCGCGTCCGTCCCCGGCACCGCGAGCACCGCACGCCCCTCGTAGGACCGCAGCACATCGAGCGCGGGCGCCCCGCGCCAGCCGTCCGGCCGGCGGATGATCTCGCTGAACCGCCCCTCGCCCTCCCCGAAGGGCACCTCCCACGCCTCCTCGGCGTACACCGCGGGCGCGCACAGCCCGACCGCCACCACACGCCGCCCGTAGTGCGCGACGACGTCCGCCACGGTCTGCCCGCTCATGCTGAACCCGACCACGATCAGCGGCCCGCCGGCCGGCACCCGCGCGTCGATCACGGCGACCGCCTGCTCCAGTCGCCGCCGCAGACTCAACTCCCGCAGTTCGCCCGTGCTTTCGCCGTGCCCCGAGAAGTCGAAGGCGAGCCCGCGGCAGCCCCGGGAGACGAACTCGGTGAGCAGCGGGAGCAGCCGGTCCTTGGTGCCGTTGCCCGCGCCGTGCAGCAGAACGACGGTGGCCGCCCCGGGGCCGGCGGCGTCACCGCCGTACACACCGCTGAGCAGTTCGCCGTCGTGGGCGCATGTGAATGAGGAGAGCTCGGTCATGTGCCCCATTCATTCACGGCACTTGTGTCACGGGAAAAGGAGATGCACCGCCGGTGACCGGATCCCTACGCTGGACACGCGTAACGGAGCAGCTCGCGCCGCTTCCCGCAGGGCAGGCGTCACCCCGCGGACTCGGGGCTAGTCTCTACGCACCGACGGACGGTCGTCCTTCCCCCAGCGCCCCGTCGGGACATCGGTCACCGCTCGAGATCCAGATTCGACCCACGTTCACGGAGGCCCGTGATGGGCACCATCGTCATGTCCGGGACTGTCGTCCTGGTGATTCTAGGATTCGGAAACCACATCTACTGGCTGGCCGCGGTCGCGGTGCTGTTCCTGTACCTGCGCTACGGCCGGGACTCCACCGCATCGAGCCGCGGAGCCGGGGGAGCCGGGGGAGGCCCGTCAGGGGGTGCCATGCCCGCGGACTACCGCGCCTACCGCGACCGCCGTGACATGCAGGCCAAGTGGGAGCGCCGCTACCGCCGCGAGCGCCCCCTGGAGGCCCGCCGTCAGGAACGCGAGAAGAGCAAGTGAGACCGGCCGGGCCACTGACCCCCGGCCTGTGACCGGGTGCCCCTGGTCACAGACCGGGGGCACCCCAGACGGGGAACCAGCGGCTCAGGTCCTGCTCGATCCGCAGGTCGCTCGCGAGGGCCGCCTTCACCCTCAGCTCCAGCGCGTTGTCCCGCTGCTCCGCGGTGCCGGTCAGCGGGGCGAACGGGTAGAAGGTGCCGCGCTTGTAGAGGTAGACGAGGGCGAGCCGGCTGCCCTCGTCGTCCTCGAACCCGGCGAGCGAGCACAGCAGCTGCGGTCCGAAGCCGTTGGCCTCCATCGCGGTGTTCACCGCGTGCAGATCGTTGACCAGCTCCGGGAGCTGCGCGGGGCCGCGCCGGGAGACCAGCCAGGAGTAGCCGTAGCCGTCCCGGGCAGGCTCCACCGGCCGGCCGTCGCGCCCGGCGTCCGCGTCCAGCAGCGCCTGCACCTCGTGGTGCGTCTGCTCGAAGGCCGCGCCCTCGACCGCCGCGAAGCACACCGCCCCGCTCCCGGTCGGCCGGAACCCTGCCGCCGCTTCCAGGGTGATCGCCGCCGAGGGCAGTCCGAACAGCTGGTCGAGATCGGGTGCGGCCGGTTTCGTACGGCCGAGCAGGATGTCCAGCAGTCCCATGCTCACGCCCCTCCCGGCGCCGCCGCCTCGCCCAGCTCGGTGGAGATCCGCCCCAGCTGGTCGAGCCGCTGTTCCAGGCTCGGGTGGGTCGACAACAGCCGCGAGATGCCCGGCGTCCGGCCGAGGGCGGGGGTGAAGTAGAAGGCGTTGAAGGCCTGTGCCGTGCGCAGGTCCTTGGTGGGGATCCGGGCGATGTCGCCGGAGACCTTGGTGAGCGCGGAGGCCAGCACCGAGGGCCGTCCGGTGAGCAGCGCCGCGGCCCGGTCGGCGGCCAGTTCCCGGTACCGCGACAGGGCCCTGATCAGCAGGAAGCTGATCGCGTACACGGCGGCCGACACACCCATCACCACGGCAAGGGCGACCGCGGTGTTCTGGTCCCGGCGCCCGCCGCCGAACAGCTGCGAGTAGAAGGCGAACCGCACGATCAGCCCCGCGATCACCCCAAGGAACGAGGCGACCGTGATCACGGCGACGTCCTTGTGCGCCACATGCGACAGCTCGTGCGCGAGGACGCCCTCCAGCTCGTCCGGCTCCAGCCGGCGCAGCAGTCCCGTGGTCACACAGACCACGGCGTGATCGGCATTGCGGCCGGTGGCGAACGCGTTCGGCATCTCCATGTCCGACACGGCGACCACGGGCTTCGGCATGTCGGCGAGGGCGCACAGCCGGTCGACCACGCCGTGCAGCTCGCGATACTCCGCCCGCTCCACCACCCGCCCGCGCATCGCGAACAGCGCGACCCGGTCGGAGAACCAGTACTGGGCGCCCAGCAGCGCGGCGGCGATCACCACGACCAGGATCCAGGACTTCAGCAGCACGATCAGCGCGGCCACGAAGCCCACGTACAACAACCCGAGCAGGAACAGCGTGACCGCCATACGGGCGGTCAACCGGCGATCACTGCGGAAGCGGCTCTGCATCTCACACCACCCCGGGCACTCAGGCACTCGTCCCACTGCCCAGTGTGCACCCGGGATGTCCGACCGTTCCCGCCCGCCCGGCGACGCCCGCCGCGGAGCCCCGCCTAGTGGGCCGCGCGGAAGTTGATCCAGCCCAGCAGCAGGATCACCCCGGCGACGCAGCCGAACACGACGACGGTGGACACCCAGCCGGAGCGGCGGTGCCGGCGCGCGACATGGTCGGGTTCACCGCGGAACGGAACCGGACCGGGCGGGTTGTCCTTCCAGCGCGCGGCGAGCATACGGGCCCGGGCCGAGGGCTCCTTGTGCTCGGCGCTGTCCGCCCATCTGAGGTCGAACTCGCGTTCCTGATCGTCGTGTTCGCGCTCCGGCATCCCGTCCACCCCCGTGTCGTCCCACCAGCAGAATAGAACATACGCCCGTGCTCGTGCCCCCTGCGCGGGCCGTCCGGCGTCAGCGGTGGAACCGGCTCCGGTACTCGGTCGGGGTGACAAAGGCCCTCGGCCACGCGCGCGGCGTGGCCGAGGGCCTCGGTTTCGTCAGAGCGAGCTTCGGCTCACACGTCGAAGTACAGCTCAAACTCGTGCGGGTGCGGACGCAGCTGGAGCGGAGCGATCTCGTTCGAGCGCTTGTAGTCGATCCACGTCTCGATCAGGTCCGGGGTGAAGACGTCGCCCTGGAGCAGGAACTCGTGGTCGGCCTCGAGACGGTCGAGGACGGCGCCGAGGGAGGTCGGGACCTGCGCGACGCCGGCGTGCTCCTCGGGAGCCAGCTCGTAGAGGTCCTTGTCGATCGGCTCGGCCGGCTCGATCTTGTTCTTGATGCCGTCCAGGCCCGCGAGCAGCAGCGCGGAGAAGGCCAGGTACGGGTTGCCCGAGGAGTCCGGCGCGCGGAACTCGACGCGCTTGGCCTTCGGGTTGGAACCGGTGATCGGGATACGCATCGCGGCGGAGCGGTTGCGCTGCGAGTACACCAGGTTGATCGGCGCCTCGAAGCCCGGCACCAGACGGTGGTAGGAGTTCACCGTCGGGTTGGTGAAGGCCAGCAGCGACGGGGCGTGCTTGAGGATGCCGCCGATGTAGTAGCGGGCCATGTCCGACAGGCCCGCGTAACCGGCCTCGTCGTAGAACAGCGGGGAGCCGTTGCTCCACAGCGACTGGTGGACGTGCATGCCCGAGCCGTTGTCACCGAAGATCGGCTTCGGCATGAAGGTCGCGGTCTTGCCGTTGCGCCAGGCGACGTTCTTCACGATGTACTTGAAGAGCTGGAGGTCGTCGGCGGCGGCGAGCAGCGTGTTGAACTTGTAGTTGATCTCGGCCTGGCCGGCGGTGCCCACCTCGTGGTGCTGGCGCTCGACCTTCAGGCCGGCGCGGTCCAGCTCCAGGGAGATCTCGGCACGCAGGTCGGCGAAGTGGTCGACCGGCGGGGTCGGGAAGTAACCGCCCTTGTAGCGGACCTTGTAACCACGGTTGTCCTCGAGGGCACCGGTGTTCCAGGCGCCCGCCTCGGAGTCGATGTGGTAGAAGGACTCGTTCTCGGACGTCTTGAAGCGCACGCTGTCGAAGACGTAGAACTCGGCCTCCGGACCGAAGAACGCGGTGTCCGCGATACCCGTGGAGGCAAGGTAGGCCTCGGCCTTCTTCGCCACGTTGCGCGGGTCACGGCTGTACTGCTCGCCGGTGATCGGGTCGTGGATGAAGAAGTTGATGTTGAGCGTCTTGTCACGGCGGAACGGGTCGACCCGGGCGGTCGACAGGTCCGCGCGCAGCGCCATGTCGGACTCGTGGATGGCCTGGAAACCACGGATCGACGATCCGTCGAAGGCGAGCTCCTCGTCCGCGTCGAACGCCTCGACGGGCACCGTGAAGTGCTGCATGACGCCCGGCAGGTCGCAGAACCGGACGTCGACGAACTTGACGTCCTCGTCCGCGATGAACTTCTTGGCCTCGTCGGCGTTCTGGAACATCCAGCTCCTCCTACTCCCGGACCGTCCTCGCCCGGGGTGGTAGTTCGTTCGTGCGGCCAGTGCGGTGGCACACGCTGCACTCGACCCTAGGGACGGGTGATTTCTCGGGCGTGACCCATTTGTTTCGCACACGTTAACCGGACATCCCGTACCTCACCCCACGTGTCCACATCGCAAAACGGGCACAGTACCGTGGTCGCGTGGACAAGAGGCAAGCAATCGGATCCTGGCTCTCCGGCCCCCGCGCGGCGGCCGAGGACGCAGGTGTCGACTTCGGATACAGGGGCCGGCAGCTCGGCCTGCCGGAGGAGGGGCCGGGCTCCATCGCCCGCCCGGGACGGCGGCTCGGTGCGATCGCCGTGGACTGGGGTCTGTGCATGTTGATCGCATACGGTCTCATCACCGACGACTACACCCAGACGACCGGCAACTGGGCCCTGCTCGTCTTCTTCCTGATGAGCGCCCTGACCGTCGGCACCGTCGGCTTCACTCCCGGTAAGCGCCTCTTCGGCCTCCGCGTGGTCACCCTGGCGACCGGCACCGTCAACCCGCTGCGCGCCCTGCTGCGCACGGCCCTGCTGTGCCTCGCCGTCCCGGCGCTGATCTGGGACCGCGACGGCCGCGGCCTGCACGACCGCCTCGCGGGCACCGTGGAAGTCCGCCTCTAGGGTCTGCCGTACGTCCGCCTCCAGGGTCTGTCGTACGACGAAGGGGGCGCTCGGTGTGAACCGGGCGCCCCCTTTCTCGTACGAGGAGACTTTCGCGCACCGAGGAGACTCAGCGGGCCCTGGGCCCGCCCTTCGGCAGCTTCATGCCCTTGGGCATCGGGCCCTTGGGCAGCGGCATGTTGCTCATCAGGTCGCCCATGGCCTTCAGCCGGTCGTTGGTGGCGGTCACCTGGGGGCCGGTCAGCACGCGGGGCAGCTTCAGCATGGTGGTCCGCAGCTTCTTCAGCTCGACCTGACCCTCACCGACACCGACGATCAGATCGTGCACCGGCACGTCCGCGACGATGCGGTTCATCTTCTTCTTCTCGGCGGCCAGCAGCGTCTTCACCCGGTTCGGGTTGCCCTCGGCGACCAGCACGATGCCGGCCTTGCCGACGGCCCGGTGGACCACGTCCTGGCTGCGGTTCATCGCCACCGCGGGGGTCGTGTTCCAGCCCCTGCCGATGTTGTCCAGCACGGCCGCGGCGGCGCCCGGCTGGCCCTCCATCTGCCCGAAGGCGGCCCGCTCGGCCCGGCGCCCGAACACGATCGCCGTCGCGAGGAAGGCGAGCAGGAGGCCCAGGATGCCGAGATAGATGGGGTGACCGATCAAGAAACCGATCGCGAGGAAGACACCGAAGGTGACGATTCCGACTGCCGCGAGTACAAGACCGATCTTCTTGTCGGCCTTGCGGGTCATCTTGTAGGTCAGAGCGATCTGCTTCAGTCGCCCGGGGTTCGCAGCGTCCGCTGCGGTTTCCTTCCTCGCCATGCCACGAAGTCTACGTGGCCCCACAAGTGCCGACGACGGCAGTGCCGTGGGAAGGCGGCGAGAGGTCAGGGGTGGACCGAGGTCGCCTGGTCCAGGACGCGCTGTGCCTCGACCCGGTCCTTGGCGCGACGGCGGTCCTCCAGCACGGACGTCCAGGCGTTGCGGCGGGCGGTGCGATGGCCGCTGCTCATCAGCAGCGACTCGACGGCACGCAGTGCAGTGGCGAACGACGGGATGGCGGTGGCGCGAACGGGCGCGGCCTGCATGGTGGAGGTCCCCCCTCGGGATGATGGCTCGGGTGGGTTGTGCACGGGGTGTACAACCAGGGTCACTGATTGGTGTTACCAGGGCGTGACCGACCGGTCAAACACCGATGAAACCTTGACGCCCGGCCCGAAATGCTTGACGCGGCCCTGACGGCCCCCCTATCTGCGGGGACGTCCAGGACCGCGTCGATCGACGACTGCCGAGGAGAAGTCGCTTGTGCGCAGGTTCACATGGTCATGGTGGCACTGCGTGCCATCAGACGGCCTGCGAGGCCACGTAGCCGAGCTGCTGCGGCGCGGCGACCTGACGCTGCTCCACGGCCATCTGGTAGAGCCGCCCGGCACGGTAGGAGGACCGCACCAGCGGGCCGGACATCACACCGGAGAAGCCGATCTGCTCGGCCTCGTCCTTGAGCTCCACGAACTCCTGCGGCTTGACCCAGCGCTCCACGGGGTGGTGGCGCACGCTCGGGCGCAGGTACTGCGTGATGGTGATGAGCTCGCAGCCGGCGTCGTGCAGCTGCCGGAGCGCCTCGCTGATCTCCTCGCGGGTCTCGCCCATGCCGAGGATCAGGTTGGACTTGGTGACCAGGCCGTAGTCGCGGGCCTCGGTGATGACCTTCAGGGAGCGCTCGTAGCGGAAGCCGGGGCGGATGCGCTTGAAGATCCGGGGCACCGTCTCGACGTTGTGCGCGAAGACCTCGGGGCGGGAGGCGAAGACCTCCTGGAGCAGCTCCGGGACGGCGTTGAAGTCGGGGGCCAGGAGCTCGACCTTGGTGCGGCCGGCCTCGCGCTCGGCGGTCTGCTGGTGGATCTGACGCACGGTCTCGGCGTACAGCCAGGCGCCGCCGTCGGGCAGGTCGTCGCGGGCGACGCCGGTGATGGTGGCGTAGTTCAGGTCCATGGTGACCACGGACTCGCCGACCCGGCGCGGCTCGTCGCGGTCGAGCGCCTCGGGCTTGCCGGTGTCGATCTGGCAGAAGTCGCAGCGCCGGGTGCACTGGTCGCCGCCGATGAGGAAGGTCGCCTCGCGGTCCTCCCAGCACTCATAGATGTTCGGGCAGCCGGCTTCCTGGCAGACCGTGTGCAGGCCCTCGCTCTTCACGAGGTTCTGCATCTTGGTGTACTCGGGACCCATTTTCGCCCGGGTCTTGATCCACTCGGGCTTGCGCTCGATGGGGGTCTGGCTGTTGCGGACCTCCAGGCGCAGCATCTTGCGTCCGTCGGGTGAGACTGCGGACACGACCGGCTCCCTAGCGATTGATTCTTCGGCGCCCTCAAGGGTACGCCCGTGGATTTGAATGCCTGCGTGGGTGTCAGCCCCTCCATGGGCCCGTTTATGCCGCCGGCTGCTTCTCGATCTCCCGTGGCCTGAGGTCCGCGTTCTGAAGTACGTCCCGCAGGTGCCGCTCGACGACCGGCAGCACCTCCTCGATCGTGACGTCACGACCGAGCTCGGCCGCGAGCGAGGCGACGCCCGCGTCCCGGATGCCGCACGGGATGATCTTGTCGAACCACTTGTTGTCGGGGTTCACGTTCAGGGCGAAGCCATGCATCGTCACGCCCTTGGCGACCCGGATCCCGATCGCCGCGATCTTGCGGTCCTCGCGCCGCTGGCCGGCGTTGGAGGGGGCGTACTCGGGGCCGTTCAGACGCGGGTCGAACTCCTCGTCCTGGAGGCGGGGGTCGAAGTCCAGCGAGAGACCGCCGGGCGCCGGACGCCGCTCCACGGGGTCGCCGAGGACCCATACGCCGCTGCGGCCCTCGACCCGGGTGGTCTCCAGGCCGAACTCCGCGCAGGTGCGGATCAGGGCGTCCTCCAGTCGCCGTACATGGGCCACGACGTCCACGGGGCGCGGCAGCTTCTGGATCGGGTAGCCGACCAGCTGACCCGGGCCGTGCCAGGTGATCTTGCCGCCGCGGTCCACGTCCACGACCGGCGTGCCGTCCAGAGGCCGCTCGCTGTCCGCCGTGCGCCGGCCCGCCGTGTAGACCGGGGGGTGTTCGAGCAGCAGGACCGTGTCGGGGATCTCGTCCGCGAACCGTGCCGCGTGCACCCGGCGCTGCTCGTCCCACGCCTCCTGGTACTCGACGGCGTCCCCGCCGAATCCCATGCGCACGAACCGCAACTCACCCACGGCAAGCCTCCCTGGAAGCCCTAGAAGGTCGTAAGGCACGAAGCGTGCCCACGCCACTGTACGACCGCCTCGTTCGGGTGACGCCTTCCGGCCTCGCGTCAGCCCAGTAGGGCAATCCTCACACGATCGGATGAATGGGCGGCGTAATGTGCGATCGGCTGCTTACTCTCCGCTACATTCGCGCCGTTCGAGAGGCCAAAAGGGCTGCTCAACGGCAATCCGGGCACTCAGCGGCCACAACGGCCCCGCGAGGCCCGAAAGGCAGGAGACCGCACCGCAGATGACGGAACGACCCGCGCAGCGCACTCCCAACCGCCAGCTCGCCGCGCTCATCGCAGAAGCGGGATTCTCCAACGCGGGTCTCGCCCGCCGGGTGGACCAGCTCGGCCTCGAACACGGGCTTGATCTGAGATACGACAAGACATCGGTCACCCGCTGGCTGCGCGGACAGCAGCCGCGCGGCACCACCCCGGCCCTGATCGCCGAGGTCTTCACGCGCCGGCTCGGCCGCCGGCTCACCGCCCAGGACCTCGGCCTCGACGCCTGCGCGCCGGTGTACGCCGGGCTGGAGTTCGCCGCGACCCCGGAGGAGGCCGTCGACATCGTCAGCGGCCTGTGGCGCAAGGACTCCGGCAGCCATGCCGAGCTGCGCAAGATCGCCTTCACCCCGGCCGGACTCGTCGTGCCCAGCCGGGACTGGCTGATCGGCCGGGCCGACGAGAAGGTCGCCCGGGGTGAGCCGGTCGCCCGCATCCCGGCCCAGGGCCGGTCCGCGCCCGGCAAGTTCCCGTCCGTGCTCGAACAGGTGGCCGCCGTGGACCGCCGACGCGGCCAGGCCGAGCGCGGGCCCGGCCAGAAGGTCACCGGCGGGGACATCGCGGCGCTGCGCTCCGTCGGCGAGCTGTTCCGCTCCCTCGACGACATGTACGGCGGCGGCCACGCCCGCCAGGCCCTCGTGCGCTACCTGGAGCACGAGTGCGAGCCGATGCTGCGCGGCACCTACGGCGAGCAGACCGGCCGCAAGCTGTTCGCCGCAGCCGCCGACCTGACCAGGCTCGCGGGCTGGACCTCGTACGACATCGCAGCCCACGGGCTCGCCCAGCGGTACTTCGTACAGGCGCTGCGCCTGGCGCAGGCGGCCGGGGACCGGCCGTACGGCTCCTACGTCCTGGTCACGATGAGCCGCCAGGCCGTCTATCTGGCGCACGGCCGCGAGGCCGTCCAGCTGGCGCGGGTGGCCCAGCAGGGGGTGGGCACCAGCGCCCCGCCGGTCGTGCAGGCCCTGCTGCACGCGTGCGAGGCGCGCGGGCACGGCGTACTGGGCGAGGTACGCGCCTGTACGGCCTCCCTCGTGCGGGCCGAACGCGCCCTCGAAGCCGCCCGGCCCGGCGACGACGTCCCGTACTGGGCGCGCTTCTTCGACGAGGCGCAGCTCGCCGACGAGTTCGGCCACTGCCACCGCGACCTCCAGCAGTTCCGCGCGGCGGCCCAGCACGCCGAGCGCTCTCTGCAACTGCGCGCCCCCGCGTACGCCCGCAGCCGCCTCTTCTGCCGGGTCGTCCTCGCCTCCGCCCGCCTCGGCCTCGGCGAGCTGGACCAGGCATGCGCACTCGGTGCGGAGGCCGCCGGACAGGCCTCGGAGATGCGGTCCGTACGGGCGATCGAGTACGTCAAGGACTTCGAGCGGCGGCTGGAGCCGTACCGGGACGCGGCTCCGGTGCGGGGGTATCGCGACAAGGTGGCGGCGCTGGGGTAGTGCGAGGGGGCGTGGCGCCGTGGCTGCGGTGGGTTGCCCGCCCCTTCGCGCTCGGTTCGTGGCGTCGCCGACGTGGTTGTACCGCGGCCCGCGGGCGCGTGGCTGAACCCGCGGCCCGCGGGGCGTCCGTCTCAGGCTGCCGCCCGCAGGGGCTCCGCGCGGTGCAGTGAGCCCGCCGCGCCCAGGTCCGTCAGGATCGCCGCGGCGGCCCGGTGGGCCGAGTGGAGGGCGCCCTGGACCGTGCTGGTGTCGCGGTGGTCGCCGCACACGTACAGGCCCGCCATCAGCCGCACCGGGCGGCGCAGGTCGTGCGGCGGGCGCATCGCGGGGACGGCCTGCGGCGTGTGGTGCACGGCGAGGGTCTCCCAGCGGGCCGTGGACGTGCCGTAGAGGCGGGCCAGGTGCATCCGGACGGCCGTGTCGATGTCGGGCGGCGGTGTTCCCAGCACCGTCGACGACACCAGCGTCCGGCCCGCCGGCGCCCGGCTCGGGTCGACCTCGCTGAGCACCGCCGTATGGGAGACCGGACCGCCCCGGTCGGCCTCGAGCAGCAGCGAGGCGCCGGTGGACGGCGGTTCGTCGGTGGTGTGGTGGACGACCGTCACCGGGTGGAAGTCCGGCACGCGCAGGCCCGGCAGCAGTTCGGCCGCGGTGCGGGCGTCGGTCGCCAGCAGCACCGCCCGGCAGCGGATCTCACCGTGCTCCGCGGTGGTCACCGATGTCGTCGCGACCGACGTGACCCGCACCCCGGTGCGCACGGTGCCCGGCGGCAGCGCGCGTGCCAGCTGCTCGGGGAGCGCCTCGGCGCCTCCCTCGGGCACACACAGCCGGCCGCTCACGAAGGCCCGCAGGGCGAGATCCGCACATCGGCTGGACGTCGTCAGCTCCGGGTCGCACAGCAGGGCGGCGAGCAGCGGTCGCAGGAAGCCGTCGATCGTGCGCGCCGGGATGCCCCGCGCCGCCAGGGCCTGCGCGGCCGGCAACTCGGGGCGGGCCAGCAGCCGTTCGACGGGCGCGGAGCCGAGGCGGGCGAGGGCGGCGCCGAGCCGGGCCTGATCGACGGCGGTACCGAGCGGGGCGCTCGGGCGCACCCGGGGCAGGGACGTCGGCCCCTGAGAGCCGCGCACCGACGAGCCCCGAGGGGCGCTCGCCAGGGCGCGCACCGCATGGAGTGCGCCCCTTGCGCGCCGTGCGCTCCCCGGAGGGGCGAATGCGCCCGCGCGATGCCGGCGGCCGTCGCTGTGCAGCAGTACGCCCGGCGCGAAGGGGCGCAGCGCGAACGCGTCGAGCCCGGCTGTCGGACGTAGTTCCGGATACGAGGTCGACAGGAGCTGGCCGATCCGGTCGAGCCGGAACCCGTCGATCTTCTCGGTCGACATCCGGCCGCCCGCGTACGGGGCGGCCTCCAGGACCGCGGTCGTTACTCCTGCGCTGGTCAGCCGATGCGCCGCGGAGAGTCCGGCGACCCCGGCTCCCACGATGACGACGTCCGCCTGGTACGTGGGCTCAAGCACGTGCCCCTCCTCGAGGTTGCGCGGCCGGTGGAGACGTCATGCCCCCAACTGGCTCCGGGGATACCCGAGTTCGGGTCGAGGTTAGGGCCGTGATCGGTCAGGAACAGTCGCGCATGGACAGAGCACGGTCGCACAGCGGTCGCATACGGGCACTCACCGGCCGCCCATACGGGCACTCACCGGTCTGCCCATACGGGCACTCGCTGGTCTGCCTGTACGGGCACTCACTGGGCCGCCCGGATCGCGCTCTCGATCTCCGGGAAGGCGAAGGTGAACCCGGACTCCAACAGCCGTGCGGGCAGGACGCGTTGGCTGCCCAGCACGTCACCGGCCAGCTCGCCGAGCACGGACCGCAGCACGGGCGCCGGAACCGCGAAGAGCGTCGGCCGGCGCAGCACCCGCCCCATCGCCTCGGTGATCTCATGGTTCGTCAGCGGTGTGGGGGCGGTCACATTGAACGGGCCCGACAGATCGTCCCGCTCGATGAGATGCCGGATCGCGGCCACCTCGTCGTGCAGCGAGACGAACGACCAGTACTGCCGACCGTCCCCCAGCCGCCCGCCGAGCCCCGCCCGGAACAGCGGGAACAGCCGCCCCCAGGCGCCCCCGTGGCGGGCCACCACCAGCCCCGTGCGCGGGAACACCGTCCGGACGCCGGCCTCCCGAGCGGGCGCCGCGGCACCCTCCCACTCCACCACCAGCGAGGGCAGGAAGCCCTCACCGGGCGGGGCGCTCTCGTCGACGGCACGCTCCCCGGTGTCGCCGTAGAAGCCGATCGCGCTGCCGTTCACAAAGACCCGCGGCGGCTTGTCGAGGGCGGCCATCGCCTCCGCGAGCGCCGCCGTGCCCAGCACCCGGCCCTTCCTCAGCTTCGCCTTGTACGCCTCGGTCCAGCGCCGCGAGCCCACGTTCGCCCCGGCCAGATTGACCACGGCGTCGCACCCCTCGAGCCCCGCCGCGTCCACGTACGACCCCTCCGGGTCCCAGCGCACCTCGTCGCCGGACCGGGGCTCCCGGCGCACCAGGCGCACCACCTCGTGCCCGTCGGCGACCAGGGAGCGGACCAGTGCGCCGCCGATGAGACCGGATGCGCCGGCCACCGCGATCCTCGAAGGTTGCATGCCCTCATCCTGCCTCCGCCGGGCGAAAATCCAGGCTGGATTCCCGTACCTCGGTCATAGGGTGACGCCCATGTCAGTACCGCACCAGCCGCCGCGCATACGTACCGCCCTGCCGGACGACGAGGAGGAGCTGTCCCACCTCGACCGGGCCACCTGGTCGCCGCTGCACGCGGTGATGCCCGAGCCGCAGCCGCCGTACGGGCCCTTCTTCGACGAGCGTCACGTCCCCGACGACTATCTGGTCGCCGAGCTCGACCGGCGCATCGTGGGCTACATCCGGCTCGCCCTCGCCACCCCGCTCGCCTGCAACGCACATGTCCGGCAGATCCAGGGCCTCGCCGTCTGCGACGAGGCGCGCGGGCGGGGCGTGGGGCGCGCCCTGATCCGCGCGGCCGTCGAGGAGGCCCGCCGCAGGGGCGCCCGCCGGCTCACCCTGCGCGTGCTCGGGCACAACACCCCGGCCCGCAAGCTGTACGAGGCCGAGGGCTTCGTGGTGGAGGGCGTACTGCCCGAGGAGTTCTTCCTGGACGGGGCCTATGTGGACGACGTGCTCATGGGGCGGAGCGTCTGAGGGGCGGAGCAGCTGACGGTCGAGCATCTGAAGGCCGAGCATCTGAAGGCCGAGCACTGAAGGCGGCCCACCCTCGTCTCACGACGTGACGAGATCCCCCGTGTCCACCGCTGCCGTCGCGGTCGCCGCCCGCTTGGCGTCCGAGGCGACCTCGGCCGCCGTCAGGACATAGCCGGTCTCGGCGTCGGAGGTGGAGCGGGCGAAGACGACGCCGAACACCTTGCCGTCGGTGGTCAGCAGCGGGCCGCCGGAGTTGCCGGGGCGGACGGTGGAACGGATCGAGTAGATCTCGCGGGTGACGGTCTCGTCGCTGTAGATGTTCTGCCCCGTCGCCCGCACGCGGTTCGCGACCGTCGCCGCCTGGAGGTCCAGGGCGCCGTCCTGCGGATAGCCCGCCACCACGGCCACGTCGCCCCGGGTGGCCTCGTCGTCGAACTCCAGGACCGGCGCGCGCAGATCGGGGACGTACAGCACGGCCACGTCCCGCTGCGGGTCGAAGAGCACCACCCGTGACTCGTACGACCGCCCGACCCCGCCGACGCGTACGCCGGGCTCGTCGATGCCGGCCACCACATGGGCGTTGGTCATCACATGCCGGGGGGCGTAGACGAAGCCGCTGCCCTCGCGGCCCTGGGTGCCCGAGACGCCCTCGATCTTGACGGTGCTGAGCTTGGCGGCGTTCGTCGCCGCCGCGGTGACGCTGTCGCCGGTGGGCTTGGCGACCTCGGCCGTCGACTCGTTCTCGAACGGGTTGAAGACCTGCGGGAAGCCGGCCTCGGTGAGCGCGGAGGTCGCCCGCGAGAACCAGGCCGGAGTGGTGTCCGGCATCGCGTCCTGCACGGTGCCGAGCAGCCGGGAGTCGCGGATGGCCGAGGTCAGCAGCGGTGAGGAGGACGCGGCGAGAACGCTGGCCGCGACCCAGGCCACGATCAACACGGCCACTGAGTTCGCCACGGCCCCGCCGACCCCGTCCGCGACCCTGAGCGGACCGCGGTCCAGCTCCCGGCGCAGCCGCAGGGCCAGCCGGCCGGCCAGTTCGTGCGCCAGCACCGCCGGGACCAGCACCGTGAGCACCGCGGTCACGGTCGCCCGGGTGGTGCCCGGGGTGACCAGGTCCATCATCCACGGCAGGATCCAGACGCCGATCACCGCGCCGCCGACGAAACCGGCCAGGGAGACACAGCCGGCCACCAGTCCCCGCCGGTAGCCGGATGCCGCGTAGGCCAGGATCACCAGCAACAGCAGGATGTCGAGCAGGTCCACGCCGGTCCGCCTTTCTCTCGGATCCCCTAGTACGCACATGCGGCGTTCGTCGATCAGTCCGCGCACGCGCGCGGCGGGAACCGGCCACGCTGCGTGCACCAGGAGAAACGCCCCGGACCGGGACGATGGTTCCACGGAGTGTCACGACACACATCGCGGGCGGACGGGATCCGTCGGACAGTAGGACCATGCGTGTCTTCCGACGGGCCACCCGAAGGGTCTTCCGACGAACACGGGGGAGACGAAGACCACGTGCCGTACGAATACCGTGGGCTGCGCGAACACCGGGGACGACGGACGCGGCCGACGGGGGCACCGAAAGCGCCCCGGGCGCCGGGAGCGGCCGGGCGCGGGAGGCGGGGCGTGGCGCGCCCGCGGTCGCCGCGGCCACCGGAGGGCCACCGCAGGGCCCCGGCACACCTGGCGACGCACGGACGCCGCAGGAGGGCCCGGAGGAACGGCTTGGGCGGGGCGGGCAGCCTTCCGCCCGTGATAAGTCGTCGGATGCCCGGGGTGAGCCGCCGACTGCACGAGGCGAGCCGTCGGATGACCGGGGTGAGCCGTCGTCTTCCCGAGGCGATCAGCCGTCTGCCGGGGGTGAGCTGTCGTCTTCCCGAGGCGATCAGCCGTCTGCCAGGGGTGAGCTGTCGTTCGCGCGGGGCGAGTCATCTGCCCGGGGCCGCCCGTCGGACCGGGGTGAGCCGTCGTCTGCGCGGGGTGAGTCGCTGGCTGCCCGGGGTGAGCGGCTGTCTCCGCGGGATGAGTCGTCCCCCCGAGGTGAGGAGCCGTCTGCGTCGGGTGAGTCGCCGACTGCGCAGGGCGAGCGGCGGTCAGCCCGGGGCGAGTCGTCGCCCCGAGGTGAGGAGCCGTCTGCGTCGGGTGAGTCGCCGGCTGCGCAGGGCGAGCGGGCGTCTGTCCGGGGTGAGTGGCTGTCTGCCGGGGGCGGGTCGTCGTCTCCTCGGGGCGAGGAGCCGTCTGCGTTGGCTGAGTCGCGGACTGCGCGGGGTGAGTCGCTGGCTGCCCGGGGTGAGTGGCTGTCTGCCCGGGGTGGGTCGTCGTCTCTCCGGGGCGAGCGGCCATCTGCGTCGGCTGAGTCGCGGACTGCGCGGGGTGAGTCGCTGGCTGCCCGGGGTGAGCGGCCGTCTGCCTGGGGCGAGCCGTCGTCCCGAGGTGAGCCGCTGGCTGCCCCGGCTGAGTCACCGACTGCCCGGGGTGAGCCGTCGTCTGCGCGGGGTGAGTGGCTGTCTGCCCGGGGCGGGTCGTCGTCTCTTCGAGGCGAGCCGCCGTCTGCCCGGGGCGAGTCGCCCTCCTTCCGTGGCGAGACCGCAGCGGTGCGGGGGGAGCCCGGCGTCCAAGGGCCGCCCGCCGTCGTGGTCGGGGCCGGGCGGCGGGGCCGTAGGTTCCAGCTGCGGCGTGGGGGCGGGGCGCCTCCCGCATGGGGGCTGCCCGGTGTGTTGGTCGTGTTGCTCGGGTGTGTGCCCGGTCTGGCCGCCGCGCTCGCGCTGGTGCTGTGTGCCCGTGGGGTCGAGGACGTGGTCGGGACGGCCGTGCGGGCGGAGGCGGTGCGGCCCGCCGCCGAGCATCGGGCGCCCCGGCCGCACATCGTGCCGCGGTCGGCCTGGATGGACGACGACACCCGGCGCGCCCAGCCGCCCCCGCGCTACGACGACCAGGTCGTCGCCGTCTTCGTGCATCACACCGACTCGCCCAACGGCTACGACTGCGCCGACGTACCCCGCATCATCCGCTACCTGTACACCGGCCAGACCGGCTCCCGGGACTGGGACGACATCGGCTACAACTTCCTCGTCGACCGCTGCGGCACCATCTACGAGGGCCGTGCGGGCGGCATCGACCGCCCCGTCACCGGCGCCCACACCCAGGGCTTCAACCACCGCACCAGCGGCATCGCCGCCCTCGGCACCTTCACCGCCGGTGTGCCCGTCCCGAAGGCGATGACCGACTCGATCGCCGCGCTGGCCGCCTGGAAACTGGGCCTCACCGACACCGACCCGCGCACCCGGGTCCGCCTGACCTCCAGCAACAGCCAGAGCCGCTACGCCGCCGGCACCGCCGCGGCGTTCCCCGCCCTCGCCGGCCACAACGAGGGCTACATGACCAGCTGCCCCGGCGCCGCCCTCACCGCACAGCTGCCCGGGATCAGGGAGCTGGCGGCCCGCCTCCAGGGCAGGACCCCGTAGCGAGCGGAGCCGTCCCGCCGCCCGCCGGGTCCCCGGCGTCATCTGCGCCCCAGATACACCCCCAGCGCCCGCTGGAGCACCCTGCCCTGGCTGCCCACCGGCAGTTCCCACTCCCCGAGGTACTCCACCGCCCGGCCGCCCGTGCCCGCCTTGAACCGCAGCCGCCCGAGCAGCCGGTCCTCGCTGAGGTTCGGCGTGATGGACCGCAGGTCGTACGTCTGCGCACCCGCCGCCCGCGCGTCGGTCAGCATCCGCCACAACAGCGCGCTGCTGGGCCGCAGTTGCCGTCCGCGACGGCCGGACGAGGCGTACGAGTGCCAGACCCGCGAACCGACATTGATCATGAGGGCCGCGGAGAGCACCTCGCCGTCGTGCTCGGCGAGATACAGGCGCAGCCGGTCGTCGTCCTCGGCGTTCAGCGCCTGCCACATGCGCTGGAAGTACTCCGGCGGGCGGGCCTTGAAGCCGTCGTGGGCGGCGGTCGCGGCATACAGGCGGTAGAACTCGGGCAGGTCCGCGGCCGACCCCCAGGCGACCCGGACGCCCGCCTCCTGGGCCGTGCGCAGGGCCTGCTCCCAGTGCGGTGCCAGGGCGCCGCGCAGTTCCTCGGCCGAGCGCCCGGCCAACGGGATCTCCCAGCCGTAGCGCGGCTGCCCCGGCCCGAACCCGCTGCCCCGGTCCTCCTCGCACCGCCGCCAGCCGAGCCGCGCCAGCCGCTCCGCGACGTCCAGCGCGTATCCGTCGACACCCGCCCCGGGCAGATCGTGCAGATGCCGTACGTCCGGGTCGGCGATGCCCGCCGCCACGGTGGCCGCGTCCCAGTGACGTACGACGAGGGGCGGGCCGATCCGGACCGAGAACGCCCCGATCTTCCTCAGGTGGGCGACGAGTGGATCCAGCCAGTGGTCCAGGCGTGGGGCGCGCCAGTCGATCGCGGGCCCGTCGGGGAGATAGGCCAGATAGCGCCGGGTTCCCGGTAGCGGCCGGTACAGGACCAGTGCCGTCGCGACCAGTTCCCCGCCCTCGAACCAGCCGACGCTCTCCGGCAGCCAGCCGGCCTTCACATCGCCCCACTCGGGGATCTGGAGATGGCTCGTGTCAGGGTGCCGCCGCAGCCGGGCGAGATGTTCCGCGCGCGGTATCTCCCGCACGAACAGGCTGGTCATGGGCAGGGCACTCCTGGTCGGGGCGGCCACCGTAAGCCGGGGATCACCGCGCCGGTCAAGAGCTCATGGGCGAACACCCGCCGACGCGCGGCCGAACAGCTCCCCCCTCAGCCCCACGCCCCGCTCAGTCCTTGAACCGGTCCCACAGCTTGGGCAGCCGCTCCGCCAGCGCCCGTTCGTTCTCGAAGTCCACCGGCCTACCCGCGGGTTCCGCGGGTGCGGGCGCGATGCCGAGGTCGGGGGCGACGGTGCCGGTGAGCTGTTCGTACGCCTCGTCGGCGGCGTAGCCGAGCTCCTCGCCGTCGCCGTCGAACTCCTCGTCGAAGTCGTCCAGCAGGTCGGCCAGCGAGTCGGGCTCGTGCACCGCGCCCTCGTACAGCTCGCGGCCCTGGCCGATCAGCCAGCACCGGAAGAAGTCGAACGCGTCGTCGCTCGCCCCGTCCAGCAGGACCCAGGCGGCGGCCCAGAGGTCCCAGGTGTACGCGCGGTTGTAGCGGGCCTCGAAGTGACGGGCGAAGTCCAGGACCATGTCCGGATCCAGCCCCAGGAGACGGTCCAGAAGCAGGTCGGCCTGTTCCTCGGGGTCGCCCTCGGCGGCCTCGCGGGTCCCGTCGATCAGCTCCCAGAACTCCGTCTCGTCCATCACGGGTCCAGCATCGGCCCTGGGGGAGGGGGACGCACGTGGAGTGCGGCGGATTGTTATGTCCCGTACAGCGCGGCCAGCCGCCGGGCATCCTCGGCGAACCTCTCCCGGAGGGTTCGTGGCGCCAGCACCTCGACCTCCGGCCCCAGCATGGCCAGCTGTGTGTGGGCGACCTCCTCGGACTCCACCGGCAGGGTCACCGTCACCCTGCCGTCCTCGCCGGCTTCGCCGGCCGTTGCCAGAGCCTCCTGGGCCGACTGCGGATCCACGGCGTACCGCAGGCGCCGCGTCCCCTCCGCGGAGAGCCGCACCACGACCTCCGCCCGCAGGACGGACCGTGCGAACTGCTCCGCCCGCTCCTGCCAGAAGGCGGGCAGATCGAACTCCTCGTCCCGCGCGAACCGCTCCGAGTCGGCGTCCACCGCCGTGAACCTGTCGATCCGGTAGACCCGGAAGGAGCCGTGCCCGACGACCCGCGCGCACAGGTACCAGACACCCGCCTTCAGCACGAGCCCGTACGGCTCCAGCTCCCGCTCGACCTCGCCTTCGCCCCTCCGGTACAGCGCGACGATCCGCCGGTCGTCCCACACCGCGTCCGCGACCGCGGGCAGCAACGCCGGCGTGCTGGGCTCCTTGAACCAGTTCGGCGCGTCCAGATGGAACCGCTGCCCCGCGGTCCGGGAGGCGTCGCGCACGGAGGGAAGCAGCGCCGCGGACACCTTCAGCCGCGCCGCCGAAGCGGCGTCCTCCAGTCCCATCTCCCTGAGCGCCCCCGGAACCCCGCTCAGGAACAGGGCCTCCGCCTCGCTGCGCTGCAGTCCCGTCAGCCGCGTCCGGTAACCGCCGATCAGCCGGTATCCGCCGGCCCGTCCCCGGTCCGCGTACACCGGCACGCCGGCCTCCGACAGCGCCTGCGCGTCCCGCGTGACGGTCCGCTCCGACACCTCGAGCTCCCGGGCCAGTTCCGCGGCCGTCATGGACGGCCGGGACTGGAGCAGCAGCACCATCTTGATCAGCCGAGCGGCACGCATGGCCTCCATTCTGCCCGGCCGTCACCTTTCCGGGCGTACCCATCCGGTGGCCGGCAAGGCACCGGGCTAGCGTCGAGCCAGGTCGTGATCACAGATTCAGTGCCCCCCAGGGAGTCCGTCGACGGAGGCAGACACATGGCGAAACAGCCCCGTGAGCAATGGGCCACACGAACGGGATTCCTGCTGGCGGCGATCGGCTCGGCCGTCGGGCTCGGCAACATCTGGCGCTTTCCGGCCGTCGCCTACGACAACGGCGGCGGCGCCTTCCTGCTGCCGTATCTCATCGCCCTGCTCACGGCGGGCATCCCCCTGCTCATCATGGAGTACGCGATCGGCCGGAAGTACCGGACCTCACCCCCGGCGGCGCTGCGGCAGATGGCCCGTCCCGCGCAGGTGCTCGGCTGGTGGCAGGTGGCGATCTCCTTCGTGATCGCCACCTATTACGCGGTCATCATCGCCTGGGCGGTCCGCTACGTCGGGTTCGCCGCCGACCAGGCCTGGGGTGACGATCCGGAGGGCTTCCTCTTCGGCACCTTCCTCAAGGCCGCCGACGAACCCGGCTTCGTCTCCGGGTATGTCTCCGGGGTCCTGTGGCCGCTCATCGCCGTCTGGGTGGTGGTGCTGGGCATCCTGGCGTTCGGTGTCCGGCGGGGCATCGAGACGGCGAACAAGATCTTCATCCCGCTGCTGGTGATCTTCTTCGGTGCCCTGGTGGTGCGGTCGATCACGCTGGACGGGGCCGCCGAGGGCCTGGACGCCTTCTTCACGCCGGACTGGTCCGAGCTCGACGACGGCAGCGTGTGGGTGGCCGCCTACGGCCAGATCTTCTTCTCGCTGTCGATCGGCTTCGGCATCATGATCACGTACGCCTCGTATCTGCGGCGCCGCTCCGACCTCACCGGCTCCGCCATGGTCGCCGGATTCGCCAACAGCTCCTTCGAGATCCTCGCCGGTATCGGGGTGTTCGCCGCACTGGGCTTCATGGCGCAGAACGCGGGTGTACCGGTCGGCGACGTGGCGACCGCGGGGCTGGGCCTGGCCTTCGTGGCATTCCCGACGATCATCTCCGAGATGTGGCTGGGCGGACTGTTCGGCGTCCTGTTCTTCCTGTCGCTGGTGATCGCCGGACTCACCTCGCTGATCTCCATCGTGCAGGTGGTCGTCTCCGCCGTGCAGGACCGCACCGGCATGCACCGACTCCCCGCCGTGTTCATCTTCGGCGGAGCCGTGGCCGTCGCGTCCATCCTGCTGTTCCCGACCAACGAGGGCGTCTACCTGCTCGACGCCTCCGACCACTTCATCAACCAGTACGGCATCGCGCTCGCCGCGCTCGTCGGTGTGATCGCGGTGGCCTGGCTGATGCGGAAGCTGCCCGAACTCCAACGGGACGCCGACGCCACCTCCGCCGTGAGCCTCGGCCACTGGTGGCGGATCTGCCTCGGCCTCATCACCCCGGTCGTCCTGGGCTGGATGATGGTCGACAGTCTGCGCAAGGAGTTCGAGGAGAACTACGAGGGCTACTCCACCGGCTTCCTGCTGGGAGCGGGCTGGAGCGTGGCGATCGGGGCGCTGGTGGTCGGTGTGCTGCTCTCGCTGATCCCGTGGAAGACGGCCGAAGGCGGGCTGACCGACCTGGACTTGAAGACCGCGGACGAGGCCGAGGCCCGGCGGCGAAAGCAGGACCGGCACGGAGAGGAGGACCACTGATGTCCACGAGCGCAGTCGTGATGATGATCATCGCCATGGTCATCGTCTGGGGCGGTCTGATCCTGGCCATCGTCCGGCTCCGCCGGCTTCCCGACCCGGGACCGGAGCCGGACGAGAAGGGCATCCCGACCGCGGAGTAGACCGGGCGGCCCTCCGCCGAGGGAGCCGAGACAGAATGCGGCACCGCCGGACCGCGTGTGCGGCCCGGCGGTGCCGAACTTCACCGAAGTGGTACTCAGCCTTCCTACAGGCCGTACTTCTCCCGCGCTTCCTTCACGGCCGCCGCCTTGACCTCGCCGCGCTTGGCGAGCTGGGCCAGGGCCGCGACGACGATCGACTCGGCGTCGACGCCGAAGTGGCGGCGGGCGGCCTCGCGGGTGTCGGAGAGGCCGAAGCCGTCCGCGCCCAGCGAGGACCAGTCCTGCTCGACCCACTGCGCGATCTGGTCCGGCACCTGGCGCATGTAGTCGGACACCGCCAGCACCGGGCCCTCGGCGCCCTGGAGCGCCTGACGGACGTACGGCACCCGCTCCTCGCCGCGCAGCAGCGCCGCGTCGGCCTCCAGCGCGTCCCGGCGCAGCTCCGTCCAGGACGTCGCCGACCAGACGTCGGCGGCCACGCCCCACTCCTCGGCGAGCAGCTGCTGCGCCTTCAGGGCCCAGTGGATCGCCGTGCCGGAGCCCAGGAGCTGGATGCGCGGGGCGTTCGCGGCCGGGGACAGGCCCGCCGACTCCGCCGTGTTGAAGCGGTACAGGCCCTTGACGATGCCCTGGTCGACCCCGTCCACCGCGGGCTTCGCGGGCTGCGGCATCGGCTCGTTGTAGACGGTGAGGTAGTAGAAGACGTCCTGGTCCTCACCCGGCGCCGCCTCGCCGTACATCCGGCGCAGACCGTCCTTGACGATCGCCGCGACCTCGTAGGCGAAGGCCGGGTCGTAGGTCAGCGCGGCCGGGTTCGTCGCCGCGATCACCGGGGAGTGGCCGTCGGCGTGCTGGAGGCCCTCGCCCGTCAGCGTCGTACGGCCGGCCGTGGCGCCGACGAGGAAGCCGCGGCCGAGCTGGTCGCCGAGCTGCCACATCTGGTCGGCCGTGCGCTGCCAGCCGAACATCGAGTAGAAGATGTAGAACGGGATCATCGTCTCGCCGTGCGTGGAGTACGCGGTCGACGCGGCGATGAAGTCGGCCATCGAACCGGCCTCGGTGATCCCCTCGTTGAGGATCTGGCCGTTCTTGGCCTCCTTGTAGTACATCAGCTGGTCGCGGTCGACCGGCTCGTAGGTCTGGCCCTTGGGGGAGTAGATGCCCAGGGACGGGAAGAGGCTCTCCATACCGAAGGTGCGCGCCTCGTCGGGGACGATCGGCACCCAGCGCTTGCCGGACTCCTTGTCGCGGACCAGGTCCTTGACCAGGCGCACGAAGGCCATGGTGGTGGCCACGTTCTGGGAGCCGGAGCCCTTGTCGAAGGAGGCGAACGCCTTCTCGGCGGGCGCGGGCAGCGGCGCCACCGGGTGGACGCGGCGGGCCGGGGCCGGGCCGCCGAGGGCCGCGCGGCGCTCCTGGAGGTAGCGGACCTCGGGGGAGTCGGCGCCGGGGTGGCCGTAGGGGACGACCCCGTCGACGAACTGCGCGTCGGAGATCGGCAGCTCCAGCAGGTCACGCATCGCCTTGAACTCGTCCACCGAGAGCTTCTTCATCTGGTGGTTGGCGTTCTTCGACGCGAAGCCCTCGCCGAGGGTGTGGCCCTTGACCGTCTGGGCCAGGATGACGGTCGGCGCGCCCTTGAACTCGACGGCGGCCTTGTAGGCGGCGTACACCTTGCGCGCTTCGTGACCACCGCGGGAGAGGTGGAAGCACTCCAGGATCTTGTCGTCGCTCAGCAGCTTCGCCATCTCGGCGAGCTCCGGGTCCTTGCCGAAGAAGTCCTGGCGGATGTAGGCCGCGTCGCGGGTCTGGTACGTCTGCACCTGGGCGTCGGGTACCTCGCGCAGTCGGCGTACGAGCGCGCCGGTCGTGTCGAGCTGGAACAGCTCGTCCCACGCCGTGCCCCACAGGGTCTTGACGACGTTCCAGCCGGCGCCGCGGAACTGGGCCTCCAGCTCCTGCACGATCTTGAAGTTGGCGCGGACCGGGCCGTCGAGGCGCTGCAGGTTGCAGTTGATGACGAAGGTCAGGTTGTCCAGGCCCTCGCGGGAGGCCAGGGCGAGTGCCGCCGTGGACTCGGGCTCGTCCATCTCGCCGTCACCGAGGAACGCCCACACGTGGGACGCGGAGACGTCCTTGATGCCGCGGTTGGTGAGGTAGCGGTTGAAGCGGGCCTGGTAGATGGCCGAGAGCGGGCCGAGGCCCATGGACACCGTCGGGAACTCCCACAGCCAGGGCAGGCGGCGGGGGTGCGGGTACGACGGCAGGCCGTTGCCGGCGGACTCCTGGCGGAAGTTGTCCAGGTGCTGCTCGTTCAGCCGGCCGTCGAGGAAGGCACGGGCGTAGATGCCGGGGGAGGCGTGGCCCTGGATGTAGAGCTGGTCGCCGGAGCCGTCGGCCTCCTTGCCCTTGAAGAAGTGGTTGAAGCCGGTCTCGTACAGCCACGCGGCCGAGGCGAAGGTGGCGATGTGGCCGCCGACGCCGTACTTGGAGCCGCGGGTCACCATCGCGGCCGCGTTCCAGCGGTTCCACGCGGTGATCCGGCGTTCCATCTCCTCGTCACCGGGCACGGACGGCTCGGCGCCGGTCGGGATGGTGTTGACGTAGTCGGTCTCGAGAAGCTTGGGCAGCGCGATGCCGGTGCCCTCGGCCCGCTCCAGCGTGCGGCGCATCAGGTACGCGGCACGGTGCGGCCCGGCCGCCTTGGCGACCGCGTCCAGCGAGGCCTGCCATTCGGCGGTCTCCTCCGGATCGCGGTCGGGGAGCTGGTCGAGCGCGCTCGGCTGGATGGCGTTGGGGTCGGTCATGTCGCCGCCTTCCTCAGTCGAAGGGGGTTCCCTCATCGGTAAGGGTTCGGGGGTGCCCTTTGTCTTTGGCAGGACAGGGCGGAGACCTCGGTGCTGTGACACCTTGCGGCTACCGCCGCGTGGTCCGTCGGCGACAATAACCCCCTGATCGATGATCGATCAAAGGGAAGAGGGCGAAAACCTCTTGATCACGAGAAAGTCGGCACCCGGTGCCTCCGACGGTGGCACCGGGTGACCGTTCCGGTGTCGGTTCTCGCAGGTGAGAGCGCGTCTGAGCGGGGGTGCGCTCCGGTGTTCGGGCGCGCTCCCCGCGCTCGCGCTACTCCTCCTCGTGCCGGGGCGCGCACCCGAGCACATGTGCCTTCACGAGCTCCGCGATACGCGGATCCCGGCGCTGGAACGCGGCCACCAGCTCCTCGTGCTCCTCCGCGTACGACTGCTGCACCGTGCCCAGCCACCGGATGGACAGGGCCGTGAACACCTCGATGCCCAGCCCCTCCCAGGTGTGCAGCAGCACCGAGTTGCCCGCCGCCCGCACCATCTCGCGGTGGAAGGCGACCGTGTGCCGCACCTGAGCCGTGCCGTCGGAGTTGCGGTCGGCCTCGTACAGGGCGCTGACGTGCGGCTCCAGGGCCGAGCAGTCCTGCGCGAGACGCTCGGCCGCAAGCTCCGCGGCGATGGCCTCCAGACCGGCCCGGACGGGGTAGCTCTCCTCCAGGTCGGCCGCGGTCAGACTCCGTACCCGGACGCCCTTGTTGGGCGCCGACTCGATCAGCCGCAGCGACTCCAGCTCCCGCAGTGCCTCCCGCACCGGCGTCTGGCTGACCTCCAGCTCGGTCGCGATCCGCCGCTCCACGATCCGCTCGCCCGGCTGCCAGCGCCCGCTGATGATCCCTTCGAGGATGTGCTCGCGGATCTGTTCGCGCAGCGAGTGGATGACGGGCGCGGTCATGAGGGCTCCTTACAGAGGGGCCCACAGGCCCCCGGGGGCGTTTTGACGTTTAGACAATACGGCCGCGACGCCGCGCGGGAAGGGCGCACGGGGGCGCTTTCACGCAGGTGAGACGAGACTTACACGCACCCATGGCAGTGCCCCCGCCCGGGAGGTTCCGGACGGGGGCACCTATGGCCGTACCCGCGAAGGGCGTTACAGACCGAGCTCGACCTCGAACTCGCCCGCCTCGAGGATGGCCTTGACCGCCGTCAGGTAACGGGCCGCGTCGGCGCCGTCCACCAGACGGTGGTCGTAGGACAGGGTCAGGTACGTCATGTCGCGGACGCCGATGACCGTGCCCTCCTCCGTCTCGATGACGGCCGGGCGCTTCACCGTGGCACCGATGCCGAGGATCGCGACCTGGCCCGGCGGCACGATGATCGTGTCGAACAGGGCACCGCGCGAACCGGTGTTGGAGATGGTGAAGGTCGCCCCGGACAGCTCGTCCGGGGTGATCTTGTTGGCGCGGACCTTGCCGGCCAGGTCGGCCGTGGCCTTGGCGATACCGGCGATGTTGAGGTTGCCGGCGCCCTTGATGACCGGGGTCATCAGGCCCTTCTCCGAGTCCACCGCGATTCCGACGTTCTCGGAGTCGAAGTAGGTGATCGTGCCCTCGGCCTCGTTGATCTTGGCGTTGATGACCGGGTGGGCCTTCAGCGCCTGGGCCGCCGCCTTCACGAAGAACGGCATCGGGGAGAGCTTGACGCCCTCGCGCGCCGCGAAGGAGTCCTTCGCCTTGCCACGCAGCTTCATCAGGCGCGTGACGTCGACCTCGACGACCGACGACAGCTGCGCCTGCTCGTGCAGCGCCTTGACCATGTTGTCGCCGATGACCTTGCGGATGCGCGGCATCTTGACGGTCTGGCCACGCAGGGGCGAGGCCTCCAGCGACGGCGCCTTCTTGGCGGCCGGAGCGGCGGCGGCAGCGGGGGCCGGGGCAGCGGCGGCGGCCTTCGCGGCCTCGGCGGCGGCGACGACGTCCTGCTTGCGGATACGACCACCGACGCCGGTGCCCTTGACCGAGGCCAGGTCGACGCCGTTCTCGGCGGCGAGCTTGCGCACCAGCGGGGTGACGTAGGCACCCTCGTCGGTCGCCTTGGCGGCGGCCGGCGCGGCCGGGGCCGGAGCCGGAGCCGGGGCGGGCGCCGGAGCGGCGGGGGCCGGCTCCGGAGCCGGGGTGGTCTGCTGCTGCGGGGCAGGGGCCGACGGAGCCTGCGGGGCCGGGGCGGCCTGCTGCGGCGCCGGGGCCTGGGCGGGCTCGGGCTGAGCCGGAGCGGCCGGGGCCTCCTGGGCCGGGGCGGCCGGAGCGGCACCCGCGACGCCGATGACGGCCAGCTTGGCGCCGACCTCGGCCGTCTCGTCCTCGCCGACCACGATCTCCAGCAGCGTGCCGGAGGTGGGGGCGGGGATCTCGGTGTCGACCTTGTCCGTCGACACCTCCAGCAGCGGCTCGTCGGCCTCGACGCTGTCGCCGACCGACTTCAGCCAGCGGGTGACGGTGCCCTCGGTGACGGACTCGCCGAGCGCGGGCAGGACCACGTCCGTGCCCTCGGCGGAGCCGCCGCCGGCAGCGGCGTCGGCGGTGGGGGCGGGGGCCGGGGCGGCCTGCTCGGTGGACGGCGCTGCGGCGGCCGGCTCCGGAGCGGGCTCGGCGGCCTGCTCGGCCTGCGGGGCCGGGGCGGCGGCGGGCGCGCCGCTGCCGTCGTCGATCAGGGCCAGCTCGGCGCCGACCTCGACCGTCTCGTCCTCGGCGACCTTGATGGAGGACAGCACGCCGGCGGCAGGGGAGGGGATCTCGGTGTCGACCTTGTCGGTGGAGACCTCGAGCAGCGGCTCGTCGGCCTCGACGCGCTCGCCCTCGGCCTTCAGCCAGCGGGTGACAGTGCCCTCGGTGACGCTCTCGCCGAGCGCCGGAAGGGTTACGGAAACCGCCATGGTTTCGGTTGCTCCTTACGGAAAGTGCGGAAGTCTGTGTCGTCGCGTTCGTCGACCGAGGGATCAGTCGTGCGCGTGGAGCGGCTTGCCGGCCAGGGCCAGGTGGGCCTCGCCGAGCGCCTCGTTCTGCGTCGGGTGGGCGTGGATGAGCTGGGCGACCTCGGCCGGCAGCGCCTCCCAGTTGTAGATCAGCTGGGCCTCGCCGACCTGCTCGCCCATCCGGTCGCCGACCATGTGGACGCCGACGACAGCACCGTCCTTCACCTGGACGAGCTTGATCTCGCCCGCGGTGTTCAGGATCTTGCTCTTGCCGTTTCCGGCCAGGTTGTACTTCAGGGCGACGACCTTGTCCGCGCCGTAGATCTCCTTGGCCTTGGCCTCGGTGATGCCGACGGAGGCGACCTCCGGGTGGCAGTAGGTCACGCGGGGGACACCGTCGTAGTCGATCGGAACGGTCTTCAGACCGGCCAGACGCTCCGCCACCAGGATGCCCTCGGCGAAGCCGACGTGCGCGAGCTGGAGGGTCGGGACCAGGTCGCCGACCGCGGAGATCGTCGGGACGTTGGTGCGCATGTACTCGTCGACGAGGACATAGCCGCGGTCCATCGCGACGCCCTGCTCCTCGTAGCCGAGACCGGCGGAGACCGGGCCGCGGCCGACGGCCACCAGCAGCACCTCGGCCTCGAACTCCTTGCCGTCGGCGAGGGTGACCTTGACGCCGTCCTGGGTGTACTCGGCCTTCTCGAAGAAGGTGCCCAGGTTGAACTTGATGCCGCGCTTGCGGAACGCGCGCTCGAGCAGCTTCGAGGAGTTCTCGTCCTCGACCGGGACGAGGTGCTTCAGGCCCTCGATGACGGTGACCTCCGCACCGAAGGACTTCCACGCGGAGGCGAACTCGACGCCGATGACACCGCCGCCGAGGATGATCGCGGACTTGGGCACGCGGTCCAGGACGAGGGCGTGGTCCGAGGAGATGATGCGGTTGCCGTCGATCTCCAGGCCGGGCAGCGACTTCGGCACGGAGCCGGTCGCGAGGAGCACATGGCGGCCCTGGACGCGCTGCCCGTCGACGTCGACGGAGGTCGGGGACGACAGGCGGCCCTCACCCTCGATGTACGTCACCTTGCGGGAGGCGACCAGACCCTGGAGGCCCTTGTACAGGCCGGCGACCACGCCGTCCTTGTACTTGTGGACCCCGGCGATGTCGATGCCCTCGAAGGTGGCCTTCACGCCGAACTGCTCGCTCTCGCGGGCCTGGTCGGCGATCTCGCCCGCGTGCAGCAGAGCCTTGGTGGGGATGCAACCCCGGTGCAGGCAGGTGCCGCCGACCTTGTCCTTCTCGATCAGGGCGACGTCCAGGCCCAGCTGCGCCCCGCGCAGGGCCGCGGCGTAACCGCCACTACCACCGCCGAGGATCACTAGGTCGAAAACGGTGCTGGCGTCGTTCGCCACGTCACGTCCTCCATGCATGTGCGCCGTGCGCCGGTCGTCGATGACCGACAGGCGGCTGGTGTCCGGCCGCTCTTTCTTCGGCCCTGGGGTGGGGCCCTGTCCTGCCGAGCCCCATCTTCGCACTTGTCCACACCGAAAGAGACGCCGGGCCGGTGTGTGAGACGTCCCACGTTCAGCTGAGCGCCCCGGGCACGCGCACATGGCAGAGGGGGCTCCGCCCTACCCGCGCGCGGAGCCCCCTCACCGACGACGACGTCAGCCCAGGTCGCCCGCGGCCGTCAGCTCCGCCAGCCGCACCAGCGTCCGCACCGCGGACCCCGTACCGCCCTTGGGTGTGTATCCGAAGGGGCCGCCCTCGTTGAACGCGGGCCCCGCGATGTCCAGGTGCGCCCACGTGATGCCCTCGCCGACGAACTCGCGCAGGAAGAGGCCGGCGACCAGCCCGCCGCCCATGCGCTCACCCATGTTGGCGATGTCGGCGGTCGAGGAGTCCATGCCCTTGCGCAGGTGCTCGGGCAGCGGCATCGGCCAGGACGACTCCCCGACCTCCTCGGCCGCCTCCACGATCGCGGAGCGGAACGCGTCGTCGTTGCCCATCACACCGAACGTCCGGTTGCCGAGCGCCAGCATCATGGCCCCGGTCAGCGTCGCGACGTCGACGATCGCGTCCGGCTTCTCCTGCGAGGCCGCCCACAGCGCGTCGGCGAGCACCAGGCGGCCCTCGGCGTCGGTGTTGAGCACCTCGACGGTCTTGCCGCTGTACATGCGCAGCACGTCACCTGGGCGCACGGCGGAGCCCGACGGCATGTTCTCGGCCAGCGCCAGCCAGCCGGTGACGTTCACCCGGAGCCCGAGCCGGGCGGCGGCGACCACGGCGGCGAACACGGCGGCCGCGCCGCTCATGTCGCACTTCATCGTCTCGTTGTGCCCGGCCGGCTTCAGCGAGATGCCGCCCGAGTCGTAGGTGATGCCCTTGCCGACGAAGGCGAGGTGCTTGTCCGCCTTGGAGTGCGTGTACGACAGCTTCACCAGCCGCGGGGTCGCGGTGGAACCGCCGCCGACGCCGAGGATGCCGCCGTAGCCGCCCTTGGTCAGGGCCTTGTCGTCGAGCACCTGCACCTTGATGCCGTGCTCCTTGGCCGCCTGCTGGCACTCGGCGGCGAACGACGCCGGGTTGAGGTCGTTCGGCGGCATGTTGATCAGGTCACGGGCGCGGTTGAGCTCCTCACAGACGGCGGTCGCGCGCTCGACCGCCGCCTTGTGCGCCTTGTCGCGGGGCTTCGCGCCGAGCAGGGCGACCTCGGCGAGGGGCGCCTTGCCGTTCTTGCCCCTGGCGTTGCCGCCGGTGCCCTTTGAGTCCTTGTAGACGTCGAAGGAGTACGCCCCGAGCAGGGCGCCCTCCGCGATCGCGCCGGCGTCGGCGGCGTTCGTGACGGGCAGGGCGAAGGCCGCCTTCTTGGAGCCGGCGAGGGCACGGGCGGCGACGCCGGCGGCCTTGCGCAGCGCCTCGCCGTCGTAGTCGGCGTCCTTGTCGGGCTCCGCGCCGAGGCCCACCGCCACCACGAGCGGGGCCTTGAAGCCGGAGGGTGCGGGGAGCTTCGTCACCTCGCCCTCGGCGCCGGAGGCACCGAGGGTCTCCAGGACGCCGGTGAGCTTGCCGTCGTAGGCCTTGTCCACGGACTCGGCGCCCGGCGCCACGACCGGTCCCTTGGCGCCCTTGGCGACACCGATCACGATCGCGTCGGCCCGCAGGCCGGGCGCCGCGGCGGTGCTGAGAGTGAGAGCAGTCACGGTGGTGAAATCTCGCTTCCGATGTGAAGTTGCATGGCCGAAATGAAGTGGGTCGACCGAGCCCGACGGGAGATTGCCGACCGACCCTAGTTCCGACCTACGGGTCCGATCTCAGCGGGGCCTTCCCCGGTACGGCGACACTCGGGATGAGCCTACGCTCGTGTGAGCGTTCGCTCATTCCTACGGGCGTTCACCTGTCGGTGGCGTCCCCGCCGCTTCCTGATCCCCGGCCCCAGTGAGCTGAGTCACACTCATGTGGTTCCGGTGAGCGATGTGCTTGCCGCTTTGCATGATTTCCACAGATCCCCCGCCGATCCGCCCCACGGGCCGCGAGGGGATCTTCTGGGGGGAAGGACATTCCATGGCGCACAGCGCGCACAGACGGACGAACCGGAGGGAATCCGTCGCGGTTGTGACGGCCGCCGGCCTGCTGGCCCTGGGGCTCGGTGCCCCGAACGCCACCGCCGCCGAGGAACCTCGCATCGACCTCAAGGTGCTGGTGGTGGACAACGGCGACAGCCCGGTGCGGGCCATCACCGCCCAGCTGAAGAGCACCGGCATCCCGTACACCACCGTCGACCTGAACGACACGAACCGCCCGACCATCACCTCCGCGTTCCTCGCCGACACGGTGAACGGCAAGCCCCGCGCCAAGTACCAGGGCGTCGTCCTGCCCGACGAGGCGCCCTTCGGCGCGGGCTCCGCCGAGCAGACCGCGCTGGAGAACTACGAGCGCGCCTACGGCATCCCGCAGGTCGACGCCTACACCTGGGCCCACCCGGGCGTCGGCCTCGAGTACACCAGCGAGGGCGGCTGGACCGGCGCCCTCGACGGACGCGAGGCATCGGTCACCGCGGCGGGCAGGGCGGGCTGGTTCGACTATCTCGACGGCGCCCTCACCTTCGAGGACAACGACCCGTCCGTACTGGAGAGCTACGGCTACGTCGCCCGGCCCCGCGAGGGCTTCACCAGCTACGTCGACCTTCCCGTGCCCGCCGGCTCCGGGCGGGGCAGCCTGGTCGGCGAGTACCAGCACGACGGGCGCCGCGAACTGGTGGTGACCTTCGCCTACAACCAGCACCAGCAGCAGTTCCGGGTGCTCGCCCGAGGCATCGTCGACTGGCTGACGCAGGGCGTGCACCTCGGCCAGACCCGCAACTACTTCGCCGTGCACGTCGACGACGTGTTCGCCCCCGACGCCCGCTGGGACACCGAGCGCAACTGCACGCCCGGCGACATCGACTGCGTGGGCGGTGGCGGCGAGGAGGCCCCGCCGATCCGCATGACCGCCGAGGACGCCTCGTACGCCGCGCGGTGGCAGCGCGAGCGCGGCTTCACGCTCGACATGGTCTACAACGCCGGCTCCGGCGAGGAGTGGAAGAGCGAGCACGGCGACACCGACGCCCTCACCGACCGGCTCCTCGCCGACCGGGCGCAGTACCGCTGGATCAACCACACCTACACGCACCCGTTCCTCGGCTGCGTCCAGGACACCTCGACCGTGCCGTGGAGCTGCGCCAAGAACGCCGACGGCTCGACGCGGTACATGAGCCGCTCCGAGATCTCCGCCCAGATCAGGAACAACCACAACTGGGGCGTCTCCAAGGGCCTCCCGCTCGACCGCTCGGAACTGGTGACCGGCGAGCACTCGGGCCTGAAGACCCTGCCGCAGCAGCCCGCCGACAACCCCGACCTGGCCGGCGCCCTCGCCGACAACGGCGTCAAGTGGATCGCCTCCGACAACTCCCGTGAGCCCGCCCAGCGTCCGATCGGCACCGCGCTCACCGTGCCCCGGCACCCGATGAACGTGTACTACAACACGGGCACCGAGCAGGAGATGGCCGACGAGTACAACTGGATCTACACCTCGGCGGCCGACGGCGGCAGCGGCATCTGCGCGTCCAACCCCGCCTCCACCTGCCTGGACGAGCCGCTGGACACCGCCACCGGCTACGACGAGTACATCGTCCCGCAGGAGGCCCGCATCGCCCTCGGGCATGTCGTCTCGGGCGACCCGCGCCCGCACTACGCCCACCAGTCCAACCTGGCCGAGGACCGGATCCTGTACCCGGTCCTGGACAAGGTGCTCGCCGACTACGAGGCCCTCTTCGCCGACAACACCCCCGTGCAGAACGTCTCGCAGAAAACGCTCGGCACCGAACTCCAGCGCCGCGCCGCCTGGCAGACCGCCGTCACGAACGGCTCCGTCACCGCCTACCGCATCGGCAAGGCCGTCACCGTCAACGCCCCGTCCGGGATCCAGATCCCGGTGACCGCACCGGACGGCACCGTCAAGCAACTCCTCCTCGGCACCGGCGCGTTCGGCACACCGTACGCCGGGGGACGCTCGGGCTGGACCACGCCCGGACTGCTCCAGAGCGCGCTCAAGCTGAAGCTGCCGTAGAGCACGCCGAATCTCCGGCGACCACAGGAAGGGGGACGCGGAGCCGTATGCGCATACGGCTCGGAGGGCAACTGGCAGGCGTACACCGTCCGCCGTGGGGACGTCGCCGCACGCTCCGGCGCCACTGAGGGTCAGCCCAGGCAGAGCACGACCAGCGCGGTCGTCGCCGCCGTCTCCGCGAGCCCGCCGAAGACATCGCCGGTGACACCGCCGAAGCGGCGCGTGCAGTGCCGCAGCAGCAGCTCGGCGGCGGCGAGCGCGACCAGGACCGCGACGGCGGTGCGGGCGAGATCGGCCACCCCGAGCAGTGCCCCCGCCGCCGCGGCGACGCCGGTCACGGCCAGGGCGACGGCCACCGCGCCCCGGACCGGCACGACGCCGGCCACCGCGGCCCCCAGCCCCTCCGGGCGGGCGGCGGGCACGCCGGTCCGGGCGGCCAGGGTGAGCGCGAGGCGGGCGGTGACGGCGGAGACGACGGTGGCGAGGGCGCCGCGGGCCCAGGAGTCGCCGTACAGCTGGGCGAGTGCCGCCACCTGCGCCAGCAGCACGAACAGCAGCGTGAGGACGCCGAACGGGCCGATGTCCGACTGCTTCATGATCCGCAGCGCGTCCTCGGCGGGCTTGCCGCTGCCCAGCCCGTCGGCGGTGTCGGCCAGCCCATCGAGATGCAGGCCGCGGGTGAGGGCGGCGGGGAGGGCGGCGCCGGCCACGGCGGCGAGCAGGGGAGCGGCGCCGAGGAACAGCAGCGCCAGCGCGACCAGGGCCGCACCGCAGCCGAGGGCCACCCCGACGAGCGGGGCGCACAGCATGCCGGCGCGCGCGGCCTCCCGGTCCCACCGGCTCACCCGGACGGGCAGCACGCTGAGCGTGCCGAAGGCGAAACGGAGGCCGTGCAGGGGCGGGCGGGTCATGGACACGGCGGCAGAGTAGCCCGGACGTCCTCCTCACCAGGCAGCCCACCCCCGGCACGGAGACACTGAGGACATGGGTGACTGGTGGCAGCGCAACATCATCGAACCGGGGAAACTGCCCCTTCTCCTGGCCCTGACCGCCTTCGTGGTCACGTTCCTGGTCACGCGCCTCATCACCCGCATGATCCGTGCGGGCAAGGGCCCCTTCCGTAACATCGAGACCGGCGACGTCCACATCCACCACGTCGTCCCCGGGGTCCTCCTCACGGTCATCGGCGGTTTCTGCGCGGTGGCCGGCGGCCAGCGCGGCTTCGGCTCGGCCGCCGCCGCGGTGGTCTTCGGGGTCGGGGCCGGCCTGGTCATGGACGAGTTCGCGCTGATCCTGCACCTGGACGACGTCTACTGGACCGAGGCCGGCCGCAAGAGCGTCGAGGTCGTCGTGCTCACCGCCGCGCTGGGCGGCCTGCTCCTGCTCGGCTTCGCACCGTTCGGCGTCAACGACCTCGACGACAACGAGATGCAGAACCGCGGCACGGTGCTCGGCACCATCGCCGGGAACTTCCTCCTCGCCCTGATCGCCCTCTCCAAGGGCAAGGCCCGTATCGCGATCTTCGGGGTGATCATCCCCTTCATCGCCCTGATCGGCGCCATCCGCCTGGCCCGCCCCACGTCCCCCTGGGCGAAGCGCTTCTACCGGCGCCGCCCGCGCGCCCGTGCCAAGGCCCAGGTGCGGGAGTACCACCACGATCGCCGCTGGTCGGGCCTCAGCCGCAGGCTTCAGGACTGGATCGGCGGCGCGCCCGACGCGGACCCCGCCCGGGCCCTGGAACGCCGCTGACGCACCGCCGCCACCGCGCACAGCACCAGCACCGCCGCGATCGCCGCCAGGTGCTCCTTCCCGGCGAGGTTCTCCATCAGCGCGACCTCGACCGCCATCGCCACGATCACCGCCCCGGCGGTGACGTAGGCGCCGTAGCGCCAGCCCAGGAACACGGCGAGGCCCACCACGGCGGCCGACGGCCCGGTGTCCACGACGTGGGCGTCCGAGGCGGGCAGCCCGATCGGGTGGTCCGGGCCGAGCGCGATGCCCACGCGCGCGTACAGGGTTCCGGCGAGGGTCGCGACGTAGGCGATGACGAGGGTCCGCCACCGGCCCAGACAGATCTCGGCGATCCCGAACACGATCAGGATCTGTGCCAGGGCGCCCCACACCGGCAGGTCGAGGGCGGGCACGAACAGCGACAGCGGCGTGCGCAGCAGCGCCAGCCACAGCGGGTCCTCGCCGCGGACGCCCCCGAGGTTCTGCACGACCTGATGACCCCAGGAGCTGTTCTGCACGATCTGCGTCACCCCGGTCAGGCACACGGCCCCCAGCGTCATGGGCAGCGCGCGCCAGCGCCGCTCCACCAACGGCCCCCGCACGGCGAGATACAACGCCCCCCACTCCGCACGGGCCCAGCGACCGAGGGTGTCAGCTCTCACGAACGGTGAGCATATGTCCGTATTCGCCGGGATTCCTGCTCTGTCAGGTCACCCGACAGCGGTTCCGCAACGACGCCCCGAGCCGAGCACGCCCGCAGCCGCCCCCTACTCGGCGCCCACCGACCGGTCGATCCCGTCGGATCCGCCGGACGCCCCCGACACATCGGACCCCTCCGACCCCTCCGACTCCTCCGACCCCTCGGGCTCCGCCGACCTCTCCGGCTTCTCCGGCAGCTCCGCGGCCAGCGCCGCCGCGGCCTGCACCATCGGCAGGGCCAGCAGGCCGCCGGCACCCTCGCCGACCCGCACACCCTGGTCGAGCAGCGGCTCCAGGGCCATCCGGTCCAGCGCCTTGGCCTGGCCCGGCTCGCCGGCGTCGTGCGCGGCCAGCCACCAGTCCGGCGCCCGGAACGCGATCCGCTGCCCCACCAGCGCACAGGCGGCGACCACGACACCGTCCAGCACGACCGGCATCTTGCGCACCGCGCTCTGCAACAGGAACCCCGTGATCGCGGCGAGATCGGCCCCACCGACCGTCGCGAGCAGCTGCAGCTGGTCCCCGAGCACCGGCCGCGCCCGGCGCAGGGCGTCCCGGATCGCCGCGCACTTGCGCATCCACGCCAGGTCGTCGATGGCCAGCCCGCCCCGCCCGGTGACCACGGAGGCGTCGGTCCCGCACAGCGCCGCGACCAGTACCCCGGCCGCCGTCGTCCCGCCGACGCTCACATCGCCGAGCACCACCAGATCCGTACCGGAGTCGGCCTCCTCGTCGGCCACCGCCATCCCGGCCCGGAAGGCGGCCTCCGCCTCCTCGAGGGTCAGCGCGTCCTCGACGTCGATACGGCCGCTGCCGCGCCGCACCCGATGCCGTACGACGGTCTCCGGCAGGGCCTCCTCGTCGCAGTCCAGCCCCATGTCGACGACCCGCACCGCAACCCCGAGCCGCCGCGCGAGCACGGAGACCGGCCGGCCGCCTTCGAGGATCTCCCGCGCCAACTCCCCGGCGCTGCCCGCCGGTCGCGCCGAGACGCCGAGCTCGGCGACCCCGTGGTCCCCGGCGAACAGCACGACCCGCGGTCGTTCGACCGGCCGCACCGGAACGGCGTTCTGTGCCGCCGCCAGCCACTCGCCCAGTTCGTCGAGGCGGCCCAGCGCCCCGGGCGGCACGACCTGACGTTCACGGCGCGCCTCGGCATCACGGCGCACCCCGCTGTCGGGGCGCTCGATCAGGTCGGAGAAGTCGTCGAGATTAAGCGAGCTCATTCGCCGAACAGTACCGGCACCGGTCGAACAGAACGGCGCCCCATGGCCGGCGCGGGATGCGCCACGGCGATGCCGCATCGGCGTGACGTCGTTGCACCCAAGATCGCCATCCCATACGTTCCGTTTTGCAGTGGATTGTCGGGGCATGCTCGCACCGTCCCGCCGTAAGCCCCGCCGTACGCCCCCGTCGTACGCCTCGCGCCCGGGAGCCACCATGACCGCGACCGCCCCCTCCGAACGACGCCGCGCCGACTGCGCGTTCGCCCTCGCCGGATGCCGGGACCACACCTACGTCCCCCGGTATCTGTGGCTGGCGCGCCAGGCGCCGGCCCGTCGCCTCAGAGCCGCGGCCCGCGTGGCGCTCCCCTTCGCCGAACCGGAGAGCTGGCTGGACGTGGGCACGGGCGACGCCCGCTTCCCGCAGGCGGCCAAGGAGGTCTTCCCGTACACGGCGTTCGACGGCCTGGACCCCACCGACCGCGTCCTGCACGCGCGCGTGGCCGAGCGGGTGGAGGAGGCATACGTCGGCCGGCTGACGGACCCCCGCCTCACGGCCCGGCTGCGCACCCGCTACGACGTCGTCAGCATGTTCCGCCACCTGGAGCACACCCCGGACCCCCGCGCCGAACTCCGCGCCGCCCTCACGGTCCTGCGTCCGGGCGGCCACCTGGTGGTCGAACTCCCCAACCCGCACGGCGCGTTCGCCCTGCTGCTCGGCGCCTGGTGGACCCCGCACAGCAGGCCCGGCCATCTGCACCTGCTGCCCCCGCAGACACTCTGCGACGAACTGCGCGCCCAGGGCTGCACGATCGTCTCGGTCGACCGCACCCCGCACACCCCGTACGACTTCGCGGTCACGACCTCACGGCTGCTCAGCGCTCTGCTGTCGCCGTACCTCGCCGTACTCGGCACCCCCCTGATCGCCGCCGCCTGGCTCCTCGACCTCCTCCTGGCCCCCGCCCTACGCCTCACCCCCCTGGCAAACGCCTACCGAGTCATCGCCCGCAAGAACCCGCCCCCCACCCCCTGAACCCACAACACCGGCCCGCGCGCCCGGCGCTGGACGACTAAAAGGGACGGCCGCCGCCTTGGCCGCGCAGCACGAGCGCCTGCCCGGTGACTCGCAGTGCCTGGGCGCTGCCGGGCGATCGCCGTGTTCCGTTCCGTTGCCCGGGCTTGTCGCCCCGCGTCCCGCGCCCGCGTGCCTGGCGTCCCTCTGCGGCGGCCAGGGCGTGGGGGAGTTGTCTGCGTCGCCTTGGCCGCGCAGCATCAACCCCTGTCCGGCGACCACGAGCACCTGCTCGCATCCCCGGCGATCGTCACGTCCGTCGTCCGTCCGGGCTCACCGCGTGCCCGGCCCCCTGTGCCCCCGGCCCTGTGCGTGCGGGCCTGGCCCCCTGCGCGCCCGGCCTGCCTGGCCCACACGCGGGCCTGCCCGGCCCAGCCCCATGCATCTCAGGCGCCCCGTGTTCTCGGGGTTGGTTCCCCGCATCCCCGGCGCCCCGTGTGTCCGCGATCGGCCCCCGCATCCCCCGCGCCCCGTGTGCCCGCGATCGGCCCCTGCGTCCCCGGCCGCTGCCTGCCCGGTCCGTGCCCCTGCGCGCCGCGTGCCCCGGGTGCCCGGCCCGGCGCACCCGCGTGCCCGATGCCCCGCCCGACCGTCGTCCCCCTCCCCGGCGCCGGGCCGCCACAAGCTGCGGACGCGTCCCCTAGTCGCAGCCATCAACGAGTGGCTGTGACCAGCACTTTCACAACAGGCCCTAGCCGCGCAGCACCAGCGCCTGCCCCGCGACGACCAGCAGTACCTGCTCGCACTCCGCGGCGAACGCCGCGTTCAGGCGGCCCAGTTCGTCGCGGTAGCGGCGTCCGGAGGCTGTCGCCGGGACGATGCCCGAGCCCACCTCGTTGGTGACCGCGACCACGGTGCGCCGGGTGGCCCGTACCGCTTCCGTCAGTTCCCGCACCCGCTCCCGCAGGGCCCGCTCGCCGCTCTCCGCCCACACCGCGTCGTCCCACGCGCCCGCCGAGTCCATCGCGTCCGTCAGCCACAGGGAGAGACAGTCGATGAGCAGCGGCGCCCCGTCCTCGGCCAGCAGCGGCACCAGATCGCAGGTCTCGGCCGTACGCCACGACCCCGGCCGGCGCTCCCGGTGGGTGGCGACCCGCGCCGCCCACTCCGTGTCCCCGTTGCGGCTGCCCCCGGTCGCCACGTACAGCACGTCCGGGAAGGACTCCAACCGCCGCTCCGCCTCCACCGACTTCCCGGACCGGGCCCCGCCCAGCACCAGGGTCCGCCGGGGCACGTCCGGTACGTCCTCGTACGCCCCCACCACCAGCGTCTCCCCGTCCGGCACCGCCCGTGCCCCCGCCGCGGCCAGCCGCCGCCGCAACTCGGCGCCCGGCGGTACGTCATGGTCCAGATGGACGGCCACGACATCGGTCGTCGGCCCGATCGCGCCCACCGCCCGCAGCCTGGCCAGGGCGTCCGGCCGGCCCACGACATCGGCGACCACCATGTCGTACATCCCGACGGCCCCCTCCTCCAGCCCGGCCGGCGAGGCCCCCGGCGGCAGATACAGCAGCCGCTGCCCGCCCGGTCCGGTCACCGCGTACCCCGTGCCCGGCGAGTCCATCGCCACCGCCCGCACCCGATGTCCCGTCAGCAGAGTCAGGTCCCGGCCGTCCGGTACCCGGCCCGGCTGCGGCAGCCCCGCGGGCACCTCGACGGCGGGCCCGTCGTGCGGATGCGACAGCAGCACCTGCCGTACGGCGCTCAGCGAACGGCCCGCCCGCGCCGCCGCGAACGCCGCCCCGGGCGTCAGATCGAGCAACAGCGTCCCGTCCACGAGCAGGGCGGTCGCGGCCCGCGCGGCATCGCCGAGCGCGCTCGCGCAGACCGCGCAGGGACAGTCGGGGCGGGGGAGGCCCGTGGGGGCACCGGTGCCGAGGAGAGTCAGTTCCACGTATCCGATTTTCGCCGGTCACCGGGGGACGCGCGTCACGGAGGCCCACCTGGGCGCACGGAAGCCTGGTGAACAAGCCCCGCGGGCCCGCGGGGTCACCCACTGCCCGTGGTCCTTTGACCAGTCACCCGACGGAGCGAATAGGCTCAGTGCTGGGGCCGGGACCATGATCCGGCTCTCAGTCTGCACGTGCTGACACCTGGGAGGCGTACATGGCGGCATGGACGTGGCGGTTCGAGAAGGCCGACGGGGCGGAGGTCCAGCCCGCGGTGCAGCCCGAGGAGTTCACCACCCAGGGCGACGCCGAGTCCTGGATCGGGGAGCACTGGAAGGCCCTTCAGGAGGGCGGCGCGGACCAGGTACGGCTGTTCGAGGACGCCACCGAGATCTACGGGCCGATGAGCCTGCACGCCGAGGTGGCGTAGCCGCTTCGCCGAGCACCACGGGCATGGCGGGGTGAGGGCCGTGTCCCTTCACCCCGCCACCGCCCCCCGCCTACTGCTCGCCCAGCGTCACATCCACCGTGTCCTCATCGCCGTTACGGGTGTACGTCACCGTCGTGCGCTGGCCCGGCTGGTCGTCGGCCAGGGCCTCGGCGAGTGAGGTGATGGTGGTGATGTCCGTGTCCCCGAGCCGGGTGATGACGTCCCCGGGCTCGATCCCGGCCTTGTCGGCCGCCCCGCCCGCCATCACGTCGACGACGGCGACGCCCGCGGCCTGGAGCTCGTCGTCGACGACCGTACGGCCCGTGATGCCGAGCGCCGCCCGGCCCGAGTCGCTGACCCGGCCGTCCTGCACGATCTGATCGGCGATCTTCCGCACCGTCGACGCCGGGATCGCGAACCCGATGCCGGGCGCCGCGCCCTCGCCCGCGCCGGGGTCGGTCGCCGCCAGGGTCGGGATGCCGATGACCCGGCCGTCCAGGTTCACCAGGGCACCGCCGCTGTTGCCCGGGTTGATGGCGGCGGACGTCTGCACCATGTTGGCGATCGTCGCACCCGTACCGCCGTCGTCACCGCCCTCGGTGACGGTCCGTCCGATCGCCGAGACGATGCCCTGCGTCACGCTGGAGGACAGCCCGAGCGGCGAACCCATGGCCAGCACGATCTGCCCGACCTCGACCTTCGAGGAGTCCCCGAACGTCGCCTCCTCCAGCCCCTGCGGCACCCGGTCCAGCTTGATGACGGCGAGGTCCTGCTGCGGGTACGAGTAGACGAGACGCGCGGTGAGCGCGTCCTCGCTGCCCGCCGTCGTCACCCGGAACGTGGTCTCGTTGCCGACGACATGCGCGTTGGTGACGATGTGCCCCTGGTCGTCGTAGACCACCCCCGAGCCCAGATCGCTCTGGGCCTGGATCTGCACGACCGACGGCAGCACGTCCCTGATCACCTTCAGGTAGCCGTTCTCGAGATCGTCGGCCGCCCTGCGCGGCGCGGCGGCCTGCGCGGCCCGTGTGGTCGAGGCGTCCTCCTCCCGGGAGCGCGCGGACGACGCGTCCGTGCACCCCGCCAGCGGACAGAGACAGCACAGCAGCGCGGCGACCGCGACGACCTGGCGCCGGGCAGGCGAACGGCGAGCATCCATGCCCCGAGTCTCGCCGCGCGCACCGGCGTCGGCTTGTGCTGCTCACCCGAACGAGCTCAGCCGCGCACTCCGCACAGATGCAGCAACGCCGCGACACTCCGGTACGGATCCGTCTTCCCGGCCCGCTCCTCGACGGCCAGCAGCGTCGTCAGGTCCGCCTGGGCCCGCTCCTCGTCGGCCGCGGTGTCGGTGAACGCGGTGTCGGTGAACACCCGCACCCCGTACCAGGCGTGCAGCGGCGCCCCGATCCCGGCGAGCGTCGCCGTCAGCTCGGCGAGCCGGTCGGCCCGCCCCTCCAGCCCCGGCCGGGCGTGGGTCGCCCCGTTCGCCTCCGTCCGGGCGTGGGGGAGATGCGCGGTCGTGTCGAAGGCGGCCAGCGCCGCGGCCCAGTCGCCGCCGAGCCCCGGTCGCATGGCCGGCGCGTCGCCGTTGCGCACGAGCAGCGACAGCAGCCCGCCCGGCGCGAGCATCCGGGCCAGGCCGGCCAGCAGCGGATCGGGCTCCTCGACATACATCAGCACGCCATGGCACAGCACGACGTCGAAGCTGCCCGGCAAAAAGTGCACACCGGTGTCCCGGCCGTCCCCCTGGACGATACGGACCCGTTCCCGGATCCCCTCCGGCTCGCCCGCGAGCTCCCCCCGGGCCGTCGCGATCAGCTGCGCGTCCTGCTCGACACCGGTCACCTGGTGCCCGGCCCTGGCCAGCCGCAGCGCCTGGGTGCCCCGGCCCATCCCGACGTCGAGCACCCGCAGCCGCCGCCCCACCGGGAACCGTCCGGCTATCTGCTCGTCGAGCTGCCGGGCCACCAGCTCCTGTCGTACGACATCACGCAGCCCACCTGGCTCGTTCAGCCGGGCATCGGCCGCACCCCCGGGAAAAGCGGTTGTGCTCAGGGCCGCTCTCCGCGCTTGACCTGCGGCTTCGGCAGCCGGAGCCGACGCATCTGCAGGGAGCGCATCAGCGCGTAGGCCACCGCGCCGCGCTTGTTGTCGTCGGGGAAGCGCTGCGCGAGCTGCTTCTTGATCCGGACGCCGGTGACGACCGAGTCGAGCACGATCAGCACGATCACGATGAGCCACAGCAGCAGCGCGATGTTCTGGAGCGACGCCACCCGGACCATGCTCAGCACGAGGATGACCACGGCCATCGGCAGGAAGAACTCCGCGATGTTGAAGCGCGAGTCGATGAAGTCACGCGCGAACTTGCGGACCGGACCCTTGTCACGGGCCGGCAGATACCGCTCGTCGCCCCCGGCCAGCGCCTGGCGCTGCTTCTCCAGGGCGGCCCGGCGCTCCTCGCGCTGGCGCTTGGCGGCCTCCTTGCGCGTCATCGACGTGTTGGCCACGCTGCGACGCTGCGACTGGGCCGCACTGCGCTTGGGCGTGGGGCGGCCCTTCGGGGCTTCGGGGTGACGGGTCTGAGTGGAGTCGGTCACCAGCGCCTTGTCGGCGTCCTGGGCCTTCTCTTCCTTGGCACGGCTACGGAACACAAAACCCAAGGGTACGGGGTGGCGGGGCATGGACGTCAGCCCGGCGGGGAACGATCCGGCAACGCCAGTCGTCGTAGGGGGACAGAGGGACGGCGCAGACGGTCCGTCCGGCACCCGGGAGTCACCTACTCCTCACGCCGGAGCAGGAGCGCAGGCAGTCGTCCTTGGGGATGAGCGCATCCGTCCCCGAACAGTGCGTCAATGGATGCAGGGCCCGTACTGTGGGTTCTGTCGCAGCAGCTGGAGCTGGAGTCCGTCAGAAGGGGGCGCGCGAAGCCCATGAGCGGTGTCATGAAGCGTATGGGGATGATCTTCCGCGCGAAGGCGAACAAGGCCCTTGACCGGGCCGAGGACCCGCGCGAAACCCTCGATTATTCGTACCAGAAGCAGCTGGAGCTGCTCCAGAAGGTCCGCCGTGGCGTAGCCGACGTGGCCACGTCCCGCAAGCGCCTGGAACTCCAGCTCAACCAACTCCAGCAGCAGTCGTCGAAGCTGGAGGACCAGGGCCGCAAGGCGCTCGCGCTGGGCCGTGAGGACCTGGCCCGTGAGGCGCTGTCCCGCCGCGCCGCCCTCCAGCAGCAGGTGACGGACCTGGAGACCCAGCACGCCACGCTCCAGGGCGAGGAGGAGAAGCTCACCCTCGCGGCGCAGCGCCTTCAGGCGAAGGTCGACGCCTTTCGCACCAAGAAGGAGACGATCAAGGCCACCTACACCGCGGCCCAGGCCCAGACCCGCATCGGCGAGGCATTCTCGGGCATCTCGGAGGAGATGGGCGACGTCGGCCTGGCCATCCAGCGCGCCGAGGACAAGACGGCCCAGCTCCAGGCCCGCGCCGGAGCGATCGACGAGCTGCTGGCCTCGGGCGCCCTGGACGACCAGTCCGGCATGCACAAGGACGACCTCCAGGCCGAGCTGGACCGGCTCTCCGGTGGTACGGATGTAGAGCTGGAACTCCAGCGCATGAAGGCCGAGCTCGCGGGAGGCTCGTCGTCGCAGCAGGCGATCGAGGGCGGCACCGGCCAGGCGCAGTCCCAGCCGCAGTCCCAGCAGCAGCCGCAGGACACCCCGCGCTTCGACAAGCAGTAGCCGACGGCGGGGCCCACGCCGAGGAGGGCGCGATGGGCGACATGATCGTCCGGATCATGGGTGAGGGGCAGGTGAAGCTGTCCGACAGCCACCTGCCCGAGCTGAACAAACTCGACGACGAGCTCCTGCGCGAAATGGAGAACGGCGACGGTCCGGGCTTCCGCCGCACCCTCGCCGCCCTCCTCGCCAAGGTCCGCGAACTGGGCGACCCGCTGCCCGACGACTCCCTGGAGCCCTCGGAACTCATCCTGCCGTCGCCGGACGCGACCCTGGAGGAGGTCCGGGAGCTGCTGAGCGACGACGGCCTGATCCCGGGGTGAGACCGTCCGGCCCGTCCGGACCGGCGAACCCGTCCGACCCGTCCGACCCGTCCGGACCGGCGGGTTCTCCAACCCGTCCGACCCGTCCCGCGTTCGCGGACAAGACCCTTGAGGGCAGGAGCGAGGGTCCGGGGGCGCGCCGGGCCCGGGCGCCCGCCCACCGTTACGCCGCGCACGACACGAGGACGTCCAGTTGGCCCCCGCTCCGAGCCCCGCATGGGAACGCGCCAGGCGTCACCTCAAGGCGCACCCCATGGCGCTGGACGCGGCGCTCGCGGTCGCCGTACTGGCCTGCATGGTGGCCGGCTCGTTCGTGGACCCGCACGGAGACAGCGGCGTCAGCTGGGGCCTGCGCACCCCCGACGCCCTGAGCCTCGTACTGATCACCCTCGCCTCCGCGGCCCTGGTCTTCCGCCGCCGCGCCCCCATCACGGTGCTCGCCCTCACCGGCGGCGTCTCCCTCGTCGAGTCCGTCACCGGCGACCCCCGCGCCCCCGTGGCCATGTCCGCGGTCATCGCCCTCTACACCGTCGCCTCCACCACCGACCGGTCCACCACCTGGCGCGTCGGCCTGCTCACCATGACCGTGCTGACCGGCTCCGCCATGCTCGCCGGCCCGCTGCCCTGGTACGCCCAGGAGAACCTCGCCATCCTCGCCTGGACCGGCATCGGCGCCACCGCCGGCGACGCGGTCCGCAGCCGCCGTGCCGTCGTCGCCGCCATCCGCGAACGTGCTGAACGAGCCGAGCGCACCCGCGAGGAGGAGGCCCGCCGCCGGGTCGCCGAGGAACGCCTGCGCATCGCCCGTGACCTGCACGACGTCGTCGCCCACCACATCGCCCTGGTCAATGTGCAGGCCGGAGTCGCCACCCACGTCATGGACAAACGCCCCGACCAGGCCAAGGAGGCCCTCGCCCACGTACGCGAGGCCAGCCGCTCCGCGCTCAACGAACTCCGCGCCACCGTCGGCCTGCTGAGACAGTCCGGCGACCCCGAGGCCCCCACCGAACCCGCCCCCGGTCTCGAACGCCTCGACGAACTCGCCGGCACCTTCCGCAGCGCGGGCCTCCAGGTCGAGGTCGCCCGCGCCGACCAGGGCACCACGCTCCCCGCCGCCGTGGATCTGGCCGCCTACCGGGTCATCCAGGAGGCCCTCACCAATGTGCAGAAGCACGCGGGCCCCGGCGCCAAGGCCGAGGTGAGCGTCGTCCGGGTGGGCCCGAACGTCGAGATCACCGTCCTGGACGACGGGGCCGGCGACGACGAACCCCCTGCCGGCGGCGGCCACGGCCTGCTCGGCATGCGCGAACGCGTCACTGCCCTGGGCGGCACCCTCACCACCGGCCCGCGCTACGGCGGCGGCTTCCGCGTCCACGCGATCCTGCCGGTCAAGGGCCGCGCGGGCACGACGGAAGACACCGGATGAGTGGGCGGCGGAACTCCCGGGCACCCCGCGGAAGTTCATATGAAGCCAAGCCGTCCGCCCCACGCCCCGCCGAGGATCCCGCATGACCATCCGCGTCCTGCTCGCCGACGACCAGGCCCTGCTGCGCAGCGCCTTCCGTGTGCTCGTGGACTCCGAGCCCGACATGGAGGTCGTCGGTGAGGCGTCCGACGGCTCGGAGGCGGTGCGGCTGGCCAAGGAGCAACGGGCGGACGTCGTTCTGATGGACATCCGGATGCCCGGCACCGACGGCCTCGCCGCCACCCGCATGATCAGCGCCGACCCCGCCCTCGCCCAGGTCCGCGTGGTCATCCTGACCACCTTCGAGGTCGACGACTACGTCGTGCAGTCGCTGCGCGCCGGCGCCTCCGGCTTCCTCGGCAAGGGCTCGGAACCGGACGAGCTGCTCAACGCCATCCGCATCGCGGCAGGCGGCGAGGCCCTGCTCTCCCCGGCCGCCACCAAGGGTCTGATCGCCCGCTTCCTCGCCCAGGGCGACACCGCGGACGGTGAGCGCGACACCGCGGGCGCCGAGCGGCTCGACGCCCTCACCGGGCGGGAGCGCGAGGTGCTGGTCCAGGTGGCCGGCGGGCACTCCAACGACGAGATCGCCGAGCGCCTCGAGGTCAGCCCGCTGACCGTGAAGACGCACGTCAACCGGGCCATGTCCAAGCTCGGCGCCCGCGACCGGGCGCAGCTGGTGGTGATCGCGTACGAATCGGGGCTGGTCCGTCCAAGGGTGGAGTGAAGCCGAAGCGGTGTACTGCACCCGGAGTATGCGCCGCATAAGGAAATGGACCTGGGGCCTAGGAAACCGGGCTCCCGGATGGCTCAGGGTGTAGGGACGGGCGCTCACATGTGTGTCACGGACGCCCCTGCCACTTCTGCCGCTCACAGAAGAGAGACCCTGACCCATGTCCTGGCTGTCCAGGTTCAGCCTCGCCCAACGCGCCCTCGTCGGCCTGATCTCGATCATCGCGCTGGCCTTCGGGGCGATCGCGATACCCCAACTCAAGCAGCAGTTGCTGCCCTCCATCGAACTGCCCATGGTGTCCGTGCTCGCCCCCTACCAGGGAGCGTCGCCGGACGTGGTCGAGAAGCAGGTCGTCCAGCCCATCGAGGACAGCCTCGAAGCCGTCGACGGCATCACCGGCGTCACCGCCACGGCCAGCGAGGGCAACGCCGTGATCATGGCGTCCTTCGATTACGGCCCCGACAACAAGCAGCTCGTCGCGGACGTCCAGCAGGCCGTCAACCGGGCCCGCGTCCAGCTGCCCGACGATGTGGACCCGCAGGTCATCGCCGGTTCCACGGACGACATCCCGACCGTCGTCCTCGCCGTCACCTCCGACCGGGACCAGCAGGCCCTGGCCGACCGGATCGAGCGCACGCTCGTGCCCGACCTGAAGGACATCGACGGCGTCGGCCAGGTCACCATCGACGGCGTACGCGACCTCCAGGTCACCGTGACCCCCGACGACGCGAAGCTGGCGAAGGCGGGCCTGACTTCGGCGGCCCTCGCCGAAGCCCTCAAGGCCGGCGGCGCCACCGTCCCGGCCGGCTCCTTCGACGAGGACGGCGGCAATCGCACCGTCCAGGTGGGCGGCGGCTTCACCTCGCTGGAGCAGATCAAGGACCTGATGGTCAAGGGCGAGGACGCCGACAAGCCCGTCCGCCTCGGTGCGGTGGCCACCGTCGAGCAGCAGCCGGCCCCGGCCGACTCCATCACCCGCACGGACGGCAAGCCGTCCCTCGCGGTCGCGGTCACCATGGACCGCGACGGCAGCGCGGTCGCCATCTCGGACGCGGTCGAGGACAAGCTCCCCGAGCTGCGCAAGGACCTCGGCGCCGACGCCACGCTCACCGTGGTCAGCGACCAGGGCCCGGCGGTCGCGAAGTCCATCGACGGTCTGACGACCGAGGGCGCGCTCGGCCTGCTCTTCGCGGTCCTCGTCATCCTGGTCTTCCTCGCGTCGATCCGCTCGACGCTGGTGACGGCCGTCTCCATCCCGCTGTCGGTGGTCCTCGCGCTGATCGTGCTGTGGACCAGGGACCTGTCCCTGAACATGCTGACGCTCGGCGCGCTCACGATCGCCATCGGCCGGGTGGTCGACGACTCGATCGTGGTCCTGGAGAACATCAAGCGGCACCTCGGCTACGGCGAGGAGCGCGAGGAGGCCATCCTCAAGGCGGTCCGTGAGGTCGCCGGCGCCGTCACCTCCTCCACCCTCACCACGGTCGCCGTCTTCCTGCCGATCGGCCTGGTCGGCGGCATGGTGGGCGAGCTGTTCGGCTCGTTCAGCCTGACCGTGACGGCCGCGCTGCTGGCGTCGCTGCTGGTCTCGCTGACGGTCGTACCCGTCCTGTCGTACTGGTTCCTGCGCCCGCCCAAGGGCACACCCGAGGACGCCGAGGAAGCGCGCCGGGTGGCGGAGGAGAAGGAGGCGAAGAGCAGGCTCCAGCGTCTCTACGTCCCCGTCCTGCGGTTCGCGACCCGCCGCCGGCTCACCAGCGTGCTGCTCGCGATCGTCGTCCTCGTCGGCACGTTCGGCATGGCGCCGCTGCTGAAGACGAACTTCTTCGACCAGGGCGAGCAGGAAGTCCTCACCGTCAAGCAGGAGTTGAAGCCGGGCACGAGCCTGGCGGCGACCGATGAACAGGCCCGGCGCGTCGAGCGGCTGCTCGCCGACACCAAGGGCGTCAAGGACTACCAGGTCACGGTCGGCTCGTCCGGCTTCATGGCGGCCTTCGGCGGCGGCACCGACACCAACCAGGCGTCCTACCAGGTGATGCTGGAGGAGTCGGCGTCGTACGAGGACGTGCAGGACCGCATCGAGTCGGGTCTGAAGAAGCTCGACGGCATCGGCACGACCACCATCGCCGCCGGTGACGGCTTCGGCGCCCAGGACCTCAGCGTGGTCGTCAAGGCGGCCGACCCGACGGTGCTGCGCAAGGCGTCCGAGGAGGTCCGCAAGGCGGTGGCCGGCCTGGACGACGTCACCGACGTGACCAGCGACCTGGCGCAGAGCGTGCCGCGCGTTTCCGTGAAGGCCAACGACAAGGCGGCTGCCGCGGGCTTCGACCAGCAGACCCTCGGTCTCGCCGTCGCCCAGGCGGTGCGCGGCAACACGGCCGCCCAGGCGACGATCGACGACACCGAGCGGGACATCGTCATCAAGTCGGCCAAGCCGGCGAAGACCCTGAAGGAGCTTCAGGCGCTGCGCCTCGGCCCGGTGAAGCTGGGTGACATCGCCGAGGTGAAGCTGGTGGACGGCCCGGTCTCGATGACCCGTATCGACGGCCAGCGCGCCGCCACGATCACGGCCAAGCCGACCGGCGACAACACGGGCGCGGTGAGCGCGGCCCTCCAGTCCGAGATCAACGGCCTGACGCTCCCGGCGGGCGCGACGGCCTCGATCGGCGGTGTCTCCGAGGACCAGGACGAGGCGTTCGCCAACCTGGGCCTGGCGATGCTGGCGGCGATCGCGATCGTCTTCATGCTCCTCGTGGCGACGTTCCGCTCCCTCGTCCAGCCCCTGATCCTGCTCGTGTCCATCCCGTTCGCGGCGACGGGCGCGATCGGCCTCCTGGTGGCGACCGGCACCCCGATGGGCGTCCCCGCGATGATCGGCATGCTGATGCTGATCGGCATCGTGGTGACGAACGCGATCGTGCTGATCGACCTGATCAACCAGTACCGCAGCCAGGGCTACGGCGTCGTCGAGGCGGTCATCGAGGGCGGTCGCCACCGCCTGCGCCCCATCCTGATGACGGCCCTGGCGACGATCTTCGCCCTGCTGCCGATGGCGCTGGGCGTCACCGGCGAGGGCGGCTTCATCGCCCAGCCGCTGGCGGTGGTGGTGATCGGCGGTCTGATCACGTCGACCATGCTGACCCTGCTCCTCGTCCCGACGCTCTACACGATCCTGGAACTCCGCAAGGAGCGCCGGGCGAAGAAGCGTGCGGCGAAGCGGGCGAAGAAGGCGGGGACCCCCGCCGAGCCGACGTCGGCTTCGGACGAGCCGGAGACCGCGTCCGTGTGACCGGCCCCATCCCGAAGGAGGCCGGGTACCGAACCGTCGAGGGTTCGGTACCCGGCCTCCGCCGTTGTGCCGTGATGTGTCCCGAGCGCTCCACGCCCCCCGCGCGGGCGCTTAAGGCAGCGCCAGCATCCGCTCCAGCGCCAGCTTCGCGAACGCCTCGGTCTCCTTGTCGACCTCGATCCGGTTGACGAGATTGCCCTCGGCCAGCGACTCCAGGGCCCACACCAGGTGGGGGAGGTCGATGCGGTTCATGGTCGAGCAGAAGCAGACCGTCTTGTCGAGGAAGACGATCTCCTTGCCCTCGGGCGCGAAACGGTTCGCCAGGCGGCGGACCAGGTTCAGCTCGGTGCCGATGGCCCACTTGGAGCCGGCCGGGGCCGCCTCCAGGGCCTTGATGATGTACTCCGTCGAACCGACGTAGTCGGCGGCGGCCACCACCTCGTGCTTGCACTCGGGGTGGACCAGGACATTGACGCCCGGGATGCGTTCGCGCACGTCGTTGACCGAGTCGAGGCTGAAGCGGCCGTGCACCGAGCAGTGGCCGCGCCACAGGATCATCTTCGCGGCGCGCAGCTCGTCGGCCGTCAGCCCGCCGTTCGGCTTGTGCGGGTTGTAGACGACGCAGTCCTCCAGCGACATGCCCATGTCGCGGACGGCGGTGTTGCGGCCGAGGTGCTGATCCGGCAGGAAGAGGACCTTCTCGCCCTGCTCGAAGGCCCAGTCCAGGGCCCGCTCGGCGTTCGAGGAGGTGCAGATCGTGCCGCCGTGCTTGCCCGTGAACGCCTTGATGTCCGCGGACGAGTTCATGTACGAGACGGGCACGACCTGCTCGGCTATGCCGGCCTCGGTCAGCACGTCCCAGCACTCGGCGACCTGCTCGGCCGTCGCCATGTCGGCCATCGAGCAGCCGGCGGCGAGGTCGGGCAGGACGACCTTCTGGTCCTCGGAGGTCAGGATGTCCGCGGATTCCGCCATGAAGTGCACGCCGCAGAAGACGATGTACTCGGCCTCCGGGCGGGCGGCGGCGTCGCGGGCCAGCTTGAAGGAGTCGCCGGTGACATCCGCGAACTGGATGACCTCGTCGCGCTGGTAGTGGTGGCCGAGCACGAAGACCTTGTTGCCGAGCTTCTCCTTGGCGGCGCGGGCGCGCTCGACCAGGTCCGGGTCGGACGGCGACGGCAGGTCACCGGGACACTCGACACCGCGCTCACTCCTGGGGTCGGCCTCACGGCCGAGCAGCAGCAGGGCGAGGGGCGTCGGCTGTACGTCGAGCTCCTGGGTCTGGGCGGTGGTCACGACACGCACCCTTTCTGTTCTGCGGCTCGCCGGGACCGGTAGGACCGGGCCCGGCGGGTCAAGCGGGACACCTTCATCGACTTCTCGTCGATTTGACGCTATCTATCATAACCGGTTCACGTCAGTTTGACGATGGCCATCATGTCGATGTGACGTGAATCCCGGTGACGGGCCCGCGTATTCCCCGACACCGCGTCGGTGCCTTCCGCCACGCGACGTTTTCCGCTTCGCACGCCGTGTGCGAGCATGAAGAAAGACGGAAAGACAAGCGCCCGGCCCCGGAATGAATCCGCGGCCCCGCCGGTTGCACTCGTCGGCAAGCAGTCTCCGTACAACCCGGGAGAGATGTAGATGTCCGTATCGGACGAGACCAGCACCGCCACCGACGGCATCATCCTGAGTGACGCCGCCGCGGCCAAGGTCAAGGCCCTGCTCGACCAGGAAGGCCGCGAAGACCTCGCGCTGCGTGTCGCCGTTCAGCCCGGCGGCTGCTCCGGCCTGCGCTACCAGCTCTTCTTCGACGAGCGCTCGCTCGACGGCGACGTCGTCAAGGACTTCGACGGAGTCAAGGTCGTCACCGACCGTATGAGCGCCCCGTACCTGGGCGGCGCGTCCATCGACTTCGTGGACACGATCGAGAAGCAGGGCTTCACGATCGACAACCCGAACGCGACGGGCTCCTGCGCCTGCGGCGACTCCTTCAGCTGAGCGCGGCTGAGCGCCCGGCCGAGTCCGGCTGACGCAAGGAAAGGCGGCGACCCCCTCCGACGGGGCCGCCGCCTTCCTGTGTCCGCGAGCCCTTACCGGGCCCCGGACGTCTGCGGCGCGTCCGGCAGCTTGCTCCCCGGCTTCTCCAATGGGACCGCCTGGCCGTCCGTGCCCACGACCTTGCGGTCACCGAGCGGCTCGTCGAGCTGCACGGTCTTGTGGAACACCTTCGCGATCATGATGCAGACCTTCTCCGGCTGCGAGGTCTCGGTCACCCGGACCGTCACCTCGTCGCCGCTCTCGTCGACCGTCACCTTGTAGTCGGCGCAGACCCCGCCCGTGAAGGTCACGGTCAGCTCGCGGCCGTCCACCGTGTAGCCGTCGACCGTCACATTCCGGGTGACGGGCTCCGACGTCGGGTCGTCCTTCGGCCCGCTCGGCCGCGGGGTCGGCTGCCCCGTCGGCTCCTGCGACGGCGTGGCCGAGGTCAGGTACTCCGGGTCGATCGCCGGATGCGTCACCGTGAAACTGTCCTGCGCGCCCGGCGTACGCACCTCGAACAGCCAGGACGGCACCAGCGCCTGCCGGGCGTCCACCTGGTGCGCGGCCAGCCCGAACACCGCCTTCTCGACCGTGACGGTGTCCTTCGCCGGCGCGCCGGTCGACGCCTCGGCCCCGCACGGCGCCTCGGGCCGGTCCTTCAGCGGGGCGGTGCTGGCGCAGCCCCCGATGTCCGTGCGGTGGCCGGCTCCCGGCGCCGCGTTCATCAGCCCGAGCGTCTTCTCGGCATCCAGCACGGGGTACGTGTTCCCCTTCACCGGCGCCTTCAACTGGCCGCTCCCGCCGACCACCGTCCCGTCGGCACCCACCGTCACGCCGGTCGTCCAGCCGTAGGTGGGCAGACCGTCGATCACGGGGTTGGCGTTGACCACCCGCTGGGAGCCCATCAGCTGGCTCGCGTCGCGCTTCGCGTCACCCTGACCCACCGCCTCGAGCACCGGTGCGGCGGCCTTCAGCGCGGCCTCCTCGCCGACGGGGTCGGCGGCGGCCGTGCCGGGTGTCTTGTTGCAGACGGTGGTGCTCCGGCAGTTGTCGCCGCCAGGGGCGTAGCGGTGGAACGACCAGGTTCCCGGCGCCTGCTTGTTCACCTGGAGACTGGGACCGGCCCCGTCCTTCGTGCCGACACGCCAGGTCTGCCCCTGTGCCACCGGCGTCCCGTCCACCCCGAGCGCCTCGGCCAGCCGCGCCACCTCGGCCTTGCCGACCTCGCCCCCCGCTCGGTACACCGGCGCCGAGCCGGGCCCGTCCGGGAGCTCGCCGTCGGCCTCGTAGGTCACGCCGTAGGGGTTGGGCTCCCCCGGCGCGATGCCGCCCGTGCCTCCGGAGTCGCCCCCGGTGTAGCCGTCCAGGCGGAGCGGCGGGGGAGTGTCGGCGCCGGGCGCGGAGGAGGCCGTACCGCCGTCCGAGCCCCCGGACGCGTTCGCGGCGAGATACGCCCCGCCCCCGCCGACGAGCAGCACGGCGGCGGCGACGGAGGCGATGACGGCGGGGGAGCGGCGCCGGCCGGAACGGGCGAGTTCACCCTCGCCGGAGGCGGAGGCGGAGGCGGAAGGGGAAGCGGAAGCAGCGGCTCCCTCCGCTCCGTAGTCACCACCCGGCGTGACGTCATGGGCCTGCGCGACGTCACCGGCCTCCTCGCCGGGGCCTTCCTGCTCACCGGCCCCTTCGCCGGCGCCTTCCCCCTCGCCGGCACCCGCCCGCTCACCTGCGTCGGCGGCGGCGGAGCCGCTCCGCTCGGCCTCGGCCCCGGTCTCCCCGCCGTCGGCCCCGCTCTCCCCGCCGTCCCGCTCACCCTCGGCCGCCGCGCCAAGAGCCTCGGTACCAGCGGCGCCCTTCTCCTGCCGGGCGTCCCGCTCCTCGGCGGAGCCGTCGGCGCCCGTGTCGTCGTTCTCGGGTCGCTCGGTGTTCACCGCATCGCTCCTTCGGCTGCGCACATGTCCCATGACCCTGACCAGACCCTGTCAAAAAGGTCGGTCCGTCGGGTCGTATCCCGCATCCCCTTTACGGGGGACAGCGATGGGACGCAGCGGGGGAGCGCGCGGTTCCCTGAAAGGCGCCGATCCGGCCGCCGGAGCCGGACGAGCCGCCGTGCTTCGATCGGCCCCCGGTCAGTCGCCGTAGTCCGACATGGCGTCCAGCAGCCGCGCCGACCTCGGTGGCACGGTGACCCCATGGATGAGTGACAGGGGGACCGGGCGGGGAAGGACGCGGTCGGGGGCGGCCCAGTGGGGTGCCATCCGCGCGCAGTCGCCGAGCAGTGACGCCAGGCCGGTCTCGGGGTCGGCCGGGGCGGGGGCGTGGACCTCGAATTTCGTCATAGGGCACCGTAGACACGCCAGAGCCTGCGAAGAAAGATCTACTATCGGGTAGTTTTGGCCACTTCAGCGACCCCGTCACGAACGGTAGCGTGGACTGTCAACCCAACCTCCCCGCAGGAGACTCCACGCCGTGCGCATCGCAGTCACCGGCTCCATCGCCACCGACCACCTCATGACCTTCCCCGGCCGCTTTGCCGACCAACTCGTCGCGGACCAGCTGCACACGGTCTCGCTCTCCTTCCTGGTCGACAATCTGGACGTACGCCGGGGTGGCGTAGGCGCGAACATCGCCTTCGGTATGGGCCAGCTGGGCACACAGCCGATCCTCGTCGGCGCCGCCGGCTCCGATTTCGACGAATACCGTGCCTGGCTGGACCGGCACGGCGTCGACACCGGCTCGGTCCGTATCTCCGAGACCCTGCACACCGCCCGCTTCGTCTGCACCACCGACGCCGACCACAACCAGATCGGCTCCTTCTACACGGGTGCCATGAGCGAGGCCCGCCTGATCGAGCTGAAGACCGTCGCGGACCGCGTCGGCGGCCTCGATCTGGTCCTCATCGGCGCCGACGACCCCGAGGGCATGCTCCGCCACACGGAGGAGTGCCGCTCCCGCGAGATCCCCTTCGCCGCCGACTTCTCGCAGCAGATCGCCCGCATGGACGGCGACGAGATCCGGATACTGCTCGACGGAGCGACGTACCTCTTCTCGAACGAGTACGAGAAGGGCCTCATCGAGACCAAGACCGGCTGGACGGACGAGGAGATCCTCGGCCGGGTCGGCCACCGCGTCACCACCCTGGGCGCGCGGGGCGTGCGCATCGAGCGGGCGGGCCAGGACCCGATCGAGGTCGGCTGCCCCGAGGAGGAGCGCAAGGCCGACCCCACGGGCGTCGGCGACGCGTTCCGCGCCGGGTTCCTGTCCGGACTGGCGTGGGGGGTGTCCCTGGAGCGTGCGGCGCAGGTCGGCTGCATGCTGGCGACGCTCGTCATCGAGACCGTCGGCACCCAGGAGTACCAGCTGCGCCGGGCGCACTTCATGGACCGCTTCACCAAGGCGTACGGGGACACCGCCGCCGAGGAGGTCCGCAAGCACCTCGGCTGAGGCCGGGTGCGTGCGACCACGCGTCTGGCTCGGCGGGTTCGTTGTCGGGTGCGGGTGCGAGGGGGCTGGGCCGGTCGCTCAGCCCCCTCCGCGCACCCGGGGTGGGTCAGACAATCCGGCGGACCGAATACACCGTTCCCTTCTCCGCCGGCTCCTCGCCCACGTACTCCTGCCCCCGCATCTCGCACCACGCCGGGATGTCCAGGCGGGCCGCCTCGTCGTCCGACAGGACCCGCACCAGCCCGCCCACCGGCACGTCCCCGATGACCTTCGCCAGCTCGATGACGGGGATCGGGCAGCGCTTGCCGAGGGAGTCCACGACCAGGACGTCCTCGCCCCGTACGGCCCGCTCCGGCACCGGCGCCCCCAGCTTCTCCCGCACCGCGGTCACCGCAACGGGCAGCACCTCCAGGAACCGCTCGACGTCCTCCGCGGCGGTCCCGAACGGCAGGGACACCCGTACGTTCCCCTCGCTCAGCACGCCCATCGCCCTCAGCACATGGCTGGGCGTCAGCGTGCTGCTGGTGCAGGACGAGCCGGAGGAGACCGAGAACCCGGCACGGTCCAGTTCGTGCAGCAGGGCCTCTCCGTCGACATAGAGACAGGAGAAGGTGACGATGCCGGGCAGCCGTCGCTCCGGATCGCCGACCACCTCCACATCCGGCACCAGCTCCGGCACCCGCGCCCGGATCCGCTCCGTCAGCTCCCGCAGCCGTACCGCCTCTTGGGCCGCCTCCGCCCGCACGGCCCGCAGTGAGGCCGCCGCGGCGACGATCGCCGGGATGTTCTCGAACCCGGCCGCCCGCCCCGACTCCCGCTCGTCGGCAGGCCCTTGCGCCGCGAACCGCACCCCCTTGCGCACGACGAGCAGCCCGACCCCCGACGGACCGCCCCACTTGTGCGCGCTCCCCGCCAGCACCGACCAGGCGCCCTCCACCGGTCCCCACCCCAACGACTGCGCCGCGTCCACCAGCAAGGGCACCCCCGCCTCCTGGCACGCGGCGGCCACCTCCGCCACCGGCTGCTCGGTGCCCACCTCATGGTTGGCCGACTGAAGGCACGCCAGCGCGGTGTCCGCCCGAAGGGCCCGCGCATACGCCCCCGCGCCCACCGCCCCGCCCCGGTCCACAGCCACCTGGGTGACCGACCCCCCATCGGCCTCGTGCGCGTCAGCCGCATGGAGCACAGAGGAGTGTTCGACGGCGGACACGATCAGGTGACGCCCGATCCGCCGGCGTCCCGCCAACACCCCCGCGACACCCGTGTGGACGGCCCGGGTGCCGGAGGGCGTGAACGTCAGCTCGTCCGGCCGGCAGCCCACCGCCTCGGCAGCCGCCTCCCGGGCCGCGTCCAGCAGCAACCGCGCCCGCCGCCCTTCCCGGTAGAGGCGTGCCGGATCAGCCCACCCCTCATCGAGGGAAGCCTGAAGAGCCTGCCTGGCAACAGGGTGAAGAGGAGCACTGGAAGCAGCGTCGAAGTAGCCCACACATCAACGCTAAATGGTCCTTCGACCGAGGCGCCCCAAAGCGGCGCGGGCCTGCGACATCAGCGGCTCCGCCGCGGGGCGCGACAGGCCGCGACGGGCCCTCAGCCGCCAATCAAGCGAACACCCCACCCCACTAGGCCCCCCTCCCCGCGAACCCCTGGAAGGCGTCGGCTAGGGTTTGGTCCGCATAAACATCCAAACCCCTGCCCGACGCAGGGCGGCGACCGACCAGCGAGAAGGCCAGGCCGCAGCCGATGCGCGCGGGCGAGACTCTCGGGAAGGCGCTACGTGAGTCCCAACGGCTCCGACCGCTCGCCGCGGCGCCCGATGCGGCGGAAGCTGCTGCAGGCAATGACCGCGGGCCTGGTCCTGGCGACAGCCACCGGTTGCTCGTACAACTGGGAAGACTTCCCCCGCCTTGGTATGCCCACCCCGACCACAGAAGAGGCTCCGCGGATCCTCTCGCTGTGGCAGGGTTCCTGGGCGGCTGCGCTCGCCGTCGGCGTGCTGGTGTGGGGTCTGATCCTGTGGAGCGCCATGTTCCACCGGCGCAGCCGCACCAAGGTCGAGGTCCCTCCGCAGACCCGGTACAACATGCCCATCGAGGCGCTGTACACGGTGGTCCCGCTCATCATCGTCTCGGTCCTGTTCTACTTCACGGCCCGCGACGAGTCGAAGCTTCTCAGCCTCAAGGACAAGCCCGACGTCACCGTCAACGTCGTCGGCTTCCAGTGGAGCTGGTGCTTCAACATGGTCGAGAGCGTCGAGGGCTCCACCGGCGACGCCAAGACCTCCAAGGACCTGGACGCGATCCCGGACCGCTTCAAGGAGGACTTCCCGGCGAACGCCGGCGGTGTGTACGACTGCGGCACCCCCGGCACCAAGAACCCGCAGACGGGCAACCCGGGCCCCACCCTGTGGCTGCCCAAGGGCAAGACGGTCCGCTTCGTCCTCACCTCGCGGGACGTCATCCACTCCTTCTGGGTGGTGCCGTTCCTGATGAAGCAGGACGTCATTCCGGGCCACACCAACGCCTTCGAGGTGACCCCCAACCGTGAGGGCACCTTCATGGGCAAGTGCGCCGAGCTGTGCGGCGTCGACCACTCCCGGATGCTGTTCAACGTGAAGGTCGTCTCCCCCGAGCGCTACGAGCAGCACCTCAAGGACCTCGCCAAGAAGGGGCAGACCGGTTACGTTCCCGCCGGCATCGCGCAGACGAGCCACGAGAAGAACCGGGAGACGAACAACCTGTGAGCATCCTCAACGAACCCCAGGGTGCCGCGGCAGCTGAGGACTCGTACGAGAACGAGCTGCCGGTCAGGCGCCGGCAACCCGGCAACGTCGTGGTCAAGTGGCTCACCACCACCGACCACAAGACGATCGGAACGCTGTACCTCGTCACGTCGTTCGCGTTCTTCGTGATCGGTGGCGTGATGGCGCTGCTCATGCGCGCCGAGCTGGCCCGTCCCGGCATGCAGATCATGTCGAACGAGCAGTTCAACCAGGCGTTCACGATGCACGGCACGATCATGCTGCTGATGTTCGCGACGCC
>NZ_JBIMKE010000020.1:0-159169 GCF_043673425.1 Streptomyces sp. M41 | reverse complement strand
GGTCTGCGCCCGGTGCGGCGAGAGTGCGTGCATGGCGTCGCACGGCAGGCGGGAATTTGACGACAGGGCCTAGGCCCCGTTCACGTGTCGAACCGTGCCGCCTCGAGGTACTCCGGTTTCGGGTCGAGCGCGGCGGCCAGCCGGAAGTGCCGCTTGGCCTCGTCGGGTCTCGCCTGGCGCTCATAGGTCCGGGCGAGCGCGAAGTGCGCGAACGCGTTGTCCGGCTCACGCTCCAGGACGATGGTGAACTCCAGCTCGGCGGGCCGCAGTTGCGCGGCGGCGAAGAAGGCACGTGCGCGCAGCAGCCGGGCGGCGGTGTTCTCCGGGTGCGCGGCGATGACACCGTCCAGCAGCTTCACCGCGCCCCGGGGGTCCCGCGCGGCGAGCAGGTGTTCGGCCGCACGGAAGTCGATGACATGTGTCTGAGGAGTACGTCCGGTAGAACCGCTGGTGTCGGGCACGGCAAAGTCCTTCCCTCGCTGGGAGAGTTCAACGCGCGAACGCCGAGCCGCTATTCCTGGGACGGCCGGGGTGAGGAACCGGTCAGGGGCCCTCTTGGGTCCCCTGAGCACCCTGGGCCCGGCGCACGAGGTCCGCCCATACGTCCTTCACCCGGCGCTGAAGCACTTCCAGCGGGACGTCGTTGTCGATGACGATGTCCGCGATCTCCAGGCGCTTGTCACGGGTGGCCTGCGCGGCCATACGCGCGCGTGCGTCCTCCTCGGTCATGCCGCGCAGCCGGACCAGCCGGTCGAGCTGCGTCTCGGTACTGGTGTCGACGACGATCACGACGTCGTAGAACGGGGCCAGTCCGTTCTCCGTGAGGAGCGGGACGTCGTGGACGACCACGGCGTCCTCGGCGGCGGCCTCTTCGAGCGCGCGGGAGCGGGCTCCGACGAGGGGGTGCACGATCGAGTTCAGTACGGCGAGCCGGTCGGCGTCGGCGAAGACGATCGAGCCCAGTCTCGGCCGGTCCAGGCTGCCATCCTCGGCGAGCACGTCCGCGCCGAAGGCCTCCACGACGGCGGCGAGCCCGGGGGTGCCGGGCGCGACGACCTCGCGCGCGATGCGGTCCGCGTCGATCAGCACGGCCCCGCACTCTACGAGCAGCCGCGACACCTCGCTCTTGCCGGCACCGATGCCGCCGGTCAGGCCCACCTTCAACATGTGCCGAAGCTTAGGCCCTGCCACTGACAGCGGGCCCGGCAGGACCGGCCCGGCCCTTGCCCGGACCCTGTGCCCTGCCGTCAGGCGTCGCCCTCGCGTTCCGCCAGGAATCGCTCGAACTCCCGGCCGATCTCGTCCGCCGACGGAATGTCCACCGGCTCGGCGAGCATGTTGCCGCGGGTGTCGGCACCGGAGATCGCGTCGTACTGGTGCTCGAGACCTTCGACGAGGTTGGTGAGCTCCTCGTCGCCCTCGCGGATCTGGCGGTCGATCTCGTTCTGTGTGCGGTGGGCCTCGGCGCGCAGGGAGTGGGCGATGCCGGGCAGGACCAGTCCGGTGGCGGCGGTGACGGCCTCCAGGACGGTCAGCGCGGCGTCCGGGTACGCGGAGCGTGCGATGTAGTGCGGGACGTGCGCGGCGACGCCCAGGACGTCGTGCCCCGCCTCCATCAGCCGGTACTCGACGAGGGACTCGGCGCTGCCGGGCACCTGCGCCTCCTCGAAGGGGCTGCGATGGCCGGGGACGAGCTCGGTGCGGTTGCCGTGCGGGGTGAGGCCGACCGGGCGGGTGTGCGGGACGCCCATGGGGATGCCGTGGAAGTTCACCGCCAGGCGGACGCCGAGCCGCTCCACGACCTCCTTCACGGCCGCCGCGAAACGCTCCCACTCCACGTCCGGCTCGGGCCCGGACAGCAGCAGGAAGGGCGCCCCGGTGGCGTCCTGGACGAGTCGCACCTCGATGGCAGGGTCCTCGTAGGAGGCCCAGCGGTCCCGCTTGAAGGTCAGCAGCGGGCGGCGGGCGCGGTAGTCCACGAGCCGGTCGTGGTCGAAGCGGGCGACGACCTGGTGGGGCAGCGAGCCGAGGATGCCGTCGACGATCTGGTCGCCGGTCTCGCCCGCGTCGATGTATCCGTCGAAGTGGTAGAGCATGACAAGACCGGCCGACTCCTGGGCCAGCGCCATGTCGACGACGGCCAGTCCCTTCGGCTCCCACGCGTACAAACCCTGCGGATCAAGCACTGTGACCGCTCCTCCTCGTGTTCATACGTCTCAACACCCGTACGGGCGTGGGCATTCCCAGAGGGAGCTCCATGATCACGCCGGATGGACAACCCCCGGGGAGCGCGAGGAACTGCGCGACCAGCCCCCACCGGCCGGCAGCCGAAGGACAAGCCCTCCGGGCAGCACTGAGGGGCCGCACCTCGAAAGGTGCGGCCCCTCAGTCAACTACTAGGCCTCAGCGAGCTGGGGGTACCCCTCTGGGGGAGTTCAGCTCTGGCCGCCGGCCAGCTTCTCGCGGAGCGCGGCAAGCGCCTCGTCCGAGGCCAGCGCGCCGGAGTTGTCCGGGCCCTCGGAGGAGTACGAACCGCCACCCGAAGCGGCCGGAACGGCAGCCTCGCCACCCTCGGCGGCAGCGGCAGCGTCGGCCTCGCGGCTCTTGATGACCTGCTGCTGGTGCTGCTCGAAGCGGGTCTGCGCCTCGGCGTACTGGCGCTCCCACTCCTCGCGCTGCTTCTCGTAGCCCTCGAGCCAGTCGTTGGTCTCGGGGTCGAAGCCCTCGGGGTAGATGTAGTTGCCCTGGTCGTCGTAGGACGCGGCCATGCCGTACAGGGTCGGGTCGAACTCGACCGAGGCCGGGTCGGCACCGAAGGACTCGTTGGCCTGCTTCAGCGAGAGGCTGATGCGACGACGCTCGAGGTCGATGTCGATGACCTTGACGAAGATCTCGTCGTTGACCTGGACGACCTGCTCCGGGATCTCCACGTGACGCTCGGCCAGCTCGGAGATGTGGACCAGACCCTCGATGCCCTCGTCCACGCGGACGAACGCACCGAACGGAACCAGCTTGGTGACCTTACCCGGGACGACCTGACCGATCTGGTGGGTCCGGGCGAACTGCTGCCACGGGTCCTCCTGCGTCGCCTTCAGCGACAGGGAGACACGCTCGCGGTCCATGTCGACGTCGAGGACCTCGACGGTGACTTCCTGGCCGACCTCGACAACCTCGGACGGGTGGTCGATGTGCTTCCAGGACAGCTCGGAGACGTGGACCAGACCGTCGACGCCACCCAGGTCCACGAAGGCACCGAAGTTGACGATCGAGGAGACGACGCCGGAACGGACCTGACCCTTCTGGAGGGTGGTGAGGAACGTCTGGCGGACCTCGGACTGGGTCTGCTCCAGCCAGGCACGGCGGGACAGGACCACGTTGTTGCGGTTCTTGTCCAGCTCGATGATCTTGGCCTCGAGCTCCTTGCCCACGTAGGGCTGGAGGTCGCGAACGCGGCGCATCTCGACCAGGGAGGCCGGGAGGAAGCCACGGAGGCCGATGTCGAGGATGAGACCACCCTTGACGACCTCGATGACGGTACCGGTGACGATCCCGTCCTCTTCCTTGATCTTCTCGATGGTGCCCCAGGCACGCTCGTACTGGGCGCGCTTCTTCGAGAGGATCAGGCGGCCTTCCTTGTCCTCCTTCTGGAGGACCAGGGCCTCGATCTCGTCACCGACGGCGACGACCTCGTTGGGGTCGACGTCGTGCTTGATCGAGAGCTCGCGGCTCGGGATGACACCTTCGGTCTTGTAACCGATGTCGAGCAGGACCTCGTCCCGGTCGACCTTCACGATGACGCCGTCGACGATGTCGCCGTCGTTGAAGTACTTGATCGTCTCGTCGATCGCGGCGAGGAAGGCTTCCTCGTTACCGATGTCGTTGACCGCTACCTGCGGGGTGGTGGCGGTGGTCTCGGTGCTGCTCGTCATGTGGGAAAGGGCTCCGGTACGGACATTGAAGTCGTAGGTACTGCTACGCCGGGAGCCCGTATCGCTCTGAAGAAGCCGGACAGCCAAGGAAGCGCCCCACCGGAAATCCGGTGACGGCGCCTCGAGAACCGAGGGGACATACAACAGATGCGAGCGCAGCCTGCTACGTCTGAGGTGCGCAGGCCCGCAGCGCAACTTGTAGCATACGGGGGCAGCCGGACAGGGTCAATGCGCGAAGCCGCCCACGCGGGGCGGATCGCCGCATAACCGGCACAATTCCTGTCTACCGAGGCCACGCAGAGGCCAAGGCGCCCCTTTCGTGGCACCTCCGGGACGGGATGGACGGAAGAGTACGACGAGGGAGCCGATCATCCAAGAGCCCGAAGCGTCCGAACCCGAGGCCACCCGGCGCGGCGCCGGTGCCGTGGAGAGCTCCCGGGCGAACCGGGGCTGGTGGGACCGCAACGCGGACGAGTATCAGGTCGAGCACGGCACGTTCCTCGGCGACGACCGGTTCGTCTGGGGACCCGAAGGCCTCGACGAGGTGGAGGCCGAGCTGCTCGGGCCGCCGGAGGACCTCAAGGGCAAGGACGTCCTGGAGATCGGCGCCGGCGCGGCCCAGTGCTCGCGCTGGCTGGCCGCGCAGGGCGCCCGCCCGGTCGCCCTGGACATCTCCCACCGTCAGCTCCAGCACGCCCTGCGCATCGGCGGCGCCTTCGGGCTGGTCTGCGCCGACGCGGGCGCGCTCCCCTTCGCCGACGCCTCCTTCGACCTGGCGTGCTCGGCGTACGGCGCGCTGCCGTTCGTCGCCGACCCGGTGCTGGTGCTGCGGGAGGTGCGGCGGGTGCTGCGCCCCGGCGGCCGGTTCGTCTTCTCGGTGACGCACCCGATCCGCTGGGCGTTCCCGGACGAGCCGGGCCCGGAGGGCCTGTCCGTCTCGGCCTCCTACTTCGACCGCACGCCGTACGTGGAGCAGGACGAGGAGGGCCGCGCGGTCTACGTCGAGCACCACCGCACGCTGGGCGACCGCGTCCGGGACGTCGTGGCGGCGGGCTTCCGGCTGGTGGACCTCGCGGAGCCGGAGTGGCCGGCCTGGAACTCCGCGGAATGGGGCGGCTGGTCTCCGCTGCGCGGCAACCTGATCCCGGGGACGGCGATCTTCGTGTGCGAACGGGACTGAACCGAGCGATACGGCGCGATGCCGAGCGATCACGCGCGCGTAAAGAGCGCCCGCGGGGCCGTACGACACTAGGGGCGTGATCCGTTACGACGCCTTGGACTCCCTTCCGGTACGCGGTGCGCTGCCCGCCCTGACCGATGCCCTGGACGGGCACGGCACGGCGGTTCTGGTGGCGCCGCCGGGGACGGGCAAGACGACCCTGGTGCCGCTCGTGCTGGCGGGGCTGCTCGGGGGCGGCCCGGCCCGCCGGGTCGTCGTCGCCGAGCCCCGGCGGATCGCGGCCCGGGCCGCGGCGCGGCGCATGGCATGGCTGCTGGGCGAGAAGACCGGCGACAGCGTCGGGTACACCGTGCGCGGGGAACGCGTCGTCGGGCCACGCGCGCGCGTGGAGGTCGTCACGACCGGTGTGCTGCTCCAGCGGCTCCAGCGCGACCAGGAACTGGCGGACGTGGATGTGGTGGTGCTCGACGAGTGCCACGAGCGGCATCTGGACGCGGACACGGTGGCGGCGTTCCTGTGGGACGTACGGCAGACACTCCGTCCCGAGCTGCGGCTGGTGGCCGCGTCGGCGACCACGGACGCGCAGGGCTGGGCCCGGCTGCTGGGTGACGCGCCGGTGGTCGAGGCCGAGGGCGCCTCGCACCCCGTGGAGACGGTGTGGGCGCCGCCGCCGCGTCCGGTACGGCCGCCGCACGGGATGCGGGTGGATCCGGCTCTGCTGACGCATGTGGCGTCGGTGGTGCGGCGGGCGCTGACGGAGCGGGCCGGGGACGTGCTGTGCTTCCTGCCGGGTGTGGGCGAGATCGCGCGGGTGGCCGGGCAGCTGGGGGACCTCGGTGACGTGGAGGTGCTCCAGGTGCACGGACGGGCGCCGGCGGCCGTGCAGGACGCGGTGCTGTCGGGCGCGCAGCGGCGGCGGGTGGTGCTGGCGACGTCCGTGGCGGAGTCGTCCCTGACGGTGCCCGGGGTGCGGGTCGTCGTCGACTCGGGGCTGGCGCGGGAGCCTCGCGTGGACCACGCGCGCGGGTTGAGCGCGCTGACGACCGTACGGGCCTCGCAGGCGGCCGGACGGCAGCGGGCGGGGCGGGCCGGGCGTGAGGCGCCGGGCGCGGCGTACCGCTGTTGGGCGGAGGCGGAGGACGCGCGTCTGCCGCGTTTCCCGGCACCGGAGATCAAGGTGGCCGACCTGACGGCGTTCGCGTTGCAGACGGCCTGCTGGGGCGATCCGGAGGCGTCGGGGCTGGCGTTGCTGGATCCGCCGCCGGGTGGGGCGATGGCGGCGGCGCGGGGCGTGCTGAGGGCGGTCGGGGCGGTGGATCGCGACGGGAGGGCCACGGAGCGGGGCGCCGCGCTGGCCCGGCTGGGCCTGCATCCCCGGCTGGGACGGGCGCTGCTGGACACCGCCGGCGCGGGTGCCGAGGTGGTGGCCCTGCTGAGCGAGGAGGCACCGAGGGAGTACGGGGACGACCTCGCCGCGGCTCTGCGTGCGGCCCGGCGCGGGGGTGACGCCTATGCGGGGCGGTGGCGTGCGGAGGTGCGGCGGTTGCGGTCGGCCGGCGGGAACGAGCCGGCGCGGGGCGTGGACGACCGCACCGTGGGTCTCGTGGCCGCTCTCGCCTTCCCCGAGCGGGTCGCCAGGGCCGACGGCGGTTCCTACCTCATGGCCTCCGGCACTCGTGCCGAGCTCGCCGACGGCAGCCCGCTGCGCGGTGCCCCGTGGATCGCCGTGGCGGTCGCGGACCGTCCCGTCGGCAAGGGGCACGCGCGCGTGCAGCTCGCCGCGGTGGCGGACGAGGACATGGCCCGGTCGGCCGCGGCCACGCTGTACTCCGAGAGCCAGGAGGTCCACTGGGCGGCCGGGGACGTCGTCGCGCGGCAGGTCGAGCGGCTCGGGGCGATCGAGCTCGCGGAGCGGCCGTTGCGGGACGCGGATCCCGTACTCGTGCGGGGTGCGCTGCTCGAAGGGCTGCGGCAGGAAGGGCTCGGCCTGTTGCGCTGGTCCCCCGACGCCGGTGCACTGCGGCAGCGGCTCGCCTTTCTGCGTCTGCATCTCGGCGATCCCTGGCCCTACGTCGGCGACGACGCACTGCACGCGCGCGTGGACGAGTGGCTGGAGCCCGAGCTGAGCCGGGCCCGGCGCCGGGCCGACCTCGCGCGGATCGACGCCGGGCAGGCGCTCACGCGGCTGCTGCCGTGGGCCTCCGGTCAGGCCGGGCGGCTCGACGAGCTCGCGCCGGAGCGGATCGCCGTACCGAGCGGGTCCAGGATCCGGATCGACTACGGCGATCCGGAACGGCCTGTCCTCGCCGTGAAGTTGCAGGAGATGTTCGGACTGCACGAGTCGCCGTCCGTCGCCGGGGTGCCGCTCCTCGTCCATCTGCTCTCCCCGGCGGGGCGGCCCGCCGCCGTCACCGCCGACCTCGCCTCCTTCTGGAGGGAGGGTTACAAGGGCGTACGGGCGGAGCTGCGCGGCCGTTATCCCAAGCATCCGTGGCCCGAGGACCCCGCCACGGCGGAGCCGACCCGGTACACCAACGCCCGGCTCAAGCGGTGACCGGCTCCGGCTCGCCGGCCTGGGTGGGCTTCGGGTCGCCGGGGCGGCGGCCACGGGCCTCCAGGTAGAGGGACAGCGCCAGCAGCAGCACACCGAGGACCGCGAAGCCCCACGGCAGGTACGACGTCATCAGCAGGACCAGGGTGCGGTTGGACTTGACCAGGTCGACGGTGTGGTGGATGTAGTCCTCGCGCATCTTCACGTGACCCGCGAACGCCGTCACCTTGTCGCGGTCGCCGAGCAGGGTGCCGCCGCGCAGTTCCTCCTTGTGGATCTCCTCGCCGTAGACGGGGGCGCCGGTGAGCGGTTCGACCCAGAACTTGCGGACGGTGGTGTACCAGCGGGTCGTGCCGGTCTCGGCGACCGACTCGGGGGTGATGCCCTCGACCGGCATCGTCTTGGGGAACTTCACCTCGGTCCACGGGATGGTCTGCTCGAAGTAGTAGACCTCGACACCGCGGAAGTCCTGCGTGCCCTTGTAGTGGATGGGGGCGGTGACGCGGGCCTGGGCGTCGAAGTACTCGTAGTCCCGTTTCTCGGTCAGGAACGGCCATTTGAACTCGATGCCGTCCCGCCGCACCGGGTCGCCGTCGACCATCTCTCCGGTGGCGTGGACGGGTTCCTGGGTGTGCGCGTCGAAGATGTAGCGCTCGGGGATGCGGGAGACCATCTTGCCGTCGGGGCCGACGACGTACGACAGGCCGTCCCAGACGACGACGTCCTTTCCGGCCGTCTTCTCGATCTTCTCCGACTCCTCGACGTTGCCCTTCAGCGTCTGCACGATGGTGATCTTCGGGACCTTGCGTGCCTTCATCGTGCCGTAGTCGAGAAGGGTCGCGTCCTTGGCCTCCAGGACCATGGCCTGGTACTGGTTCGCCGGGATCTTGGCCAGGCGCGGGAAGGCGTACCAGCGCAGCAGCGGGGACAGGGCCGCGAAGAACACGGCGAGGGCGAGCAGGATCAGGCCGGCCTTGCGGCGCATCTCGGCCTCCCTCCCGAACGGGCGGTCACGGGTGTGCGGGCACCGTCGTCAGCAGTGGCTTCGGGGAGGTCCCGCCCGCCGGGGAGCCCATCGCGGTGAGCGCGAGGACCAGGGCGAGCGCGGCGGCGAGACCGGTCACGGCGGCGATCAGGGCGCGCATACGGGCCTCCCGGAACCTCTGAGCTGATACATCGTCAGGTTCGGCACCGTAGCAACGAGCGCGCGAGATGAGAACACGTCGCACACGGAGCGCACGGACGAGGGGCGCCCGGTCCGCCGTGGCGGAAGGGCGCCCCTCGGGTGCGCGGGGTCCGGCGCGATGTCTACGCGGACGGGCTCGGGGACGCCGACGGCGACCCGGAGGCCGACCCGGACGGGCTCGGGCTCGGCGATGTCTCGACCGCGACCTTCAGCTCCACGGTCAGCGTCGCGCCCCCCGCGGTGCTGATGCGGAGCAGGAACGTGCCGGTGGTGTCGTCGGCGTACAGCTTCGGCAGTTCGAGCAGGCCCCTGGCGTCGGTGGTCAGGCCGGTGAGGGTGCGTACCGCCTTGCCGTCGGCGTCCTTGAAGTAGGGGCCCTTGTCGTTCTCGGCCGGGTCGTCGGTGGACTTGATGAGCGTGGCGGTGGCGGCGACCTTGTCCGCGACGGCGCCCTTGTAGGTCGCCTTCACCTCGACCCGGTCGGCGAACTCGCCGCCCGGGGTGCAGGTCAGCGCGGTCTCGCTGGTGCGGGTGAGGGCGTCGGCGGCGCGCTCGGTGACGGTTGCCCTGTAGTCGAGACCGGCGATGCCACGGCCGACGACGGTTGCCCGTACGACGAACTCGCCCGTGTCCTCGCCCGCCTCGAGCGCCGGCGCCACGGCTCGGCCGTCCTTGTCGGTGAGGGTGCTGGCGTACTTCTCGCCGGTGCTGAAGGTGGCGTCGGTGGTGCCGACGATGGTGAAGCGGATCCGGACCTTGGCGACGCCCTTGCCGCTATCGGTCTCGGCGCGCGTGCCGATCCTCTCCTTGAAGGTGTCGCCCGCCATCGCGGTGAGCTTCGCGGTGCCCGTGTCCTCCAGGTGGTCCACCGTGTCGGTGGGCGTGGGCGGCGTGGTGGGCGGCGGAGTGGTGGCCGGCGGCTTCGGGTCGGGGCTGCTGGAACCGCCGCCGTTGCCGCCGGGCTTGGTGCCGCCCGGCTTCGACGGCGAGGGCGGTGTCGTCGGCTTGGTGGGTCCGCCCGGCCTGGTGGGCGAGGTGGGCTCCGGGCTCGCGCCGGCCGTGTCGTCGCTGCGGTCGGAGGGGAGGGTGCCGGTGCCGTCGGGGATCTCGTGGGTGCCCTTGCGGTAGTACTCCAGCCACGACAGGACGAGGTTGAGGTAGTCGCGGCTGTTGTTGTAGCTGAGGATCGCCCGGTCGAGGTCGCCCTGGGTGGACAGGTCCCAGCCGAACCGGCACAGGTAGTGCCCGGCGGCGAGCGCGGCGTCGTAGACGTTGTTGGGGTTCTTCTCGCCGTCGCCGTTGCCGTCGCGGCCGGCCCAGGCCCAGGTGGACGGGATGAACTGCATCGGGCCGACGGCACGGTCGAACCGGCTGTCCCCGTCGTACGCTCCGTCGTCGGTGTCGCTGATGTTCGCGAAGCCGTTGCCGTTGAGCTGCGGGCCGAGGATCGGGGAGTTGGTGGTGCCGTCGGCGCGGACACGGCCACCGCGGGCGTGCCCGGACTCGACCTTGCCGATGGCGGCGAGGAGCTGCCATTGCACGTTGCAGCCGGGCTTGGCCTGCTGGAGCGCGGTCGCGGCCTTCTTGTAGGCGTCCAGGACGGTCGCGGGGATGCCCGCTTCTGTGGCGCCCGGGTCGACGGGAGTGCCGGCCGAGGGCGAGGGGTTGGGGCTGTTGAGCGGCGGGAGGTCCGTGTAGTACGGCGAGTTGCCGGTCGCGCTGTCCTCGGCGGCCGCCTCCGGTGACGGCTGCGTCCCGGTGGTGATCTTTCTGCCGGCGTCGTCGGTCGTCACTCCCGGAGCCTGGGAGGCGGCCAGTGCCGCGACCACGACCGCGGCCACTGTGGTGTTCACCGCCCCTTTGCGCAGCCTGCCGAATTGCGCCGCCATAGAGTGAACCCCTCCCGTGGACGCCCGAGCGCCCGTCTCTGTCTCCCGGGCCCGTCGTGTGGAGCCCGTGACTGTTGTGACGATCGGCCCGCCGCGACAGTTGCCCTCACGGCGCGATTTCCTACGTGCTCATGCGTTCGACCGCACACGGGCACGTGACCCAGGCGACCCTACGACAACTTCCTTTGCCAGGGCACCCGTTGCTGCCCGTTTTTTACCGATTGGCCATGCGCGGTCTGCTCATCGGACGTCCCGCATACTGACAGCCGTGACCCATGGGGCCGACCGGTCCCGTCAACATCGCACGCGAGGAGCCCTGTTGCCGTTCACGCTGAGCCACGCGGCGGCCGTCCTGCCCGCCGTACGCACCGACGGAACCGGCCGGGGCGCGCTCGTGCCGGCCGTTCTGGTGGCGGGCTCCATCGCTCCTGACTTGACCTATTACGTGGCGAGTGTCCTGCCCGAGGCGATGGCGTTCGGGGATGTCACGCACTCGTTCACGGGTGTGTTCACCGTCGATGTGCCGATCGCCTGGGCACTGGTGGGCCTGTGGCTCCTGTTGCGTGAACCCCTGGTGGCGCTGCTGCCGGTGCGGCGACAGGCACGGGTGGCCGCGCTGGTGCGCTGCGGTGCGCCACGCGCGCGTGTCCGGCCGTCGCTGGTGGTGCGGTGGTACGCCTCGGCCGCGCTCGGCGCGCTGACGCATGTCGTGTGGGACGCCTTCACGCATCTCGACCGCTGGGGGATGCGGCTGTTTCCCGTCCTGGGCGAGGAGATCGCGGGGTCGCCGCTGTACTGGTACCTCCAGTACGGCGGTTCGGCGGTCGCCGCGGCCGTCATCGGCGCCTTCGTGCTCGCGGCGCTGCGGCGTACGCCCCCGCTCGCCACGGCCGCCGTCCCGGTCCTCTCGGTACGGGACCGGTGGCTGGCCGGTGCGGTCGTCGGCGGGCTCGCCGCGGTGGCGGCGGTGCAGCGGGCGACGCGCTGGTGGGAGTACTGGGGGGCGACCGCGAAGTACTGGGAGCTGATCCCCACGCTGTGCTTCGGGGCGGGCGCGGGGCTCACCCTGGGGCTGCTCCTCTACGCCGTGGGGGTCAGGGTGTGGCGTCCGGTCCGGGACCCTCGCAGTGCGGGTGCCGGTGGGGCCGGTCGGGAGCCGAGCCGCCCGGCGGCGCGCTGAGGGTGCCGGGGGCCGTGCCGCTCGGGGGCGCGCTGAGGATGGCGGGGGCCGCGACGAACACGGTGATCGTGCGGGTGGGGCGGGAGCCCGGGAGCAGGGTGCGGGCGCGGGCCAGATAGCCGCGGCCGGCCTCGGTCCAGCCCTGGGTCCGGTTCGCCAGGCGGCGCCGGAGGGTGGCTGTCTTCCGGTGCAGGGTGCTCAGCAGGTCGGCGGGGATGCGGGCCGGGATGCGGGCGGTGCTTGCGCCGGGGGCGAAGGGTGGGGCCGAGGGCCGCGCTGCGGAGGGGGCGCCTGCGGTGTTCACGTTCGCCGGTGCCGGGGCCGTCCGGCGGTGGAGCGTGCGTATACCCATGCCCGCATCCTTACGGGCGGTGGGGGGTGGGGGCGTGTTTGTGGGGGCCACGCGAGTGACGGGCCCTCCGGGGGTTGGGGGGTGAGGGGCTGAGGGGTTGGGGGGTGAGGGGTTGGGGGGTTACGGGGAGTGGGCGACTACAGGTTGTGGGGGGCTTGGCGCGCAGTTCCCCGCGCCCCTGGGGGCACTGCCGTACCGGCCCTCAAAAACTCGCCGTCGGAGCAGTGGGCGATCGCGCAGTTCCCCGCGCCCCCAGGGGGCGCTGCCACCCCGTCCGCTGGAAAGCTCGGCGTCGGAGCAGTGGGCGATCGCGCAGTTCCCCGCGCCCCGGAGGGCGCTGCCATCCCGCCGGTGAGGAGTTCAGCGGCGGGGTGGTCGGGGGCGGGGCTGAGGGGTGGGTGTGTTGTCGGGGGCTAGTGTGCTGCGGACTCCCAGTCGGGGCCCGCGCCGACCGAGACGCCCAGGGGGACCCTGAGGGCGACCGCGGTGGCCATTTCTCGGCGGACCAGTTCCTCGGCCGCGGCGCGTTCGCCGGGGGCGATCTCCAGGACGATTTCGTCGTGGACCTGGAGAAGCATGCGGGAGGTGAGGTTCGCCTCGCGCAGGGCACGGTCCACATTGAGCATGGCGATCTTGACGATGTCCGCCGCCGTGCCCTGGATGGGGGCGTTGAGGGCCATGCGCTCGGCCGCCTCGCGGCGCTGGCGGTTGTCGCTGTTGAGGTCGGGGAGGTAGCGGCGGCGCCCGAAGAGCGTCGCCGTGTAGCCCGTGGCCCGTGCCTCGTCGACCGCGCGGCGCAGGTAGTCCCGGACGCCGCCGAAGCGCTCGAAGTACGCGTCCATCAGGGTGCGGGCCTCGGACGCCTCGATGTTGAGCTGCTGGGAGAGGCCGAAGGCCGACAGGCCGTACGCGAGGCCGTACGACATCGCCTTGATCTTGCGGCGCATCTCCGCGTCCACCGCGGCCGGTTCGACGGCGAACACCTGGGAGGCGGCCGTGGTGTGCAGGTCCTCCCCCGAGGTGAACGCCTCGATCAGGCCCTCGTCCTCGGACAGATGGGCCATCACGCGCAGCTCGATCTGGCTGTAGTCCGCCGTCATCAGGGACTCGAAGCCCTCACCGACGACGAAGCCCCGGCGGATCGCCCTGCCCTCGTCCGTGCGGACCGGGATGTTCTGCAGGTTGGGGTCCGTGGAGGACAGCCGGCCCGTCGCCGCGACCGTCTGGTTGAAGGTGGTGTGGATGCGGCCGTCCGCGGCGATCGTCTTGATCAGGCCCTCGACGGTGACGCGCAGCTTCGCCTGCTCGCGGTGGCGGAGCATGATGACCGGCAGTTCGTTGTCGGTCTGGGTGGCGAGCCAGGCCAGGGCGTCGGCGTCGGTGGTGTAACCCGTCTTCGTCTTCTTCGTCTTGGGCAGGGCCAGTTCGCCGAAGAGGACCTCCTGGAGCTGCTTGGGCGAGCCGAGGTTGAACTCGTGCCCGGCCGCCGCGTGCGCCTCCTTCACGGCCTGCTGCACGGCGCCCGCGAACATCTGCTCCATGGCCTCCAGGTGGGCCCGGTCGGCGGCGATGCCGTGCCGCTCCATGCGGGCCAGCAGGGCGGAGGTCGGCAGCTCCATGTCTCGCAGCAGGTCGGCCGCGCCGACCTCCTCGAGACGGCTCTCGAAGGTCTCGCCCAGGTCGAGGACCGCGCGGGCCTGGATCATCAGCGCCTCGGCCTCGGCGCCGTCGTCCGTGCCGAAGGCCAGCTGACCGTCGGCCGCGGCGGCCGGGGCCAGCTCGCGGTGCAGGTACTCCAGGGACAGCGCGTCCAGGTCGAAGGAACGGCGGCCCGGCTTGACCAGGTAGGCGGCGAGCGCGGTGTCCATGCGCACGCCCTCGATGCTCCAGCCGTGCTCGGCGAAGACCCGCATCGCGCCCTTGGCGTTGTGGAACACCTTCGGCTTGCCGGCGTCGGCGAGCCAGGCCGCGAACGCCTTCTCGTCGGCCTCGTCCAGCTGCGACGGGTCGAACCAGCCGGCCGCTCCGTCGGCCGCGGCGAGGGCGACCTCGGCGACCGAGCCGGTGCCCAGCGCCCAGGCGTCGACGGTGGCCACTCCCAGGGCCTCGCCGGCGTGCTCCGCCAGCCAGGGAGCCAGCTCGCCGGTGCCGAGCACCGAGCCGTCCAGCTCCACGCCGTCGGTGGAGATCGGGGTGGCCTCCGCCTCCTCCGCGCCGGGGTCGACGGCGAAGAGCCGCTCGCGCAGGGACGGGTTACGGATCTCCAGGGTGTCCAGGATCATCGCGACGGCCTTGCGGTCGTACGGCACGCGCGTGAGGTCGGCGACGGTCCTCGGCAGCTCGACGCCCCGCTCCAGCTCGGTCAGCCGGCGGTTGAGCTTGACCGACTCCAGGTGATCGCGGAGGTTCTGTCCCGCCTTGCCCTTGACCTCGTCGACCCGCTCGACCAGCTCGGCGAACGAACCGAACTGGTTGATCCACTTCGCGGCCGTCTTCTCGCCGACGCCCGGGATGCCCGGCAGGTTGTCGGACGGGTCGCCGCGCAGGGCCGCGAAGTCGGGGTACTGCGCGGGCGTCAACCCGTACTTCTCGAAGACCTTCTCCGGGGTGAACCGGGTCAGCTCGGAGACGCCCTTCGTCGGGTACAGCACGGTGGTGTGCTCGCTGACCAGCTGGAAGGAGTCGCGGTCACCGGTGACGATCAGGACCTCGAAGCCCTCGGCCTCGGCCTGGGTGGCGAGTGTGGCGATGACGTCGTCCGCCTCGAAACCGTCGATCGCGAAGCGCTGGGCGCCCATCGCGTCGAGCAGCTCACCGATCAGCTCGACCTGGCCCTTGAACTCGTCGGGGGTCTTGGAGCGGTTCGCCTTGTACTCGGTGAACTCCTCGGAGCGCCAGGTCTTGCGGGACACGTCGAAGGCCACGGCGAAGTGCGTGGGCGCCTCGTCACGCAATGTGTTGGCCAGCATCGACGCGAAGCCGTAGATCGCGTTCGTCGGCTGGCCCGTCGCGGTCGTGAAATTCTCCGCGGGCAGCGCGAAGAACGCGCGGTAGGCCAGCGAGTGCCCGTCCATGAGCATCAGGCGGGGCCGGCTGCCGCCGGGGTTGGTGTCGGTCTGCTTCGCTGCTGTCTCTGCCACGCCCCCGATCCTGCCACGCCCCACTGACAGTCGGTCCTCCTCGGGGGTACGGCCGCAGTGAGGGGGGCGCGGCGGGGGTGGGCGGGCCGGTACCCCATCACCCCCCGTTGTCCGTGCCGCGTGCGAGGATCGGAGACCTAGCTCACACGTGTACACGAAGGAGAGTGCGCGATGGCCACCAAGCCGCCCAAGGGTGATCCGGTCCAGGACGCGCCCCAGGTAGCCGAGCCGAAGCACGCGGCGGCGGGGCTGCCGGCCATCGGGCACACCTTGCGGATCGCGCAGCAGCAGATGGGCGTGAAGCGCACCGCGCTGACCCTGCTGCGGGTCAACCAGAAGGACGGCTTCGACTGCCCGGGCTGCGCCTGGCCGGAGCCCGACCACCGGCACAAGGCGGAGTTCTGCGAGAACGGCGCGAAGGCGGTGGCCGAGGAGGCGACCCTGCGACGGGTCACGCCGGAGTTCTTCGCCGCGCACCCGGTGGCCGACCTGGCGAACCGGAGCGGCTACTGGCTGGGGCAGCAGGGGCGGCTCACCCACCCCATGTATCTGCCGGAGGGCGGCACCCACTACGAGCCGGTGACCTGGGAGCGCGCCTTCGACATCATCGGCGAGGAGATCACCGGCCTCGGCTCCCCCGACGAGGCAGTCTTCTACACCTCCGGGCGCACCAGCAACGAGGCGGCGTTCCTCTACCAGCTGTTCGCGCGCGAGCTCGGCACGAACAACCTGCCGGACTGCTCGAACATGTGCCACGAGTCGTCCGGATCCGCCCTCTCCGAGACCATCGGCATCGGCAAGGGCAGCGTCCTGCTGGAGGACCTCTACAAGGCGGACCTGATCATCGTCGCCGGGCAGAACCCGGGGACGAACCACCCGCGCATGCTCTCCGCCCTGGAGAAGGCCAAGGCCGGCGGGGCGAAGATCATCACCGTGAACCCGCTGCCCGAGGCCGGCCTGGAGCGGTTCAAGAACCCGCAGACCCCGCAGGGCATGCTCAAGGGCGCCGCGCTGACCGATCTGTTCCTCCAGATCCGCATCGGCGGCGACCAGGCCCTGTTCCGTCTGCTCAACAAGCTGGTCCTTGAGACCGAGGGCGCGGTCGACGAGGAGTTCGTCCGCGAGCACACGCATGGCTACGAGGAGTTCGCCGAGGCCGCCCGCGCGGCCGACTGGGACGAGACGCTGACGGCGACGGGTCTCACCCGCGAGGACATCGACAAGGCCATGACGATGGTCCTCGCCTCGCGGCGCACCATCGTCTGCTGGGCCATGGGCCTGACCCAGCACAAGCACTCCGTGCCGACCATCCGCGAGGTCGTCAACTTCCTTCTGCTGCGCGGCAACATCGGCCGGCCCGGCGCGGGCGTGTGCCCGGTGCGCGGCCACTCGAACGTGCAGGGCGACCGCACGATGGGCATCTTCGAGCGGCCCGCCCCGGCGTTCCTGGACGCCTTGGAGAAGGAGTTCGGCTTCGCGCCGCCGCGCGAGCACGGCTACGACGTCGTACGGGCCATCCGCGCGCTGCGCGACGGTGAGGCGAAGGTCTTCTTCGCGATGGGCGGAAACTTCGTGGCCGCCACACCCGACACCGACGTCACCGAGGCGGCCGTGCGGCGCGCCCGGCTGACCGTGCACGTGTCGACGAAGCTGAACCGCTCGCACGCCGTCACCGGCGCCCGCGCGCTGATCCTGCCCACCCTCGGCCGCACCGAGCGCGATCTCCAGGGCGGCGGCGAGCAGTTCGTGACCGTCGAGGACTCCATGGGCATGGTGCACGCCTCCCGTGGCCGGCTGGAGCCCGCGAGCGCGCATCTGCTGTCGGAGCCGGCCATCGTCTGCCGGCTGGCACGCCGCGTGCTGGGCGAGAACAGCGCCACGCCCTGGGAGGAGTTCGAGAAGGACTACGCGACGATCCGGGACCGTATCGCGCGTGTGATCCCCGGCTTCGAGGACTTCAACGCGCGCGTGGCCCGCCCCGGCGGCTTCACGCTCCCCCACGCCCCGCGCGACGAGCGGCGCTTCCCGACGGCCACCGGCAAGGCCAACTTCACCGCGGCGCCGGTGGAGTACCCCGAGGTCCCCGAGGGCCGGCTGCTGCTGCAGACGCTGCGCTCGCACGACCAGTACAACACCACGATCTACGGCCTGGACGACCGTTACCGGGGGATCAGGAACGGCCGCCGGGTCGTCATGATCAACCCCGAGGACGCCCGGCGGCTGAACGTCGCCGACGGCTCGTACGTCGATCTGGTCGGCGAGTGGAAGGACGGCGTCGAGCGGCGCGCGCCCGGCTTCCGGGTGGTGCTCTACCCGACGGCGAGGGGCTGCGCAGCCGCCTACTACCCGGAGACCAACGTCCTGGTCCCGCTGGATGCCACCGCGGACACCAGTAACACCCCGGCCAGCAAGTCCGTGATCGTGCGTCTGGAACAATCGGCGACCGACTGAGCGTTTGCTCAGTCGACGTCACTCCGCTGACGACGACACCGAGTGATCACGACGAACGGAGCCGGGCCCCATGGGCGAGCAGCAGCACGTGAAGTTCCCGCAACAGGTCATCGACGAGTACGCCGCGCTCGGCGTCGACCTCCAGGCCCTGTTCTCCGCCGGACACCTCGGGACGCGCATGGGCGTCCAGATCGTGGAAGCCTCCGCCGAGCGCGTCGTCGGGACCATGCCGGTGGAGGGGAACACCCAGCCGTACGGGCTGCTGCACGGCGGCGCCTCGGCCGTCCTCGCCGAGACGCTGGGGTCGGTGGGGTCGATGCTGCACGGCGGCACCTCCAAGATCGCGGTGGGTGTCGACCTCAACTGCACCCATCACCGGGGCGCCCGCTCCGGCCTGGTCACCGGCGTGGCCACACCGCTGCACCGGGGCCGCTCGACCGCGACGTACGAGATCGTGATCAGTGACGAGCAGGAGCGGCGCGTGTGCACCGCGCGGCTGACCTGCATGCTGCGGGACGTGAACCCGAGCGACGAGGAGCGCGTCCGTCCGGCGAACTGAGGCCGGCACCGGGACCCCGGGGGTCGCCGCACCGGGACGACGGAGGTGTCGCCGCCCCGAGCGTGGGGCGGCCGGCGCGGACCGGTCAACTCCCGTACACCACCCCGGCGTTGAACCCGAGCGCCCGGCGGCATACCGTCAGGGCATGACTACGGCAGGAGCGCGCCGGACGGGGGCCGCACCCGCACCGGCCCTGCCGGCCGCCCCCTCGGCGGCCGGCCGCGGGGACCAGGGCACGAGCGGCGCCGCTGCCCGACCGCGGGCGAGCGCCAACCCCCCTCACTCGTCCGCCACTTCACCGTCCCGGCCACGCACGAGCGTCGTACCGTCCCCGCCACACACGAACGTCGCACCGTCCCCGCCACACACGAACGTCGTAGCGGACCGCCGGCACGGAAAACCGACCGGCGGCATCCGCATCGACCACCGGTCGACGGACCCGTCCGTCCGGCCAAGCGCCGTATCACGCAAGGCCGTTGAGGCCGCCCGGGCCGGGCGTGGGGGTGCGGACGACGCGGCGGCCGGCGGGCGGATCGGCCGGCTGATCGGCCACAGGCCACCTGAGTTGCGCGTGGAGCGCCACAGAAACGGCGAGCCGACCGGGGGTCCATGGGACTGAGTCCGACAATCGGCAATTCCACTTTCGTGCCCCCTACACGAAAAAGGGGAGGCGCGCCGAACTCCTTTCACTCGCGTAACTCTGTGTAATGCGGCTGCAATGAAAGCGGCCGACTCTCCCTCGATGATCACCTTTCCCGCAGGCCCCGGGAGCGCCCCTGGTAACCTCCGGCGGCGGACCCGGTAATCACCAAAACTTGTGAACACTCGTGAAGAAGCTACGCGCGAACGCTGCGAGTTCTCACTATGTGGACAGGGCGAATCGGCTGGAAATCCTCCGTTCCCCCCACGGAGTACCGCTCAGGAATACGTCGTGTCATAACAAGAGCGTCACAGCCTTGGTCAGAGCCTCCTCCATGTTCCCCACACACGCTTAGAGTCACGGCCAGTCACCGAGCCATCGGATTCGAAGTCACTTCGGCCCAGCGCTCGACTCGGCGCGTTCCACGGGGAACCGCCGTGCCAGGGAAAGGACCTGATTCGTGCGTCAACGTTCGATCATCGCCATAACCGCCGCGCTCGCGGCGGGATCGCTGACACTCACGGCATGTGGGTCGCGTGACGACGACGGCGGCAGCAGCAACGGCGACAAGACCACAGTAGTGATCGGCCTCGACGCCCCGCTGACCGGCGACCTGTCGGCCCTCGGCCTCGGTATGAAGAACTCCGCCGACCTGGCCGCCAAGACGGCCAACAAGAAGGAGTTCGTCAAGGGCGTCGAGTTCAAGATCGAAGCCCTCGACGACCAGGCGCAGCCCTCCGTCGGCCAGCAGAACGCCCAGAAGTTCATCAGCAACAAGGACGTCCTCGGCGTCGTCGGCCCGCTGAACTCCAGCGTCTCGCAGCAGATGCAGAAGCCGTTCAACGACGCCGGCCTGACCCAGGTCTCCCCCGCCAACACCGGCACCGAGCTGACCCAGGGCGACGGCTGGAAGACCGGCGACTCGGTCCGCCAGTTCAAGACCTTCTTCCGCACCGCCACCACGGACGAGATCCAGGGCGCCTTCGCGGCCGACTACCTGTACAACAAGGCCAAGCTCAAGAAGGTCTACCTGATTGACGATCAGAAGACCTACGGCGCCGGCCTCGCCGCCTCCTTCAAGACGAACTTCACCAAGTTCGGCGGCCAGATCGTCGGCACCGACCACATCAACCCCGACGACCGCGACTTCAACGCCGTCGTCGCCAAGATCAAGAAGACCGGCGCCCAGGCCCTCTACTACGGCGGCGAGTACCCGGCCGCCGGCCCGCTCAGCCAGCAGCTCAAGGACAGCGGCCAGAACATCCCGCTCATGGGCGGCGACGGCATCTACTCCGGCGAGTTCCCGAAGCTGAACAAGAAGGCCGAAGGCGACCTCGCCACCTCCGTGGGCAAGCCCGTCGAGCAGCTCGACTCCGCCAAGACGTTCATCAAGGACTACGAGGCGGGCGGCTACGAGGACGACTACGAGGCCTACGGCGGCCTCACCTACGACGCCACCTGGGCCATCATCGAGGCCGTCAAGCTGGCCGTCGAAGGCAACGACGGCAAGGTTCCCTCCGACGGCCGCAAGGCCGTCCTGGACGCCATGGCCAAGGTCAAGTTCGACGGCGTCACCGGCACCATCTCCTTCGACGAGTTCGGTGACACCACCAACCACACCATGACCGCATACAAGGTCAAGGACAACGCCTGGGCGCCGGAGTTCAGCGGCGAACCCAAGCTCGGCTGACGAAGGACGAGTCAGAGAAGCCCATCCCACTCACACATTGATCCAGGCCGCGCGGGAAGTGCCCACCAGCGCTCCCGCGCGGCGCCATATCCGAACCACTCCACGGAGGCCCTGCGGTGAACGAACTGCCGCAACAGCTGGCCAATGGACTCATCCTCGGCGCGATGTACGGACTCATCGCGATCGGCTACACGATGGTCTACGGCATCGTCCAGCTCATCAACTTCGCCCACGGCGAGATCTTCATGGTCGGAGGCTTCGGGGCCCTCACCATCTGGTTGGTCCTCCCCGACGGCTTCGGCCTCGGGGCAGCAGTCCCCCTCATGATCATCGGTGGCGTCCTCGTCTCGGTCGCCGTCGGCACCGCGGCGGAACGCTTCGCCTACCGGCCACTGCGCACAGCGCCACGACTGGCACCACTCATCACCGCCATCGGCCTGTCCATCGTCCTCCAGCAGGCCGTATGGATGTGGTACCCGGACGCGAAGAAGGACGTCCCCTTCCCGCAGTTCCACGGCGACCCCATCGAAATCCTCGGCGCCAACATCCAGCGCGGTGACCTCTTCGTCCTCATCGCCGCCCCGCTCTGCATGATCGCCCTCGGCCTGTTCGTCACCAAGACGCGCTCCGGCCGCGGCATGCAGGCCACCGCCCAGGACCCCGACACCGCAAAACTCATGGGCATCAACACCGACCGCATCATCGTCATGGCCTTCGCCATCGGTGCCGCGTTCGCCGCCATCGCCGCCGTCGCCTACGGCCTGAAAAACGGCCAGGTCGGCTTCCGCATGGGCTTCCTGATGGGCCTCAAGGCCTTCACCGCAGCCGTCCTCGGCGGCATCGGCAACATCTACGGCGCCATGCTCGGCGGCATCGTCCTCGGCGTCGCCGAATCCCTCGCCACCGGCTACGTCGGCGACATCCCCGGCATGGAACTCTTCGGCGGCGGAGCCTGGAAGGACGTGTGGGCGTTCAGCCTCCTCATCCTCGTCCTGCTGTTCAGACCACAAGGCCTGCTCGGCGAACGCGTCGCGGATCGGGCGTGATACCCATGACCACCGAAATCCCCATGGACAAGACCACCGACACCCCCAAGGTGTCCACCGCCCCGGCCACCCCCATCATCCCGCTGCCGCACGCCGCGGCACGCGGACTGACCGTCGCCGGCTCCGCCCTTGCCCTCATAGGCACCTTCCTCGCCTGGACCTGGACCGAGGAATTCCCCGGCAACCTCACCGTCACCGGCTACCCGGGCGGCCTCCAGGTCCTCACCCTCTTCGGCTCCCTGCTCACCCTGCTGTTCGCCCTCTCCGGCTACGGCATCCGCGGCCTCGGCTGGCTCACCCCCGGCGGCAAGAACAGCCCCGTCCTGCTCGCCGCCCTCGGCGTGTTCGGCACCACGGGCTACGCCATCGGCGCCATCACCCAAGAACTCGGCGGACTCGTCAACCTCGAGCCCGGCGCCTGGGTCTCCGGCATCGGCGCCCTGGTCGCCCTCATCGGCGCCCTCGGCCTCCCCGTCGACAAGCCCTACGACGCCTCGGACCCCACCCCCGGACTCTGGGGCCGAATCCGCCACTCACTCACCGCCCCCGAACCCGGCCGAGCCAAGGAACTGCCCTCCTGGGTGGAAATCCTCATCATCGCCGCAGGCTTCGGCGTCGGCCTGTACGTCTTCTCGTACGGCATCGGCACCGAATACTCCGAACTGTTCATCGGCTTCCTCATCGTCGCCGCATTCGGCTTCACCGCCGTCACCCGCGCCGGCCTCCTGAAGCGACTGTCAGCACTGACCGCCAAGCACCGCAACGTCACCCTCGGCGCGGCGTTCGCAGCAGCGATCTGCTTCCCCTTCACCCAGACCAACGACCAGTTCGCCCTCATCGGCGCAAACATCCTCATCTTCGCCACGGTCGCCCTGGGCCTCAACGTCGTCGTCGGCCTCGCCGGCCTCCTCGACCTCGGCTACGTCGCCTTCCTCGGCGTCGGCGCCTACGCCGCCGCACTGGTCTCCGGCTCCCCCGCCTCCACCATCGGCGTCAAGTTCCCCTTCTGGGCAGCCGTCCTCACCGGCGCCCTCGCCTCGCTGATCTTCGGCGTGGTGATCGGTGCCCCCACCCTGCGACTGCGCGGCGACTACCTCGCCATCGTGACGCTCGGCTTCGGTGAGATCTTCCGCATCACCATGAACAACCTGAACGGCAACAGCGGCCCCGACGTCACCAACGGCTCCAACGGCATCCCCCAGATCCCCGACCTGGAGATCTTCGGATTCAACCTCGGAGTCCCACACAACGTCCTCGGCCACGAACTCACCCGTTCCGCCAACTACTACCTGCTGATGCTGCTGTTCACGGCAATCGTCGTCATGGTCTTCCGCCGCTCCGCGGAATCCCGCATCGGCCGCGCCTGGGTCGCCATCCGCGAAGACGAAACCGCCGCCACCGCCATGGGCATCAACGGCTTCCGCCTCAAGCTCCTCGCCTTCGCACTCGGCGCCGCCCTCGCCGGCCTCGCCGGCACCGTCCAGGCACACGTGTCCTACAGCGTCACCCCCGAGCAGTACCAGTTCGCCGGCTCCGTACCCCCGAACTCGGCCTTCCTGCTCGCCGCCGTCATCCTCGGCGGCATGGGCACCATCAGCGGCCCGCTCATCGGCGCCGCGCTGCTCTACCTCATCCCGGCCAAGCTCCAGTTCATGGCCGAATACCAACTGCTCCTCTTCGGCATCGCGCTGATGTTCCTGATGCGCTTCCGCCCCGAGGGCCTGGTCGCCGACCGCAGGAAGCAGCTCGAATTCCACGAGACCGGACAGCTCGACGTACCGGAGGACAAGCCATTGCCCGAAGGCGCGACCGGCGTCGCGAAGGCAGGGGCGTGACCGCCATGACCACCACCACAACCGCACCCACCACCACAACGGTGCTCGACGCAAGCGGCGTCACCATGCGCTTCGGCGGCCTGACCGCCGTCCGCGACGTCGACCTCACCGTCAACACCGGCGAAATCGTCGGCCTCATCGGCCCCAACGGCGCCGGCAAGACAACCTTCTTCAACTGCCTCACCGGCCTCTACGTGCCGACCGAAGGCAAAGTCGCCTACAAAGGCACCGTCCTGCCACCCAAGCCACACCTCGTCACCCAGGCCGGCATCGCCCGAACCTTCCAGAACATCCGGCTCTTCGCCAACATGACCGTTCTGGAAAACGTCCTGGTCGGACGGCACACCCGCACCAAGGAAGGCCTCTGGTCAGCCCTCCTGCGCCTGCCCGGCTTCAAAAAAGCCGAAGAGGCGTCCCGCGCCCGCGCCATGGAACTCCTGGAGTTCACCGGCCTCGCCGCCAAGGCCGACCACCTCGCCCGCAACCTGCCCTACGGCGAACAGCGCAAGCTGGAAATCGCCCGGGCCCTCGCGAGCGAGCCCGGCCTGCTCCTCCTCGACGAGCCCACCGCCGGCATGAACCCGCAGGAAACCCGGGCCGCCGAAGAACTCATCTTCGCCATCCGGGACCAGGGCATCGCCGTCCTCGTCATCGAGCACGACATCCGGTTCATCATGAACCTCTGCGACCGGGTCGCCGTGCTCGTCCAAGGCGAGAAGATCGTCGAGGGCCCCGCCGAGGTCGTCCAGGCCGACGAGCGCGTCATCGCCGCCTACCTCGGTACGCCCTTCGAGGGCGCGCCGGGCGCGGCGGAAGCCGCCGAAGTCGAGGCTGCGGAGGCCGACGCGCAGAGCACCACGGAAGGGGACGACAAGTGACCGCACTGCTCGAGGTCGAGGACCTCAGGGTCGCCTACGGCAAGATCGAGGCCGTCAAAGGCATCTCGTTCAAGGTGAACGCAGGCGAGGTCGTCACCCTCATCGGCACCAACGGCGCCGGCAAGACCACCACCCTGCGCACCCTGTCGGGTCTGCTCCAGCCGCTGTCCGGCGAGATCAAGTTCGACGGCAAGTCGCTGAAGAAGATCCCCGCCCACAAGGTCGTCTCACTGGGACTCGCCCACTCCCCCGAGGGGCGGCACATCTTCCCCCGCATGACGATCGAGGACAACCTCCGCCTCGGCGCCTTCCTGCGCTCAGACAAGGAGGGCATCGAGAAGGACATCCAGCGCGCCTACGACCTGTTCCCCATCCTCGGGGAGCGCCGCAAGCAGGCCGCGGGCACCCTGTCCGGCGGTGAGCAGCAGATGCTCGCCATGGGACGGGCGCTCATGTCCCGCCCCAAGCTGCTCATGCTCGACGAGCCCTCCATGGGCCTCTCCCCGATCATGATGCAGAAGATCATGGCGACCATCCAGGAGCTCAAGTCCGCGGGCACCACCATCCTGCTCATCGAGCAGAACGCCCAGGCCGCGCTCTCCCTCGCCGACCACGGCCACGTCATGGAGGTCGGCAAGATCGTCCTCTCCGGCTCCGGACAGGACCTCCTGCACGACGAGTCGGTACGCAAGGCGTACCTCGGCGAGGACTGATCACCCTCTGCAACGAATGAGGCCCGTGCCCCCCCGGTCAGGGGCACGGGCCTCACTCAAGCCACTCGCGCGAAATCAGCCCTTGGCAGCCTTCTTCTCCTCGGCATCCTGAATGACCGCCTCCGCGACCTGCTGCATCGACATCCGACGATCCATCGAAGTCTTCTGGATCCAGCGGAACGCCGCCGGCTCGGTCAACCCGTACTGCGTCTGAAGAACCGACTTCGCCCGGTCCACCAGCTTGCGCGTCTCCAGGCGCAGGGTGAGGTCAGCGACCTCCTTCTCCAGCTCCTTCAACTCCGTGAAACGCGAGACGGCCATCTCGATCGCCGGCACGACATCACTCTTGCTGAACGGCTTCACCAGGTACGCCATGGCACCCGCGTCCCGAGCCCGCTCCACCAGATCCCGTTGCGAGAACGCCGTCAGCATCAGCACCGGCGCGATGCTCTCCTCAGCGATCTTCTCGGCCGCGGAGATCCCGTCCAGCTTCGGCATCTTCACATCGAGGATGACCAGGTCAGGGCGGTGCTCACGGGCCAGCTCGACGGCCTGCTCACCGTCACCGGCCTCACCGACGACGGTGTAGCCCTCTTCCTCGAGCATCTCTTTGAGATCGAGCCGGATCAGTGCCTCGTCCTCGGCGATGACGACACGGGTCGTCAGCGGAGGCACGTGCGACTTGTCGTCGTCGGGCGCGTCTACGGGCTGGGGCGACTCGGGGGCGGTCACGGGGGCTCCTCGTTCAGGGGCAGGGGTGCTGCTGACAAGAGCCTACCTAGCTGCAGGTCGCTACAGTGACCCGGTATGCTTCCGTGCAGCCACTCTCGCCGGGTTGGCGCAACTGGTTGACGCGGAGGTCTCAAACACCTCTGTCCGCAAGGACGTGTGGGTTCGAATCCCATACCCGGCACCAAGAAAGCGGATGTTCACGTTCTCGTGAACATCCGCTTTTTACTGCATGTGGTCACGATCGGTGACTCAGAGTGGCCGCATGACCTTCCATGGCACTGAAGTACGACAGAAGGCACTCGCGCTCCTACGCGGCGGCGTCAGGAACGCAGAAGTCGCTCGCACACTTGATGTCCCACCGGGCACCATCGCGTACTGGAAACACCTGGACCGTGCGAAACGCGGCGAGTGCCCAGGGAAGCACGATCCGAAGTGCCCGCGATGCGATGGCCGAGACCTCGACACGGTGGCGTACAGCTACTTGCTCGGTCTCTACTTGGGCGACGGCCACATCAGTCACTACTCCGAGCACCGGGCACCCAACCTTATGATCGCGTGCGACGAATCGTGGCCCGGGCTGATGAACGCCTGCGAGCAGGCCATGCGCGCGGTCTTCCCCGACAACTCCGTCTGCCGGGTCCGCAAGATCGGCTGCCGCAACGTGAAGGTGTACTCAAAGCACCTGCACTGCCTGTTCCCTCAGCACGGGCCAGGCAAGAAGCATGAGCGCACCATCACCCTCGACCCCTGGCAACAGGACATCGTCGACGCGCACCCCTGGGAGTTCATCCGCGGCCTCATCCACTCCGATGGCTGCCGTATCACCAACTGGACCACTCGACTGGTCGCCGGTGAGCGCAAGCGCTACGAGTATCCGCGCTACTTCTTCACCAACAAGTCATACGACATCAGGAAGCTCTTCACGGACGCCCTCGACAAGGTCGGCGTCGAGTGGACCACCCTCGCCCGCGGCAGTGACCCGTTCAACATCTCCATCGCCCGCAATGCCTCCGTAGCCCTCATGGACACCCACGTAGGCCCCAAGCACTGACCACCACAAAGGGCCCCTCCTCAACTTCAAGAGGGGCCCTCGCCCGCTACTTCGGGCTGTCGTCCTCCCCGATGTGATGCACTCGCACCATGTTCGTCGAGCCCGACACTCCGGGCGGTGAGCCCGCCGTGATGACGACCGTGTCGCCCTTCTTGCAGCGGCCGTACTTCAGGAGCAGTTCGTCCACCTGATCGACCATGGCGTCCGTCGAGTCGACGTGTGGGCCGAGGAATGTCTCCACGCCCCAGGTCAGGGTCAGCTGGGAGCGTGTGGCGGGTTCCGGGGTGAAGGCGAGGAGTGGGATCGGGGAGCGGTAGCGGGACAGGCGGCGGGCGGTGTCGCCTGACTGGGTGAAGGCGACGAGGAAGCGGGCGCCGAGGAAGTCGCCGATTTCGGCTGCCGCGCGGGCGACGGCGCCGCCTTGGGTGCGGGGTTTGTTGCGGTCGGTCAGGGGTGGTAGGCCCTTGGTGAGGATGTCTTCCTCGGCGGCTTCGACGATCTTGGCCATCGTCTGGACCGTCTCGATGGGGTATTTGCCGACGCTTGTCTCGCCGGAGAGCATCACGGCGTCTGTGCCGTCGATGACGGCGTTGGCGACGTCGCTCGCCTCGGCTCTGGTGGGGCGGGCGTTGTCGATCATGGAGTCGAGCATCTGGGTGGCGACGATGACCGGTTTGGCGTTGCGCTTGGCCAGTTTGATGGCGCGTTTCTGGACGATCGGGACTTGCTCCAGTGGCATTTCGACGCCGAGGTCGCCTCGCGCGACCATGATGCCGTCGAAGGCGGCCACGATGTCGTCGATCGCGTCGACGGCCTGCGGTTTTTCCACCTTGGCGATGACCGGGAGGCGGCGGCCTTCTTCGTCCATGATGCGGTGGACGTCTTCGATGTCGCGGCCGGAGCGGACGAAGGAGAGGGCGATGACGTCGAAGCCGGTGCGCAGCGCCCAGCGGAGGTCTGTTTCGTCCTTCTCGGAGAGTGCGGGGACGGATACCGCGACGCCGGGGAGGTTGAGGCCTTTGTGGTCGGAGACCATGCCGCCTTCGGCGACTGTGGTGTGGACGTGGGGGCCGTCGATGGAGGTGACTTCGAGGGTGACTTTGCCGTCGTCGACGAGGATGCGTTCGCCGGGGGTGACGTCGGCGGCGAGGCCGGCGTAGGTGGTTCCGCACTGGTGGCGGTCGCCTTCGGCCTCTTCTTCGACGGTGATGGTGAAGGTGTCTCCGCGTTCAAGGAGTACGGGGCCTTCGGTGAAGCGGCCGAGGCGGATCTTCGGGCCTTGAAGGTCGGCGAGGATGCCGACGCTGCGGCCGGTCTCGTCGGAGGCCTTGCGCACGTGTTGGTAGCGCTCCTCGTGTTCGGCGTGGGTGCCGTGGCTGAGGTTGAATCGGGCTACGTCCATTCCGGCGTCGACCAGTGCCTTTATCTGGTCGTAGGAGTCGGTGGCGGGGCCCAGGGTGCAGACGATCTTTGCTCGGCGCATGTTTCGACTCTATGACTTACCGGCGGGTAGAGAATTGGTGGCGTGTGACTGCCCAACGACCTTTGCATGAAGGGCCATTGACAAGTGTTGAGTTGTGCGGTGGGGCGCTCCTTTGAGCAATTCGGGGTACCCCGCCGGGGGGATGCGCTTTGTGGGGGGCTTGGCGGTCATAGTTGGGGTGGCGTCATGGTGAATCGGGCGTTCACCTCGGCGTGGACGTGCTGGCGCTGGGGTTCGAGGTCGAGCGGGGTGGCCGTGGTGTCTTCTGGGGTGCCGTAGGCCATGGAGCGCATTCGGCCGCCGGCGGGGGGTGGTGGGGGGTTCTCGGTGCCGGTGTCGGCGAGTTCCACGAGTGCGGCCAGGGAGGTTCCGAGTGCTTCGGCGTATTCCCGGGCGCGTTGTACTGCTTCTCGTACGGCTTGCTGTCGTGCTTCTCGGTGGGCGGGTGAGTCGGGGCGTAGTGCCCACGAGGGGCCGTCTACTCGGGTGAGTTCCAAGTCGGCCAGGCGGGTGGTGAGTTCGCCGAGGGCGGTGAAGTCGGTGAGTGCGGCGGTGATGTGGACGTGTCCGTGGTAGGCGTGGACGCGTTCGCCGCGGCCTTTGTCTTTTAGTTCGGGGCTGAGGGAGAGGGCGCCGGTCTCCAGTCGTTCGACGGCGTCGCCGTAGGTCTTGATGAGGTCGAGGACGCCTGCGTTGCGGCGGGTGAGGTCGTCCAGGGCGGTGCCGCGGTCTTTGCCGCGGGAGGTGACGGTGATGCCGATGCGGGCGATTTCGGGGTCGACTTCGAGGTGGGCTTCGCCGCGGACGGCGATGCGGGGGGCGTCGGGGGTGCCGTAGGGGGTGGGGGGCGGTTGTTCCTGTGAGGGCGCGGTCATACGTCCCACTCTGTCATTGCTTGCTTGGTTACGGCCCCTACTGGTCATCAGATCGAAACCTGCGGGGGCTGTTGCTGCTCGCCATGCTCAGGTCAGAATCTACGCGCGTTGTTGGCCGTTCCCCGTGGGAGATGCACATGCCGTTGGACCGCCGGAAGTTCCTGAAGAAGTCTGCCGTGACCGGAGCGGGGGTGGCTGTGGCCGGTGCGGTGGGTACGCCGGCGGCCCAGGCGGCCGAGCCGGCGAAGGGCTCCCGCCCGCGGAAGCGGTACGCGCTGACGGTGATGGGCACGACCGATCTGCACGGCAACATCTTCAACTGGGACTACTTCAAGGACGCGGAGTACTCCGATGCCAAGGGCAATGCGAAGGGCCTGGCGCGGGTCTCGACGCTGGTGAATCAGGTGCGGGCGGAGAAGGGCCGCCGCAACACGATGCTCATCGACGCGGGCGACACCATCCAGGGCACCCCGCTGACCTACTACTACGCCAAGGTCGACCCGATCACCGCCAAGGGCGGTCCGGTCCACCCGATGGCGGCGGCGATGAACGCAATAGGGTACGACGCGGTGGCCCTCGGCAACCACGAGTTCAACTACGGCATCGAGACGCTGCGCAAGTTCGAGGACCAGTGCCACTTCCCGCTGCTGGGTGCCAACGCGCTGGACGCGAAGACGCTGAAGCCCGCCTTCCCGCCGTACTTCATCAAGAAGTTCCGGGTGCCGGGTGCCCCGCCGGTCAAGGTCGCGGTCCTCGGTCTGACCAACCCCGGCATCGCGATCTGGGACAAGGCGTACGTCGAGGGCAAGATGGTGTTCCCCGGTCTGGAGGAGCAGGCCGCGAAGTGGGTGCCGAAGCTGCGCTCGATGGGCGCGGACGTAGTGGTCGTGTCGGCGCACTCGGGTTCGTCGGGGACGTCGTCGTACGGTGATCAGCTGCCGTACATCGAGAACTCGGCGGCGCTGGTGGCTCAGCAGGTGCCGGGCATCGACGCGATCCTCGTGGGGCACGCGCACACGGAGATCGCGGAGCTGCTGGTGAAGAACGAGAAGACGGGGAAGACCGTCGTGCTGTCGGAGCCGCTGTGCTACGCTCAGCGGCTGTCCCTGTTCGATTTCGAGCTGGTTCTCGACAGGGGCTGCTGGAAGGTCGAGGCGGTCAAGGCGTCGGTGCGCGACTCGAAGACGGTCGCCGACGACCCGAAGATCTCCAAGCTGCTGAAGGACGACCACGACATCGTCGTGGAGTACGTCAACCAGGTCGTGGGCACGGCGACCGAGAAGCTGACGACGGTCGACGCCCGCTACAAGGACGCCCCGATCATCGATCTGATCACCAAGGTTCAGGAGGATGTGGTGAAGGCGGCGCTGGCGGGCACGGAGCATGCCTCGCTGCCGGTGCTCTCCCAGGCGTCGCCGTTCTCCCGGACCTCCGAGATCCCGGCCGGCGATGTGACCATCCGGGATCTGTCGAGCCTGTACGTGTACGACAACACGCTGGTCGCGAAGCTGATGACGGGCGCGCAGATCAAGGCGTACCTGGAGTATTCCGCAGAGTACTTCGTGCAGACCGCGCCGGACGCTGCCGTCGACGTGGAGAAGCTGACGAACGCGGGCAACCGCCCCGACTACAACTACGACTATGTGTCGGGGCTGTCGTACGAGATCGACATCGCGTCGGCGGCGGGTTCGCGGATCAAGAACCTGGCCTTCGGCGGGGCCGCTCTCGACGACGCCCAGAAGTTCGTGTTCGCCGTGAACAACTACCGGGCCAACGGCGGTGGCGCGTTCCCGCATGTCGCGTCGGCTCAGGAGCTGTGGTCGGAGTCGACGGAGATCCGGACCCGGATCGCGGAGTGGGTGACCGCGAAGGGTGTGCTGGACCCGAAGGACTTCGCGTCGGTGGACTGGAAGCTGACGCGCAACGGTACGCCGGTGTTCTAGGCCCTGCCGTTCTGATCAGGACTAGTGTCCTGAGTCAGGAGTACGGTTCAGATATCCGGCGAGGCGTTCGAGGATCTCGTCCGCGGTCTTCGTCCAGACGAAGGGTTTCGGGTCTTGGTTCCAGGTCCTGATCCAGGTGCGGGCGTCCTTCTCCAGGGCCTGGACGTTCTTGTGGACGCCTCGCCGTATCTGCTTCGTCGTCAGCAGCGCGAACCACCGCTCGACAGAGCACCAGCGCATGCTCGGGCGGGGCGAGATACAGCCCGACCACGTCACGGACCTTCTCGATGAACTGCGGATCCTTCGAGAGCTTGAACGTGCCCACCAGGTGCGGCTTGAGAGCCGAAAGTGTGCCAGATCCGTGCGATGGCCGACTGCGACAGCCCTACTTCCCTGGCCATCGACCGCGTCGACCAATGCGTGGCGTCCTTGGGCGTGGCCTCCAGCGTCTTGACGACCACTTCCTCGACCTGCTCGTCGGTGATCTTCCTGGGGCCGCCCGGACGCGGCTCGTCGGTCAGGCCCTCCAGCCGGCCCCGCACGCACCGGGTCCGCCACCGGCTCACCGTATGCGCCTCCACGCCCAGCCGGGCCGCAACATCCCTGTTCGAAGCGCCCGTTGCACTCTCCAGCACAATCCGGCACCGCAGAGCCGGCGCCTGGGAGGACGTCCGGCGTCTCGCCCAGCGTGTCAACGTCTCGCGCTCGTCATCGGTCAGCACCAGCTCGGCCTTCGGCCGTCCCGTCCTCGCCAACCGGCCATCATGCCGAACCACCCTCGACTTACGCAGCGAATCCTCGGCTCAGGACACTAGGGGTCGGGTCCGGGGCGAAGGCCGGTGGGTTTCTCCACCGGCCTTCGGTATGCCCGCCTGCTCTGCGACGGGCGTCAGAGCAGGCTGTTGACGCTGGTCTGGATGGCGGCCACGTCGCCGGCGACGGCGGCGGTGGCCTGCACGCCGGGGGCGATGAACCCGAGCCAGCGCAGCAGAACGTTGCGGCGCGGCTCTTCCCGGGTGAGTTCCGCCTCGACTCGTTCGGCGGCGTCGACGAGTTCTGCGCCGTCTTCGTAGGTGTCCTGGTTGTCGTGGATCTGCTGGCGCAGCAGGCGTGCGGCTTCGCGGAGTTCGCAGATGGCGGCCTCGCGGTCGGTGTCGGCGGTGGTGCCGACGGTGGCCGTCGAGTGGTCGAGGGCGACCGCGCTGCTGTCGATGCTGATGTCTCCGCCGGCGCTGATGCCGCTGTTGTTTCCAGTTTCTGACATGTCGTCACCTTCTTCTGTTGACGGGTGGGGGGGTCGGGGCGGTGGCAGGTCCTGCGGGCCCCTGGGGCGCAGAGGCGCCGCCCTGCTGGCCGCCGCGCCGGAACCTCTGGGCGATGCTGCCGCCGACGCCGACGGCGGAGTCGCTGACCGTCACGTTCCCGCCGGCGTAGAGGCCGGAGTTGTAGATGGTGGTCTGGCGTTGGACGAGGTCGCTGGAGTCGATGTTGTGGTCCTCCATGAACTCCACCAGTGCGGCCAGCACCCGGTGTTCGACCGTCTTGGCGTACAGTTCCCGGTCCAGTTGCTGGAAGTAGCGGTAGTACAGCTGGTCGCTGGCCGCGTCCCGGATGCTGAAGGACGCTCCGTAGTTGAACTGGCGGTGGCGGATCTCCCGGGCCTGGCGGCGTTGTTTGCGGTGTTCGATGAGGGGTGAGAACAGTCCGGCGACGGCCGAGAAGGGTGCCCCGAAGAGCAGGCCCGGCGTACGCCGCCCGGCGCCGGAGACCAGGGCCACCCACTGGCGCAGGGTGGGGGCGTCGAGGAGCTGGTCCGCGATGCGGTACTGCTCGCGCACCGGGGCGAGCAGGGAGCTGCTGCCTTCGATGAAGAGCATTTTGCCGTCGGAGAGCAGCGCGCACCGCAGGAAGAGGGTGGTGGCCAGTTCGCCGCTCCAGCCGGTGACGCGGATGGCCAGGTAGGGGCGGGCTCGGCCCTTGCCGTCCTCACGCAGGTCGCGCAGGAGGTCCGGCAGTACCTTCTCCTTGGGTGGCCCGTCGGTGTCGGGCAGCAGGTGCGCGCGGGTGCGGTCGTCGACTCCGTAGAGCAGGTCGCCGCCATTGACCAGCAGGAGGTTCTCGACGTGCACGCCGGGCAGTTTGAGGTCCGCCACCTGGGCGGCGAGATGGTCGTTGAGCTCGTGGACGGTGAAGGGCACGATCTGCTTGCCCTCTTCGGGGCGTGCGGTGTCCACGGCGAACGACCAGGTGCTGGTCACCGGTCCGTAGCCGACGAAGGGGGCGTAGAGCGAGAAGACGACGACGTTGCCCCGGTCGCGTCGCTCGATCTCCTGGATGCGCTGTCGTTGCTGGGGGCTGACCGGTTCGGGCGCCTGGTCGGGCACGAAGTTCTCGCGTCTGAGCTGCCGGGCGACGACGCCGTAGTGCACGGTGAGGGATTCGACGGCGACGATGAACCATGCGGCGAGGAAGCCCAGGAACAGCGAGGCGCCGAAGGAGAAGGGCAGTGTGATGAGGATGGCCAGGAGCAGCAGCGCGAGCACGGTGTCCCGGCGGGCCTGACGGCGGCGGGCGGCCAGGGCGTGCCGGAGTACGCAGCCGAGATCGACGCCTGGTGACGAGGCGACGGCGCGGCGCGGTTCTTCGACGATCTGCTCCACGGCTTGGCGGGCGAACTTGGTGTCCGTGTGGACGGCGGTGCACAGATACCTGGTGACGTCGCGGGCGAAGCGTGGTGCGGACGTGGGTGGTGGGGCGGGTGCGGGTGCTGACGGCACGGTGACGACGGGGCGTGTCACGGCGACCGGGGGTGGCGCTGAGCGGGCCGGCGGTGGTGCGGCGCGTCTGGCGGGCGGGGTCGTGCCGCTCATCGGGTCGAAGACGCGTACGGCGCCGCAGGTGCTGCAGCTGGTGAAGTTGCGGTCGTTGGCGGCTCCGCAGCGCGGGCACTGAGGACTGGGTGCGGTCATGGTCTTCTGCCTCCTCTCGGAGAGCGCGGGTGTACGGTGGCCGGCGCCGTGCGGGTTCACGGGCGTCGGTCAGTGGCCGGGCGGCAGGTTGTCCGGGGGCTGCTGCGGGTGCCGGGACGTCTTCGGGTCGGGCTGCTCGGTCGGTTCGGTGGGTGCCTTCTTGCGCGGGGTGACGCGTTCAGCCGGCTCGTCCGGCTGCTCGGACGGTTTCTTGTGCTCCTTGAGGTGCGGGGAGCGTTCCGGCGATGTGCTGTGCGTCGGGCGGGGTCCGGCGTCGGCTTCGACGTCCGGGGACAGCAGGCGCAGCAGGACGGCGCATGTCGCGAGGGCGGTGGCGGTGAGCAGGAGCCGGTGGGGCTGCCTGGTGGCATGGTGGGCGGGCACGGTGATCAGTCCATGTACTCGGCCGAGACGGTCAGGTATTCCTCGCTGACCGGCTGCGGGGTGAAGCCGGGCGCGGAGCGGGGGATCTGCATCTCTCCCGCGCGTGAGGAGGCGACCAGCGAGTTCAGCAGGCTGCCGAGTGCCTCGAGAAGCGCGTGGTCCTGGTGGGTGCCGGCGTCGGCGAGGAAGGCGGCCTTGGTGGCGACCTTGCTGAGCACATCCGGGTTGGCGGCGCCGAAGCCGTAGCTGATGACGTGCGGGTAGCGGGGCCAGGAGCGGTCGACCAGGCGGCGGAACGCGTCGTGCCAGCCCTCGTCGGTGGGGGCGCCGTCGGTGAGGAGGAACATGACCGGCCGCAGGACGGACATGCCCAGGGAGCGCAGTTCGTCGACGTCCGTCTCGATGCGGCCTCGTACGAGGTCGAAGGCCGCGGAGTAGTTGGTGAGTCCTTTGCACACGACTTCCGGCATGACCGGGATCCGGTCGAGGTCCGTCATTTCGATGATCAGGTGTGCGTCGCTGGAGAAAGCGATCAGGGACATGTGGGCGAATTCCGAGACGCGGGGGCTCTCGGAAATCGCGGCGTGCAACTGCGAGAGGGTCTGGTTGAGGGTGTTCTGGTGCGGCGCCATCGAACTGGAGGCGTCGATCACGAGATAGGTCGGCAGGCATTTCTGCCGCATCTGGTAGACGTTGGGGTCCTGGCCGGGCACGGCGTCGTCGTAGGTCATCTGCATTCCTCTTCTGCTTCTGCGGTTCGCGTGGGAACGGGAAATTCGGCCGGGCAGGCGCTCGGTCGGGGTCCTGTCTCAGTTCGCCGCGATGATCACGATCACGAGGACGACGAGGAACAGGGCCGCCAGGGCCCAGGCCGCCTGGTACTGCGGGGCCGGGGTCTGCGCCGGGGGCCGGGTCGGTGTGTCCACCACGCGGGTGGTGCTGTTGGGGGTGTCGAAGGGCTGCTTCGCGGTCGTGCGCCGGGCGGCGGGCCGGGCGGGCAGCGGGGATCGGGCGACGGGTGAGCGGACCACCGGTCCGTCGTTCAGTGCGGCGAGCAGCGCCGAACTGCGGGGCCGGCTCCGGCGGTTCTGGGCCCACAGCATGTCGAGCAGCAGGTCGGCGACGCCGGCCGGGACGCCGTCCGGGGGGTCGGCGAGGGTGTGGAGCACTTCGGCGAGGTTGCGGGTGCCGGTCAGGCAGCGTGCGGTGAGCAGGGCGACCCGGTAGCGGTCGGTGCTCAGGTCCGCGGGCGTGTCGGGCCGTGCCAGCGGGTCCTCCCAGCCGGGCTGGTGGACGTCGGTGCCGGTGCCCTGGGCGCAGCCGTCCATGTCGATGAGGTAGACGGAGTGGTCGGCGGGGTTCCAGAAGGCGTTGGCGTAGTTCCAGTCGGCGTAGACGAGCCTGCGTTCCTCCAGTGCGGCGGCGATGCCGACGAGGCTGCGGCAGGCGGTGAGCCGCTGCGCGGGGGTCGGCGGGGTGCCGTTCCTGGCGAACCGCTCGTTCGGGCGGGCCAGGGTGTCGATCTCACGGAAGCCGCCGCCGGGCAGCCGGAAGGCGTCCGGTGCCATGGGGATGAGGCAGCCGACGGTGGCGGAGGTGTGGTCGGTGACGCGGGCGACAGGCCAGGAGGTGCGGGCCAGCAGGACTTCGAGGGACGGGCGTCCGGCGGCTGTGTCGGAGCGGCCGAAGGTGACGAGCCGGTCGAGCCGGTCGGCCTCGGTGTCGTCCAGTGGCCTTTTGTAGCACTTGAACAGCAGGTCGGATCCGGTGCGGGGGCCGCGGACGCGGGTCACCGCGGAGCTTTGGCCGTTGTTCGTGGCGATCTGTTCGCCGAGGTCGCCCAGCGCGGTCAGCGGGGTGACCGGTGGCAGGGCCCACTTCGACGGGCTGGCGGTCACGACGGCCATCCGTCGGGTCCGGCGAACGGTTCGCCCGCCGGGTCGGCGCCCGGCCCCTGAGGTCCGCCGGTGTTCGTCGCGAGCGGCGTGGTGTGGGGGGCGGGGTCGATCCACACAGTGATCGACGTGCGGTCGTCCAGGAAGCGTTCGGCGTCGAAGCCGACGTCGTTGAGGTAGGCGGCGACGGGCAGCGGTTGCCGCCAGCGGCCGGCCAGGTAGGTGTTGAGGTCGTCGATGGTGGCGAGGCCATCGCCGAGCCCGTCGGTGACGAGCGAGATCACGTCTCCGGGGCGCAGGGTGAGCCGGGTCTCGGTGGCCGCGTGCGGGTCGGCGGGGAGGGTGTGGGCGACGGCGTTGGAGTCGTAGCCGGGCGTGGCGCCCTTGCGGTCACCGGCGGCGTACTGCCAGCGCTTGTCGTCGAGCCGCCACAGGGAGGCGTCGCCGAGCCAGGCCGCCCACATGGTGCGCTCGCCGAACTCGTGGTCGGGGCGGGTGGGGATGAGGGCGACGAGGAGGACCGCGCAGACGTCGGCGGCTTCCAGTCCGCGTCGGGCGGCTTCGCGGAGCATGGCGGTGGCGGCTTCGTCGAAGAGTTCGGTCGGGGACAGCGGCGCCGCGTTCGCGTCGTCGAGGCGGCGGCGCAGGTGGTTGACGGCCGTGCCGGCCGCCACTGCGGCGCCGAGTTCGGCGTGCGCACTGCTGGAGACGCCGTCGGCGACGGCCAGGAGCAGGTGCCGGCCGGACGCGTCCCGTGCGATCCGGTAGGCGTCCTGGCGGGCGGTGGCGGGCTCCTGGCAGCGGTGTCCGGGGCCGACGAGTGAGGCGGCCCGGACGGCGAGGTCGCCGAGTTGCGCCTCGTCGGCCGCGACCCCGGAGACAGCCGGCCGCGGCGGCAGCAGCCAGGGGAAACGCTGGGCCTTGGAGCCGCCTCCGAAGCAGGGCACGGGCGTCGGGGCCGGTGCCCGGGAGGTGAGCGCGAGGCCGGTTGTGGGTGCCGGGCGGGCGCTGGGCGGCAGGCGGTACTGCCCTTCCGGTACCGGGGAAGGCGCCGGCGTGACCGGTGCGGCGGCCACGGCCGGTTCCAGGCCGCGGTCCGCCATGGCCAGGGCCGTGAACAGTAATCCGGTGGCCAGCAGGACCAGTAAATCGATCACCAAGCGAAAGAAATGATCGTCCGCCGGGAAATAGATCACGAGGAACATGCCCCCGAAAATCCCCATCGCCCAGACCAGACGCCCCCGTTGCAGCGACATGCGGCGACGCTATCAGCGCTTCCGGGTATATGAGAGGCACATGGAGTTTTCCGATGGTCCTTTTTATATCGAACAGATTTTCCGTTGGATATATGCAGGACGGCGCACGGAGAAATAGGCGCCGCCCTGCATGTGTATCGGCCATTCTTACGGGTTCCGCTAACGCCCCTCGACCAGTGGCGTGAGTACCAGTGGGCGGCGGGCGCGCGGGATCTGCGGCTGTGCCGCCAGGCCGAAGCTGGTGAAGGCGGTTCGGGTGGGGAGGGCGTAGGTCTCCTTGCCGGTGATGGAGTTGAGGATGCTGGCGCTGCGCCAGGCGGCGAGGCCGAGGTCGGGGGTGCCGATGCCGTGGGTGTGGCGTTCGGCGTTCTGGACGTGGACGTGGCAGCCGGCTCCGCTCACGGAGGGGTCCATGACGAGGCGGTACTGGTCGTCGATGCGGGGGCGTTCCTGGCTGTCGCGGCGCAGGTAGGGGTCGAGGCCGGCGAGGAGGCGGTCCAGGGGGCGTTCGCGGTAGCCGGTGGCGAGGACGACCGCGTCGGTGGTCAGCCGGGAGCGGGTGTTCTGGTGGATGTGCTCGAGGTGAAGTTCGATCTTGGTGGTGGCGATCCGGCCGCCGGTGCGGACGTTGACGCCGGGGGTGAGGACGGTGTCGGGCCAGCCGCCGTTCAGGGTGCGGCGGTAGAGCTCGTCGTGGATGGCGGCGAGGGTGCCGGCGTCGATGCCTTTGTGGAGTTGCCACTGGGAGGCGACGAGCTGGTCGCGTACGGGCTCGGCGAGGGCGTGGAAGTAGCGGGTGTAGTCGGGGGTGAAGTGCTCCAGGCCGAGCTTGGAGTACTCCATGGGTGCGAACGCTTCGGTGCGGCCGAGCCAGTGGAGGCGCTCGCGTCCGGCGGGGCGGCGGCGGAGCAGGTCGAGGAAGACTTCGGCGCCGGACTGTCCTGAGCCGATGACGGTGATGTGCTCGGCGGCGAGGAGGGTCTCGCGGTGGTCGAGGTAGTCGGCGGCGTGGATGACGGGGACGGTGGGCGCCTCGACGAGGGGCCCCAGCGCGTCGGGGACGTGGGGTTCGGTGCCGATGCCCAGGACGATGTTCTTGGTGTGGGTGCGGCCGAGGGCCGTGGCCTCTCCGTCCGGGTCGAGCTGGGTGAAGTCGACCTCGAAGACGTCGCGTTCGGGGTTGAAGCGGACGGCGTCGACCTGGTGGCCGAAGCGTAGTTGGGGGAGCTGCTCGCAGACCCAGCGGCAGTAGGCGTCGTACTCGGCGCGCTGGATGTGGAAGCGCTCGGCGAAGTAGAAGGGGAAGAGCCGGTCGCGGGTCTTGAGGTAGTTGAGGAAGGACCAGGGGCTGGCGGGGTCGGCGAGTGTCACCAGGTCGGCGAGGAAGGGGACCTGGATGCGTGCGCCGTCGATCATCAGGCCGGGGTGCCAGACGAAGGAGGGGCGCTGTTCGTAGAAGACGGCGTCGAGTCCGGCGAGGGGGTGGGCGAGGGCGGCGAGGGAGAGGTTGAAGGGGCCGATGCCGATGCCGACCAGGTCGCGGGGGGCGTCGGGGTCGGGGGGTGCGGGGTTGCCGGCGGGCGTGGGGCTGGAGTGGTCGGCGGGCGTGGGGTCGAGGTGTGCGGGGTGGGCGTGGGCGCCCTCGTGCGGGCCTGTGGGCGCGTCGGCGTCGGGGCCGGCGTGGGCTGCGGTGCGGGGGCCGGTCCGAGGGCCGGTGCGGGGGTTGTGCTGGGGGCTCATCCGGGGGTGTTTCCTTCCACCAGTTTCAGGAGGGCGGCCAGGTCGTCCGGGCGGGTGCGGGGGTTGAGGAGCGTGGCCTTGAGCCACAGGCGCCCGTCTGTCCGGGCCCGGCCGAGGACGGCGCGGCCGTCGGTGAGGAGCTTGCGGCGTACGGCGGCGACGGCCTCGTCGGTGGCGTGTGCGGGCCGGAACAGGACGGTGCTGAGGGCGGGCGGGCCGTGCAGTTCGAACCCCGGGTGGGCGTGGACGAGGGCGGCGAACTCCCGCGCGCTGTCGCAGACCTGTTCGACGAGCCGGCCGAGGCCGCCGCGGCCGAGGGTGCGCAGGGTGACGGCGATCTTGAGGGCGTCGGGGCGGCGGCTGGTGCGCAGGGAGCGGCCGAGCAGGTCGGGCAGGCCCGCGTCGGTGTCGTCGTCGGCGTTGAGGTAGTCGGCGCGGTGGTGGAGCACGGCGAGGTCGCCCGTGTCCCGGACGGCGAGGAGGCCGGCGGCGACGGGCTGCCAGCCGAACTTGTGCAGGTCGAGGGCGACGGTGTCGGCGGCGTCGAGCCCGGTGAGCCGGTCGCGGTACCGGTCGCTGAACAGCAGGCCCCCGCCGTAGGCGGCGTCGATGTGGAGTCGGGCCCCGTGGGCGGAGCACAGGGCCACGATGTCCGGGAGGGGGTCGATGAGTCCGGCGTCGGTGGTGCCCGCGGTGGCGGCGACCATGACGGAGCCCCGTGGCCCGGCCAGCTGCGCGAGGGCCTCGTCGAGGGCGACGGGGTCGAGCAGACCGGCCGGGGCGGGCACGACGACGGGTTCGGGCATACCGAGCAGCCAGGCGGCCCGGGACAGCGAGTGATGCGCGTTCGCCCCATGAACGAGCCGGACCCCGCCCCCGTGGGCCTCCCGGGCGAGCAGCAGGGCGAGTTGGTTGGACTCGGTACCGCCGGTGGTGACCAGCGCGGCGGGACGGTGCTGCACGGCCCCGCTCCTCGGCTTACTCCCCTGCCCGGCCCCAGTCCCTCTCCCCGGCCCACTCCCCTGCCCGCCCCCCGTCCCTCCCCCCGGCCGCGCCCCCTCCCCCCACTCGCCCCGGAAAACCTCCCGTGCGAGCGTGTCCGTCACCAGGGTTTCCAGTTCTGCGGCGCTCGGGGCCTGGTCCCAGGAGTCGAGGGAGGGGTTGAGGGCGGTGGCGGCGAGGTCGGCGGCGGTGGCGAGGGCCAGGGGCGGGCAGTGGAGGTGGGCGGTGCACAGGGGGTCCGCGGGGTCGGCTGCGCCTTCGGCGAGGGCCCGTACCAGGCGGTGCAGGGCGTCGGGGTCGCCCTGGTCCGGCAGGACCTCCCCGACGGCGTCCCACATCCGTGCGGCGACCTTGTCCGGGCCGCCCGCCGGCAGCGGGCCTGAGCGTGCCCGGGTGCCCTCGTCCAGCGCGTCGAGCACGGTGTCGAGCAACGGCCGTAGAGCGTGCGGGCCCTCGGGGCCTGAAGCGAGCGACGGCGGTGTGCTCATCGTGTCCTCCCGGGCGCTGGGCAAGAAGGACTTCCAGCTTGTACCCGGATGGGGGGTGGCGCCCGAAAAGCCCAATGATCGGAACCCGAAAGGGGGAACTCGCGTGCGGGGAAAGCGTGTCGGGGGCGGACCGGCGGGAGTCTCGCAGTAGAGGAGCCGGGCGAGGCTGGGGCGGGCGCGGACGGAGGTAGGGCGCCCACCGGCGACTGCCGGGGGCGCCCTACGTCGTCGTGCCCGGACCTATCGGCCGTCCCGCACGCGCAACGCCCGTGTCAGGTCGTCGAGTTGGTCGACGAGTTTGCGGCGCAGTGCCGGGATCGGCTCGCCGTCGGCGAGGCACTCCTCACCCAGTCGCAGGGTTTCGGCGTCGACGGCGTGCGCGGGGAAGGCGTAGCGGCCGGCGGCGTCGGCGATGGCGGGGCCGCGGCGGGCTGCGACCAAGACCGCGTCCTGGTAGTAGCGGGGCACGTACTGCCGTACCAGGTCGGCCTGTTCGGGTTGCCAGAAGCCCTGGGCGGTGGCGGTGAAGAGGTAGTTCGACAGGTCGGTGGTCTCGTCCGTGGCGAACATGGCGTCCCATGCCTTCGCCTTGGCCTCCTCGTCGGGGAGTGCGGCCCGGCAGCGGGCGGCTCCTTCCTGGCCGGTGGCGCTCGGGTCGCGCTCCAGTTCGGCGGCGATCGCGGCCTCGTCGACGGCGCCGAGGACGGCGAGCCGGCCCAGGACGCGCCAGCGCAGCTCGGGGTCGAGTTCGGGTCCGCCGGGCACGGTGCCGTCGGCGAGCCAGGCGGCGATGGTGTCCGGGTGGGCTGCGACGTCGATGAAGTGCCGTACGGCGATCAGCCGAAGACCGGGGTTGTCGCCGTCCTCGGTGCGGCGGATGAGGTCCCGGCACAGGGCGGACAGCGTGGCCAGCGCGGCGGGCCGCTCATCGGCGGGGAGGTAGCGGTCGGTGATCTGGGCCGCGGCGAACGCGAGGACGCCCTGGACGATGGCGAGGTCTCTCTCGTGCGGCAGATGGGCGCGGGCGGCCTCCAGGTAGGCGCCTGCGGCCAGTTCGCCGTCGCGGACGGCGTCGCGCAGCGCGTTCCAGACGACCGCGCGGGTCAGCGGTTCGGGCAGCCCGGACAGGCAGGTGCGGACGGTCTCGAAGGACTCGGCGTCGAAGCGGACCTTGGCGTAGGTCAGGTCGCCGTCGTTGAGCAGCAGCAGTGCGGGGCGTTTGCCGATGGGCTGCGGGGTGGTGAGGGGTACGTCGAGGCCGAGGCGTTCGCGCAGGACGAGGTGGCCCGCGTCGCCGCCGAGGTCCAGGTCGTAGAGCCCGACGTTGATGCGGTGCGGGCGGCTGCCGGCGCGGTCGACGCTCAGTGTGTGGGTGCCGTTGTCGCCGCGGGTGACGGCCGGGGTGAGGGTGTCGACGCCGGTGGTGCGCAGCCAGGCGTCGGCCCAGGCGTGGACGTCGCGTTCGGTGGACGAGGCGAGGGAGTCGATGAAGTCGGCGAGGCTGGCGTTGGCGAACTTGTGCCGGGTGAAATGGGTGTTGATGCCGGCGAGGAAGTCCTTCTCGCCGAGCCAGGCGACGAGCTGGCGCAGTGCCGAGGCGCCCTTGGCGTAGGAGATGCCGTCGAAGTTGAGCAGTGCCGAGGCGGTGTCGTCGACGGCTTCGGGGGCGACGGGGTGGGTGGAGGGGCGCTGGTCGGCGTCGTAGCCCCAGGCTTTGCGGGCGACGCCGAAGTCGGTCCAGGTGTCGTTGAAGCGGGTGGCTTCGGCGCAGGTCTGGTAGCCCATGTACTCGGCGAAGGACTCGTTGAGCCAGATGTCGTCCCACCAGCGCAGGGTGACGAGGTCGCCGAACCACATGTGGGCCATCTCGTGGGCGATGACCATGGCGCGGGTCTGGCGCTCGGTGTCGGTGACGGCGGAGCGGTAGACGAACTCGTCCCGGAAGGTGACGAGTCCGGGGTTCTCCATGGCGCCCGCGTTGAACTCGGGGACGAATGCCTGGTCGTAGGAGTCGAACGGGTAGGGCTCGTCGAACTTCTCGTGGAAGCGGTCGAAGCACTGCCGGGTGACGTCGAGGAGTTCGTCGGCGTCCGCGTCGAGGTAGGGGGCCAGGGAGCGGCGGCAGTGGATGCCGAAGGGCAGGCCGCGGTGTTCGGTGCGTACGGAGTGCCAGGGGCCGGCGGCGAGCGCGACGAGGTAGGTGGAGATCAGCGGGGTGGCCGCGGCCTGCCAGCGGCCGTCGCCCTGCTGTTCGGTGATGCCGTTGGCGAGGACGGTCCAGCCCTCGGGGGCCTTGACGGACAGGTCGAAGACGGCTTTGAGGTCGGGCTGGTCGAAGGCGGCGAAGACGCGCTGGACGTCGTCCATGAACATCTGGGTGTAGACGTAGGTCTCGCCGTCGCTGGGGTCGGTGAAGCGGTGCATGCCCTCGCCGGTGCGGGAGTAGCGCATGGCGGCGTCGACGCGCAGTTCGTGCTCGCCGGGAGTGAGGTTCTTCAGGGGCAGCCGGTTGCCGTCCAGGGTCTGCGGGTCGAGGGGCTGTCCGTCCAGCGTGACGGAGCGCAGTTCGGCCGGCTTGATCTCGACGAAGGTGTCCGTGTCGGTGCGGTCCGCGCGCGTGGTGAACCTGATGACGGTGCGGGAGTCGAAGGTCTCGTCACCGGTGGTCAGGTCGAGTTCGATCGTGTACCGGTGGACGTCGAGGAGCTGGGCACGGATCTGCGCTTCGTCGCGCGTGAGTACGGACATGCAGGACATGCTGCCTGATGGCGTGGACGGCGCACAGGGGTGGATCAGTACGTACGTTATGTCCGGTCCGGGGTCGACGTCTGCGCGGGGCTGTCGCGTTGGGGAGGGCAGCGGACGTCGGGGTGGGGGCGGGGCTGGGGGCGGGCGAGGGGCGGGGCGGGTCTGCGGGCCCGGGGTTCGTCCTTGACCAGGGCGCGCAGTTCGCGGACCTCCTGCTCCAGAGCGCGGTGGCGCTGGTGGGCGTCGTACAGGTAGCGGACCTTGGTGCGCAGCGCCCAGGGGTCGGTGGGCTTCATGACGAGGTCGGCGACGCCGAGTCGGAAGGCGGCGGAGGTGAGCTCGTGGTCGGCGCCGAATCCGGTGAGCAGGATGACGGGTATGTGCTGGGTCTGTTCCAGGCGCCGCATGTAGCGCACGACGTCCAGTCCGCTGACGCCGGGCATGCGCACGTCCAGGAGCAGGAGGCCGACCTGTCCCCGGAGCACCTGCTTGAGTGCCTCCTCGCCGCTGGTGGCGCGGGCGAGCCGGTAGCCGAGCGGGGTCAGGGCGCTCTCCAGCGCGTACAGGGTGTCCTCGTGGTCGTCGACGATGAGGATCTTGGCATCCGACGGCATGGCCCGACGTCCCTCCCGCGTGGACATCCGGAGTATGTCCGGGGGCGCTGACGGGGAGTGCGTGTCAGCTGACATGGAGTGCACAGCGCAGCATGCCCGGCACGGGCCGCCGTGTCACTCCCTCGGGAGGGGCTGTCCGGTTCAGTTCGCCGTGGGCGCAGCGCCGTTGACGGCGTCCTCGGCGATGCTCTCGTGGTGCCTGATCACCTCGGCGATGATGAAGCCGAGGAATTTCTCGGCGAAGGCCGGGTCGAGCTTGGCGTTCTCGGCGAGGGTGCGCAGCCGCGCGATCTGCCGGGCCTCGCGGGCCGGGTCGGCGGGCGGCAGCTGGTGTTCGGCCTTGAGGTGGCCGACCTGCTGGGTGCACTTGAAACGTTCGGCGAGCATGTGGACGACGGCCGCGTCGATGTTGTCGATGCTGTCGCGCAGCCGGGCGAGCTCGTCACGGACGGCGGGGTCGACGTCGCCGCCGGACGTGTTGCTGGTGGTCATGGGGGTTCACCCTACGGGAGGCGTCGTCAGGTGATCGTCGGCTCGATGACGGGCGGATCGTCGGGGTCGGGGACCTCGTCGCTCCAGCCGCCGGGCACGGTACGGCTCTGCTGGGCGCGGAAGCGGACGGGGGCCATGCCGACCCGGCGGGTGAACAGGCGGGAGAAGTAGGCGGGGTCGTCGTAGCCGACCCGGCGGGCGACGGCGGCGACGGGGAGTTCGGTGGCGGCGAGGAGTTCCTTGGCGCGGCCGAGGCGGATGCCGAGCAGGTAGTCCTTGGGGCTGCATCCGGCGCCGCGCCGTACGGCGGTGCGCAGTTCGGCGACGGTCATGCGGTGCCGGGCGGCGTGGTCGGCGACCGTCAGCGGCAGGCAGGCGTCCCGGGCGAGGGCCTTGAGGACCTGCTCGCCGCCGGGGGCGAGGTCGGCGCGGGCCCGGCGCAGGGCGACGAGGAGCTCGTGGACGGCGGCGCCGGTCTCCACCTCCAGCAGGGGGTTGTCGCGGCGCGCGGCGCGGGCCATGCGCCGGATGACGGCACGGGGGCCGGAGGCGTCGGAGAGGGGCACTACGGGGCGGTCGGGCTCGATGTAGCCGAGTTCGGTGTACGAGGCGGTGGCGGGCCCGGTGAAGTCGACGAAGCCCTCGTCCCAGCCGGTGCCGGGGTCGGGCGCGTAGTGGTGCGGGACGCCGGGTGTGAGCCACAGCAGCGCGGGCGCGGTGACGGGCGTGCGGCGCCCGTCGGGGTCGGCGTACCAGCCGGTGCCGCTGCTGATCACTACGGCGACGTGATGGTCCAGGACTCTCGGGCCGACGGTGGGCAGAGCGCCGTACTGGAGGCCGACGCCGAGGCAGACCAGGCCGAGGCGGTGATGGGCGGGTCCGGGCGTGAAGAACCGCATCCAGGTGCGATACATCGGCGCGGCCACCTCCCTTCCACCGCGTTCCGGCCCGATCGCGCGGGGTTCGGCCATTTTTGTCCGTCTGTCGGGTCCGTCCGTCTGTCCGGTCCGTCCGTCCCGGCCCGGTCTCGGGGCCTGCTCCTCCCGGTCCGGTCCGTCCAACCAGCGCCGATATTTGTCCATGGACCCCGCTCGGCGCCAGAGCTGAGGGTGGGGCGTATGAGCGAGTTCGTGGTGGGGGACGAAGACTTTCTGCTGGACGGCCGGCCCGTGCGGCTGCTGTCCGGTGCGCTGCACTACCCCCGGGTGCATGAGTCCCAGTGGGGGCACCGGCTGGCGATGCTGCGGGCGATGGGTCTCAACTGTGTGGAGACCTACGTGCCGTGGAACCTGCACGAGCCGAGGCGGGGGCACAGCCGGGACGTGGGGGCGCTCGGACGGTTCCTGGACGCGGCCCGGGAGGCGGGGCTGTGGGCGATCGTGCGGCCGGGGCCGTACGTCTGCGCCGAGTGGGAGAACGGCGGGCTGCCGTACTGGCTGACGGCCGAGGTGGGGGCACGCGTGCGTACCCGTGACGAGCGCTATCTGGGGTATGTGGCGAGCTGGCTGCTGCGCCGACTGCGGCACGAGATCGTGCCCCGGCAGATCGACCGGGGCGGCCCGGTGATCATGGTGCAGGTGGAGAACGAGTACGGCAGCTACGGCTCGGACGCGGAGTATCTGCGCCGGCTGGCGGACCTGCTGCGGGAAAGCGGCGTCACGGTCCCGCTGTTCACCTCGGACGGCCCCGAGGACCACATGCTCTCCGGCGGCTCGGTGCCGGGGATCCTCGCGACGGTGAACTTCGGCTCCCACGCGCGTGAGGCGTTCGAGACGCTGCGCCGGCACCGGCCCGACGGTCCGCTGATGTGCATGGAGTTCTGGTGCGGCTGGTTCGACCACTGGGGCGGCGAGCATGTCGTGCGGGATCCCGGAGACGCGGCGGCGGCCCTGCGGGAGATCCTGGAGTGCGGGGCCTCGGTCAACCTGTACATGGCGCACGGCGGCACGAGCTTCGCCGGATGGGCGGGCGCCAACCGGGGCGGCGCGCTGCACGAGGGGCCGCTGCAGCCCGATGTGACGTCGTACGACTACGACGCCCCGATCGACGAGTACGGCCGCCCGACCGGCAAGTTCTGGGCCTTCCGTGAGGTCCTCGCCGAGTACGCCGACGGCCCGCTGCCCGAAGTCCCGCCCGCCCCGGCACCGTTGGGCGCGGCGGCCGAGGCGGCCCTGACCGACTGGGCGCCCCTGGCCGCCGTACTGGACGCGCTGGGTGATCCGGAGATCTCCGGCCCCGTCCCGCCCACCTTCGAGGAGCTGGGCGTCGAGCGTGGCCTGGTGCGCTACGAGGTGACGGTGCCGGGGCCGCGGCGGCCGTATCCGCTGAGCGTGCGCGGGCTGCGGGACCTGGCCGTGGTGTACGTCGACGGGGAGCGGGCGGGGGTGCTCACCGAGGACGAGGCGTGTCTGAAGGAGCCGGTCGCCGGGCACGCGCGCGTGGAGCTGTGGGTGGAGTCGCTGGGGAGGGTCAATTACGGGCCGCGCCTGGGTGAGCCCAAGGGCATCACCGGGGGTGTCCTGCACGAGCGGCAGTATCTGCACGGCGTACGCGCGCGTGGGCTGCGGCTGGAGGCGCTGGACGACGTGGCGGCGGTCCGGGCGGTGCCGGGGCGGGAGCCGGCCGAGGACGGTGCCCCGGGGCTGTACCGGGGCACCGTCGTGGTGCGGGGCGCCGGTGACGCCCGTCTGGAACTGCCGGGCGGTACCCGCGGGTTCGCGTGGATCAACGGCTTCTGTCTCGGCCGCTACTGGTCCGCGGGTCCGCAGCGCTCGCTGTACGTCCCGGGGCCCGTGCTGCGGGAGGGAGTCAACGAGGTGTGGGTGCTGGAATTGCAGGAGACGGCCCGGTGCGGGGCCGGCGAAGCCGGTGCCCCCGTCCTCCGGGCCGTCTGAACGCACCCCTGGTGCGGCGCTCGCCCGTAAGGGCGCTCACCTACGAGGCGCTCGCCTACAGGGCGCTCGCCGCGCGGGCTATGTCCTTCGCGAAGTGGCTCACCTCGGTGTAGACGCCGGGCACGCCGGTGCGGGCGCAACCGTCGCCCCAGCTGACTATGCCGACCTGGATCCACTTGTTCGCGTCGTCCTTGCGGAACATGGGTCCGCCGGAGTCGCCCTGGCAGGTGTCGACGCCGCCGCGCTGCCAGCCGGCGCACAGTTCCTCCTTCGACACCAGCCGGTTGCCGTAGTGGCGCTTGCAGGTGCGGTCGGCGACGAAGGGAACGGCGGCCTTGCGGAGCTTGGTCGTGCCCGTGCCCGCCCCCTCCTGCGTGTCGCCCCATCCGGCGATGGTGAACATGCCGCGGTTGTAGCGGTCCGTGGTGGCGATCTTCAGCGTCGGCTTGTCGATCGGCCGGGCGAGCTTGATCAGCGCCCAGTCCTTGCCGGTGCCGTCGTACCCCGGGGCCAGCTTGACCTTGGTCGACTTGACCTTGATCGCGGAGGAGGAGTTCAGGTCGTTGACGCCGGCGGTGACCGTGATGCTGGTGTTGTTGCCGGAGCCGGGCAGGCAGTGCGCGGCGGTGAGGACGACGTCCTTCTTGTAGAGCGCCCCGCCGCAGCCCATCGAGAGATGGACCATGAACGGGAACTCGTTCTGCGCGGCGGGCGTTCCACCGACGACACGGGTGGACGCGGCGTTCGCGCTGAGGGGCTGGAGGGAGGCGACCGCGAGCGCGACCGCGCCGACGGCAGCCGCTCTGACGGCCAGGGTCTTGCCGCTTCTCTTCGGCAGGCTGTGTGTCAACATACGTCCTTTCATGGCGTGTTGAGCGGCCCGCAGTATGAAGATCAGGTGGCATGTCTGGCAAGGACGGATCTCACGTTCCGAATGTGGAACCTCGCCGGGGAATTTCCCCTCACATCCCCGTAGAGTGGAATCGGGGGTTCAAGGCGTCTTGGGGGTACGGACGTGGCGAACGGCGGACCGGTCCAGCACGGATTCCCGCACCTCGAGACGGTGCGGGCCTCGATCACCGCGCTCTACCGGCGGCTGTCGTGGGACACCGTCCGGACGTTCGAGACCAGCGTGGCGCCTGCCGACGTGGCCTTCTGCGACACGGACGAGCTGTATCTGGGCGCGCAGCGGGTGGCTCACGAGCTGGTGCGGCACTATCGCCTGCCGGACGCCCGGCTGATCGTGAGTTTCCGGGAGATGACGCATGCGGCGAACGTCGAACTCGCCGCCGGACCCGAGTACTTCGTCGAGCTGAACGACCGCTTCCGCACCCATCGCCGGGACATCGGCGCGGCGCTCGCGCACGAGGTGATGCATGTGTATCTGCACCGCCTGGGCCTATCGTTCCCCGGCACCCGGGACAATGAGATCCTCACGGACACGGCGACGACGTATCTGGGCGCGGGCTGGCTGCTGCTCGACGCCTACCGGGAGGACGCGGCGTCCTCGCAGAAGCTGGGGTATCTGACGCCGGAGGAGTTCGGCTACGTCCTGGCCAAGCGGGCGCTGGTCTTCGCCGAGGATCCGTCGGTGTGGTTCACCAGTGCGCAGGCGTACACGGCGTACGGGAAGGGCATGGCCGAGGCCCGCCGGGACGCGGAGCAGCCCCCGCTGACGGCGGCAGGCTGGGCGGGCCGGCGCCGCTACGCCCGCGACCGCCGCCACGCCCAGGACCACGGCACCGGCCCGCACCCTGGGGCGCCGTACGCCTTCGTCCCGGACGGGCGGGGCCCGCTGCGGGTGTCGTTCCCCTGTCCGACCTGTCAGCAGCGGATCCGGGTGCCGGTGCGGGGGCGGGTCAGGGCGCGGTGCGGGTTGTGCCGGACGGTGCTGGAGTGCGACACATAGCCGACATAGCCGGGGCATCTGGACGGGACGCCTGGGCGGAGCACCTGGGCGGGGGCGCACCATGGGGGGCCGGTGGCCACGGGGTCAGTGGTGGTCGCCGCTCGTGAGTTCGCGGTACTCCTGCTCCGTCGGCTTGGGGATGTGCGCCGCCGAGCCGAACATCGCCCGCGCCAGCCTGGCCCGCACCCGCTGGGACGCCTTGATCCGGCGCCGGACGCCGTTCGCGTCGACCTCGGGGCCGGTCTCGTACGGCGGTGGCTGTTCGTGCTGGGTGAGGGTGAACAGCTGCGCCTGCGAGAGCTGCTCGTGCACCTCGATGTACTCGCCCTGTGGCAGCCGTTTGATGACGCCCGTCTCCCTGCCGTGCAGCACCTTGTCGTGGTCGCGGCGCTGGAGCCCGAGGCAGATGCGCTTGGTCACCATGAAGGTGACGACCGGCACGACGAAGACCGCGATCCGTACGAACCAGGTGATCACGTTGATGGACAGATGCAGATGGGTGGCCACGATGTCGTTGCCGCCGCCGATCAGCAGCACCGTGTAGAGGCTGAGCCAGGCGGCGCCGAGGCCGGTGCGCACAGGCATGTTGCGCGGCCGGTCCAGGATGTGGTGCTCCCGTTTGTCACCGGTGATCCATGCCTCGATGAAGGGGTACAGGCCGAGCGCGAGCAGGATCAGCGGGAAGAGCGAGAAGGGGATGAAGACGCCCAGTTCCAGGGTGTGGCCCCAGGCGTTGAGCTCCCATCCCGGCATCACCCGGATCAGTCCCTCGGAGAAGCCGAGATACCAGTCGGGTTGGGCGCCCGTGGTCACCAGGTCCGGCCGGTAGGGGCCGAACGCCCATACCGGGTTGATGCTGGCGATGCCGCCCATGAGGGCCAGCACACCGAAGACGAGGAAGAAGAAGCCGCCCGCCTTGGCCATGTACACCGGCAGGAAGGGCATGCCGACGACCGTCTTCTGGTCGCGGCCGGGGCCCGGGTACTGGGTGTGCTTGTGGTAGAAGACCAGGATCAGATGGGCGACGACCAGGCCCAGCATGATCCCGGGCAGCAGCAGGATGTGGATCGGGTACAGCCGGGCGATGAAGTCCTCGCCGGGGAACTCCCCGCCGAAGAGGAAGAACGCCACGTACGTCCCGATGATCGGGATCGACAGGATCGCGCCGTGGGCGAACCTGAGGCCGGTGCCGGAGAGCAGGTCGTCGGGGAGGGAGTAGCCGGTCAGTCCGGTGATGATGCCGAGCATCAGCAGGGTCCAGCCGAACACCCAGTTCATCTCGCGGGGCTTGCGGAAGGCGCCGGTGAAGAACACCCGCATCATGTGCACCAGCATGCCGGTGACGAAGACCAGTGCCGCCCAGTGGTGGATCTGCCGGATGAGCAGCCCGCCGCGCACGTCGAAGCTGATGTCGAGGGTGGACTCGTACGCCCGCGTCATCAGGACGCCGTTGAGGGGCTCGTAGGTGCCGTTGTAGACGACCTCGTTGGTGCTCGGGTCGAAGAACAGGGTGAGGTAGACACCGGTCAGGATCAGGACGAGGAAGCTGTAGAGGCAGACCTCGCCCAGCATGAAGGACCAGTGGTCCGGAAAGACCTTGCGCATGTTGGCCTTGGCGAGCGCGTACAGGCCGAGCCGCCCGTCGGCCCAGTCGGCCACCTTCTCGCCCCCGCCGGGCGGCGCGGAGCGCCGTGCTGCCGTGGCCTCGTTCTCCGATCGTGCGCCGTGCATACGTCGTCGCCTCCCCGCCGGATCAACCACAGGGTGACATGCCGGTACCCCGTCGGCCAACGGGGCGAGCACTGGGGTGAGCTCCCGGCGCGGGCCCGAGGGCGGGCGCTACGGCCGTACGATGCCCTGTGCCCGGGCCGCCACCAGCCACTTCGGGAACTCGCCGAGGAGGCGGTCGTACAACTCGGCGTCGGGCATCTTCCGTGGCTGCGGTCCGGCGTGGAAGAACCCGGCGTTGTCGACGGCCCGCTTGTCCGGCACGGACAGCTCGTCGAGCCCCCGCAGATACTCGAACTGCCGGCTGTCCGGATCGCCGAACCCGATGAACTGCCAGAACAGTGGCAGCCGGGCCGCCTTGCACAGATACCGCTCGGCGGCGAGCTTGTTGATCGGGCCGCCGTCCGTCTGGAACACGACGAGGGCGGGCTCGCGCGCGCCGCTGTCGAGGTAGTGGTCGATGACCGCGTCCATGGCCAGGTGGTAGCTGGTCCTGCCCATGTGCCCGAGCCCGGCCACGATCCGCTCGATGCGGCCCTGGTGGTCGGCCAGCGCGATCTCGGTCTCGGCGTCGACGTCGGTGGAGAAGAACACCACGGGCACGATCCCGTCGTCGTCGAAGTGCGCCGACAGCCCGAGCACCCGGTCGGCGAGCGCCTGCACGCTGCCGTCCTTGTAGTACGGCTTCATCGAACCGGAGTAGTCGACCACCAGATAGACGGCCGCCCGCACCCCGTCCAGCCCGTTCTTGCTGAGCGACACCCCGGCGCTCTGGTACAGGCCGGCCAGCGCGGGCGCGGTCTCCTCGATCTTGCTGAGACTGATCGCGGCCATACGGCTCCCCCTCACGCGACGCAACGGATGCCGAGATTACGTCACGCGCTCAGGTGGCGTCGCACACCGGTCTGGCCGGCGTCGGGCGGCGCGGTGAAAAGGCGACGGCGCCTGCCCAGTCGTCCGGTCGGGGACTGTGGGCAGACGCCGTCTGTGTTCCGCACGCCGTTGTACGGGACGTTCTCGGTGATCCTCCGGATCAGACCATCAGGGCGCGGTCCGTCGGGCGGATCGGGGCCGGCAGGTCGCTGGCGCCGGTCAGGAAGCGGTCGCAGCCGCGGGCGGCCGAGCGGCCCTCCGCGATCGCCCACACGATGAGCGACTGGCCGCGGCCCGCGTCACCGGCGACGAACACGCCCGGCACGTTCGTCTGGAAGTCGGCGTCGCGGGCGATGTTGCCGCGTTCGTCGAGCTCCAGGGCGAACTGCTCGACCAGGCCGTTCTCCCGGTCGGTGCCGGTGAAGCCCATCGCCAGCGTGACCAGCTGGGCGGGGATCTTGCGCTCCGTGCCCGGCTTCGGGGTCAGCTTACCGTCGATGAACTCGACCTCGGTCAGGTGCAGCCACTGGACGTTGCCGTCCTCATCGCCCTCGAAGTGGGTGGTCGAGACCGAGTACACGCGCTCGCCGCCCTCCTCGTGCGCGGAGGTGACCTTGTACAGCATCGGGAAGGTCGGCCACGGCTGGTGCGGCGCACGGTCCTCGCCCGGGCGGGGCATGATCTCCAGCTGGGTGACGGAGGCCGCGCCCTGGCGGTGGGCGGTGCCCACGCAGTCGGCGCCGGTGTCGCCGCCGCCGATGACGACGACGTGCTTGCCCTCGGCCGAGATCGGCGTGGTGACGTAGTCGCCCTCCTGCACCTTGTTGGCCAGGGGCAGGTACTCCATCGCCTGGTAGATGCCCTTGAGCTCGCGGCCGGGGACCGGGAGGTCACGGGCGGTCGTGGCACCGGCGGCGATGACGATCGCGTCGTACCGCTTCTTCAGGTCGGTCGCCTTGAGGTCACGGCCGATCTCGATGCCGGTACGGAAGCGGGTGCCCTCCGCGCGCATCTGCTCGATACGGCGGTTGATGTGCCGCTTCTCCATCTTGAACTCGGGGATGCCGTAGCGCAGCAGGCCGCCGACGCGGTCCGCGCGCTCGTACACCGCCACGGTGTGGCCGGCCCGGGTCAGCTGCTGCGCGGCGGCCAGGCCCGCGGGGCCCGAGCCGATGACGGCGACCGTCTTGCCGGACAGGCGCTCGGGCGCCTGCGGGGCGACGTCACCGGTCTCCCACGCCTTGTCGATGATCGAGACCTCGACGTTCTTGATGGTGACGGCGGGCTGGTTGATGCCCAGCACACACGCCGACTCGCACGGGGCGGGGCACAGCCGGCCCGTGAACTCCGGGAAGTTGTTCGTCGCGTGCAGGCGCTCGGAGGCCGCCGCCCAGTCCTCGCGGTAGGCGTAGTCGTTCCACTCGGGGATCAGGTTCCCCAGCGGGCAGCCGTTGTGGCAGAACGGGATACCGCAGTCCATGCAGCGGCTGGCCTGCTTGCTGATGATCGGCAGCAGGGAGCCGGGGACGTAGACCTCGTTCCAGTCCTTCTTGCGCTCCTCTACGGGGCGGGACCTGGCGACCTCGCGGCCGTGGTTCAAAAAGCCCTTGGGATCAGCCATTGGTCGCCGCCTCCATCATCTTCTCGGTGATCTCGGTCTCGGAGAGACCGGCTCGCTCGGCGGCGTCCTTGGCGGCGAGCACTGCCTTGTACGTGCTGGGGATGATCTTGCTGAAGCGGTCCACGGCGGTGTCCCACTCGGCGAGCAGCTTCTCGGCGACCGTGGAGCCTGTCTCCTCCGCGTGGCGGCGCACGACGTCGTGCAGCCACTGCTTGTCGGCCTCGTCCAGCGCCTCCACGGCGCCGGCGTTGCCGACGTTGACGTTGTCGACGTCGAGGTCGATGACGTAGGCGATGCCGCCGGACATGCCGGCCGCGAAGTTGCGGCCGGTCTCGCCGAGGACCACCGCGTGACCGCCGGTCATGTACTCGCAGCCGTGGTCGCCCACGCCCTCGGAGACGACCAGGGCACCGGAGTTGCGGACACAGAACCGCTCGCCGGTACGACCGCGCAGGAACAGCTCGCCGCCGGTCGCGCCGTAGGCGATGGTGTTGCCGGCGATCGTCGAGAACTCGGCGAGGTGGTCGGCGCCCCGGTCGGGACGGACGATCACCCGGCCGCCGGAGAGGCCCTTGCCGACGTAGTCGTTGGCGTCGCCCTCCAGGCGCAGCGTGACACCGCGCGGCAGGAAGGCGCCGAAGGACTGGCCGGCGGAGCCGGTGAAGGTGATGTCGATGGTGTCGTCGGGCAGGCCCGCGCCGCCGAACTTCTTCGTCACCTCGTGGCCGAGCATGGTGCCGACCGTGCGGTTGATGTTGCGGACCTTGACCTGGGCGCGCACCGGCTGGGCGTCGGTCGCGGAGTCCGCGGCGAGGGCGTCGGCGGCGAGCTTGATGAGCTCGTTGTCGAGCGCCTTCGCCAGGCCGTGGTCCTGCTCGGTCAGCTGGTGGCGCACCGCGCCCTCGGGCAGCTCGGGCACGTGGAACAGCGGCTCCAGGTCCAGGCCCTGGGCCTTCCAGTGCTTGACCGCGCGGGTCACGTCGAGGGCCTCGGCGTGGCCGACGGCCTCCTCGATGGAGCGGAAGCCGAGCTCGGCGAGGATCTCGCGGACCTCTTCGGCGATGAACTGGAAGAAGTTCACGACGTACTCGGCCTTGCCGGAGAACCGGTCCCTGAGGGTCGGGTTCTGGGTGGCGATGCCGACCGGGCAGGTGTCCAGGTGGCAGACGCGCATCATGACGCAGCCGGAGACGACGAGGGGCGCGGTCGCGAAACCGAACTCCTCGGCGCCGAGCAGCGCGGCGATGACGACGTCGCGGCCGGTCTTCAGCTGGCCGTCGGTCTGCACGACGATGCGGTCGCGCAGGCCGTTGAGCAGCAGGGTCTGCTGGGTCTCGGCGAGGCCGAGCTCCCAGGGGCCGCCCGCGTGCTTCAGCGAGGTGAGCGGCGAGGCGCCGGTGCCGCCGTCGTGACCGGAGATGAGCACGACGTCCGCGTGTGCCTTGGAGACACCCGCGGCGACGGTGCCGACGCCGACCTCGGAGACCAGCTTCACGTGGATGCGGGCCTGCGGGTTGGCGTTCTTGAGGTCGTGGATCAGCTGAGCCAGGTCCTCGATGGAGTAGATGTCGTGGTGCGGCGGCGGGGAGATCAGACCGACACCCGGGGTCGAGTGCCGGGTCTTGGCGACCCACGGGTAGACCTTGTGGCCGGGCAGCTGGCCGCCCTCGCCGGGCTTGGCGCCCTGGGCCATCTTGATCTGGATGTCGTCCGCGTTGACCAGGTACTCGCTCGTCACGCCGAAGCGGCCGGACGCGACCTGCTTGATGCTGGACCGGCGCGCGGGGTCGTACAGGCGCTCCGGGTCCTCGCCGCCCTCACCGGTGTTGGACTTGCCGCCCAGCTGGTTCATGGCGATGGCGAGGGTCTCGTGCGCCTCCTTGGAGATGGAGCCGTACGACATGGCGCCGGTGGAGAAGCGCTTGACGATCTCGCTGGCCGGCTCGACCTCGTCGATGGAGATCGGCTGACGGCCCTCGGACTTGAAGCCGAACAGGCCGCGCAGCGTCATCAGACGCTCGGACTGCTCGTTCACGCGCTCGGTGTACTTCTTGAAGATGTCGTAGCGGCCGGTGCGCGTGGAGTGCTGGAGGCGGAAGACCGTGTCCGGGTCGAACAGGTGCGGCTCGCCCTCGCGGCGCCACTGGTACTCGCCGCCTATCTCCAGGGCGCGGTGGGCGGGCGCGATGCCGCTGGCCGGGTACGCCTTGGCGTGGCGGGCGGCGACTTCCTTGGCGATGACGTCGATGCCGACGCCGCCGATCTTGGTGGCGGTGCCGTTGAAGTACTTCTCGACGAAGGCCTGGTCGAGACCGACGGCCTCGAAGACCTGGGCGCCGCGGTAGGAGGCGACGGTCGAGATGCCCATCTTGGACATGACCTTCAGGACGCCCTTGCCGAGGGCGTAGATCAGGTTGCGGATGGCCTTCTCGGCGTCCATGCCGGGCAGGAAGGTGCCGGCGCGGACCAGGTCCTCGACGGACTCCATCGCCAGGTACGGGTTGACGGCGGCGGCGCCGAAGCCGATCAGCAGGGCGACGTGGTGGACCTCGCGGACGTCACCGGCCTCGACCAGCAGGCCCACGTGGGTGCGCTGCTTGGTGCGGATGAGGTGATGGTGGACGGCCGCGGTGAGCAGCAGCGACGGGATCGGCGCGTGCTCGGCGTCGGAGTGGCGGTCCGACAGGACGATCAGACGGGCGCCGTTCTCGATGGCGGCGTCGGCCTCGGCGCACATCTCCTCGATGCGCGCGGCGAGGGCGTCACCGCCGCCGGAGACCCGGTACAGGCCGGAGAGGGTCGCGGCCTTCATGCCGGGCATGTCGCCGTCGGCGTTGATGTGGATGAGCTTGGCCAGCTCGTCGTTGTCGATCACCGGGAAGGGCAGGGTGACCGAGCGGCAGGAGGCGGCCGTCGGCTCCAGCAGGTTGCCCTGCGGGCCGAGGGAGGAGTTCAGCGAGGTGACGAGCTCTTCCCGGATGGCGTCCAGCGGCGGGTTGGTGACCTGCGCGAACAGCTGGGTGAAGTAGTCGAAGAGCAGCCGCGGACGCTCGCTCAGCGCGGCGATCGGCGAGTCGGTGCCCATCGAACCGATCGGCTCGGCACCGGCCTTGGCCATCGGCGCGAGGATGACGCGCAGCTCCTCCTCGGTGTAGCCGAAGGTCTGCTGGCGGCGGGTGACCGAGGCGTGCGTGTGCACGATGTGCTCGCGCTCGGGCAGGTCGGACAGCTCGATCTCGCCGGCTTCCAGCCACTCGGCGTACGGCTTCTCCGCCGCGAGCTGGGCCTTGATCTCGTCGTCCTCGATGATGCGGTGCTCGGCGGTGTCGACGAGGAACATGCGGCCGGGCTGGAGGCGGCCCTTGCGGACGACCTTGGCGGGGTCGATGTCGAGGACGCCGACCTCGGAGCCGAGGACGACGAGGCCGTCGTCGGTGACCCAGTAGCGGCCGGGGCGCAGGCCGTTGCGGTCGAGCACGGCGCCGACCTGGGTGCCGTCGGTGAAGGTGACACAGGCCGGGCCGTCCCAGGGCTCCATCATCGTGGAGTGGAACTGGTAGAAGGCGCGCCGGGCCGGGTCCATGGAGTCGTGGTTCTCCCACGCCTCCGGGATCATCATCAGCACGGAGTGCGGCAGGGAACGGCCGCCGAGGTGCAGCAGTTCGAGGACCTCGTCGAAGGAGGCGGAGTCGGAGGCGTCCGGCGTGCAGACCGGGAAGATCCGCTCCAGCTTGTCCTGCGGGCCGAACAGGTCGGAGGCCAGCTGCGACTCACGGGCGCGCATCCAGTTGCGGTTGCCCTTGACGGTGTTGATCTCACCGTTGTGCGCGACGAAGCGGTACGGGTGGGCGAGCGGCCAGCTCGGGAAGGTGTTCGTCGAGAACCGGGAGTGCACGAGCGCGATCGCGGAGGCGAAGCGGCGGTCGGACAGGTCCGGGAAGAAGGGCTCCAGCTGGCCGGTGGTCAGCATGCCCTTGTAGACGATGGTGCGGGCCGACAGCGACGGGAAGTAGACGTCGACCTCGCGCTCGGCGCGCTTGCGCAGCACGAACGCCTTGCGGTCGAGGGCCAGGTCGGTGCTGGTGCCGTCGGCCACGAAGATCTGGCGGAAGGCCGGCATGGTCGAGCGGGCGGTGGCGCCGAGCAGTTCCGGCGCGACCGGGACCTCGCGCCAGCCGAGGACGGTCAGGCCCTCCTCGTCGGCGATCGTCTCGATCCGCGAGACGGCTTCCGCCGTCCCCTCCTCCGGCAGGAAGGCGATGCCGACGGCGTACGCACCGGCCGCGGGCAGCTCGAATCCGGCCACCTCGCGCAGGAACGCGTCCGGCACCTGGGAGAGGATGCCCGCGCCGTCACCCGAGTCGGGCTCGGAGCCGGTGGCACCGCGGTGTTCGAGGTTGCGCAGAACGGTCAGCGCCTGCTCGACCAGCGCGTGGCTCGCCTCGCCGGTGAGGGTGGCCACGAAGCCGACGCCGCAGGCGTCGTGCTCGTTGCGGGGGTCGTACATACCCTGCGCAGCAGGGCGAGCATCCATGAACGACCAGTTCTGGCCATTCGCGGAATGCTGGGACGGCTGGCGCGGCGTACGCATCGGCTCTCCCGTCGTCGTCATGTGGCATGTGCAAGTGCCGAGGGACGACGTTGGCCCTCTGCGTGATCGCAAAATTTCGTGCAGGTTACATGATGGAACGGTTCTCGGGAACCGGGATACTCAGTTCCAACATGTGGACACCATGGGGTTGCGGCATGGGTTCCGCACACATGGCTCGAAGTATGTGGGGATCGATCGAGACAGGTCCATGTCTGTCGATCCGAGGGCGGAGCGGACGTCGTCGCCCGCCCCGCGAGTGCGCCCCAGGCGTCATTGCCCACAGCGCTTACGGCTCATGCCCGGTGGTCAGCCACTCGAAACCAGCGAGTAACGGCTACTTATACGGCCCAACGCATAAGTTCCAGTCGCACTATCCTACGGCCGTTCCGAACAAGCTGCCCAGGGCGTACGTCACACCGGCCGCGGCACCACCGAGGGCGAGCTGCCGCAGCCCGCTGTACCACCAGGTCCGCGCCGTCACCTTGGTCACGACGGCACCGCACAGGAACAGCCCGAGGAGCGCGAGCAGCACGGCCGGCCACAGCGCGGTGGCGCCGAGCAGATACGGCAGTACGGGCAGCAGGGCGCCCAGCGCGAACGAGCCGAACGACGACACGGCCGCGACGAGCGGGGACGGCAGATCGCCGGGGTCGATGCCGAGCTCTTCCCTGGCGTGTATCTCCAGGGCCAGCTCGGGATCACGGGAGAGCTGTCCCGCGACGGCACGCGCGAGCTTCGGCTCGACACCCCGGGCCTCGTAGAGCGCGGCGAGCTCGGCCTCCTCGTCCTCGGGGTGCTTTCTCAGCTCCCGCCGCTCGACGTCCAGCTCGGCCTCGACGAGTTCGCGCTGCGAGGCCACGGAGGTGTACTCACCGGCGGCCATGGAGAACGCGCCGGCCGCGAGCCCGGCGAGCCCGCTCAGCACGACGGTCTGGTGGCTGACCGCCCCGCCGGCGACACCGGTCATCAGGGCGAGGTTGGAGACCAGCCCGTCCATCGCGCCGAAGACCGCGGGGCGCAGCCAGCCGCCGTTCACATCCCGGTGGGTGTGGTTGTCGCGGTGCGCCTCGTGCAGCGCCGCTTCGGTCTCGATGATCGCCATCGGAGGTCTCCCGTTGAAAGTCAGGTAAGGCTGTCTTTAGACATGTTCTACTCTTGGACAACACCAAATCTACGTCGAAAGATCCCTCCGCGCCAGCAAGGAAAGGCTCCGCTAACCTGCGGTTTTCCTCTAGAACGCTCATTCGTGCCATGGGACGCACAAATGTCGACCGGGTGACAGTGGGGCCTCCGAGGCTCGGGTCAACCGCCGACGGTGGGACACATCGGCAAAGGGGTCCGCGCCCTGGGCGGAGCCCCCGGAGGAAGGCCGCGTATGGCATCGATCGCCCGCACCCCCTCGGTCCCGGCGCCCGGGGACGCCACCGAGCTCCGCGAACGGGCCCGCGGAGCGCTGCTGGGTCTCGCGGTCGGCGACGCGCTGGGCGCCCCCGCGGAGAACATGAAGCCCTCCGAGATCCGCGCCCGCTGGGGCCGCATCACGGGGTTCGTCACCGACAACCCCTCCGGCACGGACGACACCGAGTACGCGATCTTCTCCGGCCTGCTCCTCGCCCGCCATGGCTCGGCGCTCACCCCGGCCCATGTGGAGGCGGCCTGGCACGAGTGGATCGCGGACCGCGCGGAGGGCCCCTTCCGCGGCGCCGGCTTCAGCGAACGCGGCACGCTGGAGAACCTCCGCCGGGGCCTGGCCGCCCCCATCTCCGCCCAGCACCGCCACGCCTGGAGCGACGGCCTCGCGATGCGGGCGGCCCCGTTCGGCGTCTTCGCGGCGGGCCGCCCGGCCGAGGCGGCCCGGCTGGTGGCCATCGACGGTGCGGTGAGCCACGACGGCGAGGGCATCTACGGCGGCCAGGCGGTGGCGGCGGGTGTGGCGGCGGCGATGGCCGGTGCCCCCACGATCGCCGTGGTCGCCTCGGCCCTGGCGGTGGTACCGGACGACTCCTGGACGGCCCGCTCCCTGCGCCGCGCGGTCGCGGTGGCCCACCGCGGCGAACGGGCCGTCCGCTCCGCGGTGGTCATCGGCGGTTACCCCTGGACCGACCTGGCCCCGGAGGCGGTGGCCCTGGCCTTCGGGGCGTACGCGGCGGCCGACGGCGACTTCGTGCAGGCGGTGCTCACGGCCGTGAACATGGGCCGGGACGCGGACACCACGGCCGCGGTGGCGGGTGCCCTGGCCGGCGCGGCCCAGGGCGAATCGGCGATCCCCATGGAGTGGGCCTCGGCCATCGGCCCCGCCCGGGGCAGCTGCCTGCCCTCGATGGCCGGCCACCACGTACTCGACGTGGCGGAACTCCTGACACCGGAGGAGGGCGGCAAATGGACAGCGGACGGCCTCCGCCCCCCACCTCCCACCCTCGCCCCACCCCCCTCCCTCCCGACCAACCCCCCGGAGCCCCACCCATGACCCCACCGACCCCATGGGACGAGGGCGGCCCCCACCCGACCCCCACCCCGACGACGCCGGAGGACCCGACCGGCCCCCCTCAGGAGCCCCGCGACGACACAACAGCCACGCAGACCCTGGCCGGTACGACGGGCCCGGGGTCGGAGCCCACCGCCACAGTGCCGACTGCCCTCGCCACCGCAGCACCCCCCGAAGCCCACCCCCTCCCGTCCGTCCCGAACGCCCTCCAATCCCCGGCGCCCGAAGCCGCCGCAGCCCCCACACCCCCCGCACCCGCCGACGTCGAGCACCCCCCACCAGGGCCACCCGCAGCCGACAACGCAAGCCGCACGGACGATGCGGGTGGGAAACACCAGGCCGAAGGCGAAGGCGAAGCCGAGGCCGAGGCCGAGGCCGGTCAGCGGATCCTCGGCCTCCTCCTGGGCCTGGCCGCGGGCGACGCCGCCGGCTGGCCCGCCGCCCGACACAGAGCCACCCGCATGCCCGACTGGACCCGCCGCCTCACCCGCGAACTGGAGACCTTCGCCGAGCAGAACGCGACCACCACCCTCCCCGTCCCGATCGCCCTCAACCAGCCCCCGGAACCCCTCCGCCTGGGCCCCTCCGACGACGCCGAATGGGCAGCCTTCGCGGCCGAGGCCCTCCTGCGCGCCGGCGACGACACCGCCCTCGGCGACCTCAGCCGCGAGCGCCGTACCAGAGCCGCCATCGACCTCACCTGGAACGCCGTGGCGAGCGAGGTCGCCGCGGCGGCGGACCGCGCCCCCGAGATCGAGTCGGCGATCCTCCCCCTGCGCGCCCGCATCTCCGTCCGCGCCGGCCTCGGCAACCTCGCCACCGGCCTGCGCCCACCCGCCACCGGCCACGACAACCCGCACTACTTCGACGACGCCGCCTGCGTACGGGCCTGCGTCCTCGCCGTGGCCCACCCCGGCGACCCCCACCGCGCCGCCGACCTCGCCGAGTTCGACGCCCGTTACACCCAGGACGGCGACGGCGTACACGGGGCGAGGGCGATGGCGGCGGCCGTGTCCCTGGCTCTGGCCGGCGCGAACACCACGGCCTGTGTGACAGCCGCCCTCGCCGAGCTCCCCGCGGAGACGGAGATCGGCCGCAACGCCCACCACGCCCTGCAACTCGCCCGGGCCGCCGACAGCGCCTTCGCCCTGATCCCCCTCCTCGAGCACCAGATCGTCGACCACGTCTACAGCTACGGCATCGCCGCGGCCGAAACGGTCCCGGTCGCCCTGGCGCTCGCGGTCGCCGCGCACGGCCGTATCGCCGAAGCGGTCCCCGCCGCCGCATGTCTGTCCCGGGTCGCCGACTCGGCACCCGCCCTGGTCGGCGCGCTGACCGGCGCCCTCGGCGGCGGCGCCGCGATCCCGGCGACCTGGCGCGACACCTGCCGCACTCTCTCCGGCTGCGCCCTCCCCCGCCTCACCGGCACCGACCTGGTGGAACTCGCCGAACTCCTCGAAGCCACGCAACCGACCCGACCAGGAGGATGATTCGGAGCATGACGGCCAAAGCACACGAAACCACTGGTCCGCGGCTCGACGAGCGGATCACCGGCGCCCTGGTCGGCGCAGCGGTCGGCGACGCCCTCGGCGGCCCGGTGGAGGGCTACTCCCCCGATCAGATCCTCGAGCGCCACGGCGGCCGGGTGCACGGCATCGTCGGCCCCTGGAACGGCGACGACTGGCGCACGGCCCGCCCCATCGCGCCGTACCACAAGGGCGATGGCCATGTCACCGACGACACCTTGATGACGCACGCCCTGGTCCGCGTCTACGCGACCGTCCGCGACCACCTCGACGCGTACGCGATCGCCGACCACCTGGTGCCGGACCTGATGACGAACCCGCGCTGGATCCCGGAGCTGGAGGCGGAGGCCCTCCCCCTGCACCGGATCTTCCTGGCGGAGAAGTGGATGGTGGCCCGCCTCCACTACGGCCACGTGGACCCACGGGAGGCCGGCGTCGGCAACATCGTCAACTGCGGTGCCGCGATGTACATGGCCCCGGTCGGCCTGGTCAACGCGGCCGACCCGAGGGCCGCGTACGCGGAGGCGCTGGACATCGCGGGCGCCCACCAGTCGTCGTACGGCCGTGAGGCGGCGGGCGTCTTCGCTGCCGCGGTGGCGGCGGCGTGCACCCCCGGGGCGACACCGGAGTCGGTCGTCACGGCCTGTCTGTCCCTGGCGAAGGACGGCACCCGGGCGGCGATCGAGAAGGTCTGCGAAGTGGCGGGCGCACACCGGGACTTCGAGTCGGCCCTCGTCCCGCTCCGGGAGGCCGTCACCCCGTACGACACCGTCGGCCCGGACTACCGGCAGCCCACCCTCGGCGCCCGCCGCCCGTCCCGGCTGCACGCGATCGAGGAGTTGCCCGTCGCGCTGGGCATGCTGCTCGTGGGCGACGGCGACTACCGCGCCTCGGTCCTGGGCGCGGTGAACTACGGCCGCGACTGCGACTCCATCGCGACGATGGCCGGAGCGCTGGCGGGCGCTCTCGGTTCCCCCGCCCCCGAGGACTGGTCCAAGACGGTCGCGGAGGCCAGCCGCCTCGACCTGTGGGAAGCGCCCCGCGTCCTCACCGAGGTGGCCGTAGAGATCCACGCGCGGGACGTCCGCCGGCGCCGGGAGCACGAGGCGGCCTTCGCCGCGCTGGAGGACCGGCCATGCTCCGACTGACCTGGGTCCAGCCGGAGGACCTGATCGGCCATGAGCTGCGCCAGGCGGCCCTGGACGGCCGGGAGCCGTCGAGGATCGCGGCGAGGTGGACGGCGGCGGGCGGCGCCGAGGCTCCCCTGCGGGCGGGGGCATCGCCACGGCCGGCCTCGCGCTACCTGCGTCAACTGGCGGAGGACCTGCTGGATGAACTGGCCGACCTGCCGGGCCGGTTGCAGGACGGCGAGCCGACCGACCTGAGGCGTATCAAGGCGCTGTGCCCCGACTGGCCGGCCGGCGACGACCGGACTTCCGGCCGGAGCCCGGCTGCCACCCCGCCGGAGCCGGCGCGCTACGAGGCCGCCTGGCTGGGCAGGGCGGTCGGCTGCCTCCTGGGCAAGCCCGTGGAGAAGCTTCCCTTGGCGGCCATCAGACAACTGGCCGGGGCCACCGGCAACTGGCCCCTGAACACGTACTTCACAGCCAAAGGGGTCCCCGAGGAGCTGCTCGCCGCCCATCCCTGGAACCGCCGCTCGGCGAGCTGCTCCCTCGCCGAGAACATCGACGGCATGCCGGAGGACGACGACCTCAACTACCCCCTGCTCAACCTCCTCCTGCTTCGACGCCACGGCAGGGCCTTCACCACCGCCGACGTGGCCCGCCTCTGGCTCGACGAACTCCCCGCCGGCCGCACCTTCACCGCCGAACGCGTCGCCTACCGCAACCTCCTCACCGGCATCGAACCCCCGCACACCGCCCGCCACCGCAACCCCTTCCGGGAGTGGATCGGCGCCCTCATCCGCGCGGACGTCCACGGCTGGACCAACCCCGGCGACCCGGCCGCCGCGGCCGAGCAGGCCCACCGCGACGCCACCCTCACCCACACCGCCAACGGCGTCTACGCGGCGATGTTCACCGCCGCCGTCATCGCTCGGGCGGCGACGGCGACCGGCCCCCACGACATCCACGCCTGCCTGCGCACCGGCCTCACCGTGATCCCCCCGAAGTCCCGCCTGGCCCGGTCCGTCACCCACGCGATCCGGCTGGCCCACGACCACGCGGACTTCGACACGGTCGTCGACGCGCTGCACGCCGCCTACTCCCCCACCCACCACTGGGTCCACGCCGTCCCCAACACCGCGTTGACCGCCGCCGCGCTGACCCACGCGAACGGCGACTTCACCGGCTCCGTCTGCCGTGCCGTGTCGGGAGGCTGGGACACCGACTCCAACGGCGCGACGGCGGGCAGCATCGCCGCCCTGCTCACCGGCACTCCGGCCGCGCTGCCCGACCGCTGGACGGCCCCTCTGAAGAACCGCCTGTCCACTTCGGTGGCCGATTTCGACGGCACGGGCTTCGACACGCTCGCCCGGCTCACGCACGCACTCACCCCCAGGGAGGCCACTCGCCCATGACCGGCATCGTCGTCCTCGGCAGCACCAACATGGACCTCGTCACCTATGTGGAGAAGGCCCCGCAGCGCGGCGAGACCGTGACCGGAAGGGAGTTCCGTACGATCCCCGGCGGCAAGGGCGCCAACCAGGCGATCGCGGCGGCCCGCGCGGGCGGCGACGTCATGATGATCGGCGCCGTGGGCAACGACGCCTTCGGCACCCTTCTGCGCTCCACCCTGGAACACTCCGGCGTCGACACCGACGACCTCCGCACGGCCGAGGGGCCCTCCGGCACCGCACACATCGTCGTGGACGACGAGGGCGGCAACGCGATCGTCGTGATCCCCGGCGCGAACGGCACCCTCGACCACCTCAGCCCCGGCGACGAGGGCGTCATCGCAGCCGCCGACACGCTGCTGCTCCAGCTGGAGATCCCGCTCCCCGCCGTCCTGGCCGGCGCCGAGGCCGCCCGCCGCCACGACGTCCGTACGATCCTCACCCCGTCCCCCGCCCGGCCGCTCCCGGACCAACTGCTCGCCGCCGTCGACCTGTTGGTGCCGAACGAGCACGAGATCACCGCCCTCACCGGCCGCACCGACCCCCGCGAGGCGGCCGTCGCGCTGCTCGACCAGGTGCCCGAGGTGGTCGTCACCCTGGGCGCGAACGGCAGTCTGTACGCGGCCCGAGGCGCGGAGCCCGTGGCCGTCCCCGCGCCGAAGGTCACCGCCGTCGACACGACCGGCGCCGGTGACACCTTCGTCGGCGCCCTCGCGGTGGCCCTGGGCGAGGGGCGCGCGATGCGCGAGGCACTCGGCTGGGCGGCGGCAGCGGCGGCACTGTCCGTCCAGCGGGAGGGCGCCTCGGCGTCGATGCCGTACCGCCCCGAGATCGACGCACGGTACACGTCATGAGCGCGCTCGAGCACGGGCCCGGCACCACCGCACCGGCCCCCCTGACCGGCCTGCGGGTGCTCGACCTTGCGACTCTCTTCGCGGGCCCCCTCGCCGCCACGATGCTCGGCGACTTCGGCGCGGAGGTCATCAAGGTCGAGCACCCCGCGAAACCGGACCCCTCCCGCGGGCACGGCCCCTCGAAGGACGGCGTGGGCCTGTGGTGGAAGGTCCTGGGCCGCAACAAGCGCACGATCACCCTGAACCTGTCCAAGCCCGGCGGCCGGGCCACCTTGCTGCGCCTGGCCTCGACGGCGGACGTCGTCGTCGAGAACTTCCGCCCGGGCACGCTGGAGAAATGGGAGCTGGGCTGGCCGGAGCTGTCCGCCGTCAATCCCCGCCTGATCCTCACGCGGGTCACCGGCTTCGGCCAGTTCGGCCCCTACGCCCACCGCCCGGGCTTCGGCACCCTCGCCGAGGCGATGAGCGGTTTCGCCGCGCTCACCGGCGAACCGGAGGCACCGCCGACGCTGCCGCCCTTCGGGCTGGCCGACTCGATCGCGGGCCTCGCGACCGCGTACGCGGTGATGACGGCACTCGCCGCCCGCGAGCGCACCGGCGAGGGCCAGGTCGTCGACATGGCCCTCATCGAACCGATGCTGCTCGCCCTCGGCCCCCAGCCGACCTGGTACGACCAGCTCGGCTACGTCCAGGAACGCACCGGCAACCGCTCCGCAAACAACGCCCCGCGCAACGCCTACCGCACCGCGGACGGCACCTGGGTCGCCGTCTCCACCTCGGCCCAGTCGATCGCCGAGCGCGTGATGCACCTGGTGGGGCGCCCGGAGCTGATCGACGAGCCCTGGTTCGCGACGGGCGCCGACCGGGCCCGGCACGCCGACGTCCTCGACGAGGCGGTCGGCGACTGGATCGCCCGCCACACCCGCGCCGACGTCCTCGCCGCCTTCGAGAAGGCGGAGGCCGCGGTGGCCCCGATCCAGGACGTACGGGAGGTGATGACGGACCCGCAGTACGCGGCCCTGGACACCATCACCACCGTCGACGATCCCGAACTCGGCCCGCTGCGCATGCAGAACGTCCTCTTCCGGCTCTCCGCCACCCCCGGCACGATCCGCTGGGCGGGGCGCCCGCACGGCGCGGACACGGACGAGATCCTCGGCGACCTCGGTCTGACCCCGGCCGAGGTCGCCGCCCTGCGCGAGGAGGGCGCCCTGTGACGCCGTACCCGCTGACCTGGCTGTATGCCCCGGGCGACCGGCCGAAGGTGGTCGCGAAGGCCCTCACGGCCGGCGCCGACATCGTCGTCGTCGATCTGGAGGACGCGGTGGCCCCCGACCGCAAGGACTGGGCCCGTGCGGCGACGGCCGAGCTCCTGTCCGCCGCACAGCCCGTCCCGGTCCACGTCCGTGTGAACGCCCTGGACACCCCTTGGGCGGCGGCCGACCTCCGCGCCCTCGCCGCCCTGCCGGGCCTGTCCGGTCTGCGCATTCCCAAGGTGACGGCGCCGGAGCAGATCACCCACATCGCGCGGACGACACCGGCCGCGGACGACGGGGCACCCGCGCTGTACGCCCTGCTGGAGTCCGCCCTCGCCATCGAGCGGGCGTTCCCGATCGCGTCCGCGCACCCGGCCCTGCGGGGCATCTCGCTGGGCGAGGCCGACCTGCGCACCGACCTCGGCGTACGCGGCGACGCGGGCCTGGACTGGTCCCGCTCCCGTGTCGTCGTCGCCGCCCGGGCCGCCGGTCTGCCCCCGCCCGCCCAGTCGATCCACCCGGACATCCGTGACCTGGACGGTCTCGCCGCCTCCTGCGCCCACGGCCGCACCCTGGGATTCCTCGGCCGGGCGGCCGTCCATCCCCGCCAGCTCCCGGTGATCGAGCGGGTCTATCTGCCCACGGAGGCGGAGCTGGAACAGGCGGAGACCATCGTCAAGGCGGCCACCGCGGAGCAGGGCGCCCAGGCGCTGCGGGACGGGACCTTCATCGACGCGGCAGTGGTGGCGGCGGCCCGCAGAACCCTGGCCCTGGCCCACCGGACCTGACGCCGAAGGGCGCCCGCAAGTCCGGGCGCCCTTCGGTGACGTACGGGGGGGTCTCAGGTCTTCTTCGTCGACCCGGCCTCGTCCTTGACGTCTGCGGTCCCGACGCCGTCCCTCACCTCGTCCTCGGAACCGCCTTCGGCGGCCTCGTCCTCGGCGGCCCTGTCCTCGGCGACCTCTTCCTCGGCGATCTCGCTGTCGGAGGCCTTGTCGTGGTCCAAGGACTTGCTCGTGCCCTCGGGGTCACCGCCGGAGGCGCCCGGCTCGACGACAGGCTCCCGGCCGGGCCGCTTCTTCGCCGACACGACGAAGTACGTGACCGCCAGCAGGAGCACGATCAGCGCGGTCCAGACGTTCAGCCGCACGCCCAGGATGTGGTGGGCGTCGTCGACGCGCATGTACTCGATCCAAGCGCGGCCCGCGCAGTAGGCGGCGACATAGAGCGCGAACGCCCGGCCGTGCCCCAGCTTGAAGCGGCGGTCGGCCCAGATCACCAGCAGCGCGACGCCGATGCACCACAGCGACTCGTACAGGAACGTCGGGTGGTAGGTGCCCGGCACCCGTCCGTCCGTCGAGGACGTGATCTCCAGCGCCCACGGGACGTCCGTCGGCCTTCCGTACAGCTCCTGGTTGAACCAGTTGCCCCATCGGCCGATCGCCTGCGCGAAGGCGATGCCGGGCGCGACGGCGTCGGCGTACGCGGGCAGCGGGATGCCCCGGCGCCGGCAGCCGATCCACGCGCCCAGCGCGCCGAAGGCGATGGCGCCCCAGATGCCGAGGCCGCCCTCCCAGATCTTGAACGCGTCGACCCAGTCACGGCCCTCGCTGAAGTACAGCTGGTAGTCCGTGATCACGTGGTAGAGCCGGCCGCCGATCAGGCCGAACGGGACGGCCCACACCGCGATGTCGGCCACCGTGCCGGATCGCCCGCCCCGGGCGATCCAGCGTTTGTTGCCGAGCCAGACCGCTACGAAGACACCGATGATGATGCAGAAGGCGTAGCCGCGCAGCGGGATGGGACCGAGGTGGATCACCCCGCGCGACGGGCTGGGAATATAGGCAAGTTCCATGGCAGGGTCGACGCTACCCTGCCGGGCGGGACCGATGTCGGGCAGCCCGGCTACGGGTCCATAACAGGCGGCGAGCTCAGCTCTTGGCGGCCTCCTGCACCATCTGCTTCAGCTTGGCCGGGGTCATCGTCTGGTCCTGGTAGATGTTCTTGCCGTTCAGCAGGACCGTCGGCGTACCGCTGAAGCCGCCCTTCTTGAACGCGTCGTTGGACTTCGCCACCCAGCCGTTGTGCGTGCCGTCCTCGACACACTTGCGGAAGGCGGGTGTGTCCAGGCCCTTCACCTTCTTCGCGAGCTCGAAGAGCTTGCTGTTCTCGGCGAAGGCGTCGTCGACCTCCGGCGGCTGGTTCTGGAACAGCACGTCGTGGTACGGCACGAACTTTCCGGCGTCCTGGGCGCAGGCCGCCGCGTTCGCGGCGTTGCGGGAGCCGCTGCCGCCCATGTTGCCGTCGATGATCGTCGCCAGGTGGTACTCGACCTTGAGCTGGCCCGCGTCCGTCAGCTCGTGGATCGTCGACCGGTATGCCTCCTCGAAGGACTTGCAGGCCGGGCAGCGGAAGTCCTCCCAGACCGTGAGCGTGGACTTGGCGTTCTCCTCGCCCACCGGGATCGCGAGGCCGTCCTTGCCCTGCGCCCCCGAGGGTCCGACGACCGGGCCCGAGGACTCGCTGCTGTCGTCCTTGCCGGCGTTCGCCGCGACGACTCCGATGACCGCCGCGAGTCCGAGGACGCAGACGACGCTCGCGCCCACGATCAGCGCGCGGCGCCGCTTGTCGGCGGCCTTCTGCTTCTCACGCTCGACCGCCAGCCGCTCCCGCGCGGTCCGCTTTCCGTCACGATTCTTTTCGCTCACACCCGCAGAACGAACCGGGGAGGCGCAGCGCGCCTCCCCGGCCTCAGGTCCACCCTTACGAGGGACCGGTATGACATCCCGCCTGGTTACGCCTGTCCGCGTACGCCCTTGGCCAGGTCACCGGCGAGCGTGCGCACGGCCTCGACTCCGGCCGCGTCGTCCTGGGCGTCCAGCATTCGCTTGACGAAGGCCGAGCCGACGATCACGCCGTCGGCGAATCCGGCGACCTCGGCGGCCTGGCCCGCGTCGGAGACTCCGAGTCCGACGCAGACGGGCAGGTCGGTGCCGGTGGCACGGGTGCGCTCCACCAGGTCCTGCGCCTGTGCGCCCACGGACTCGCGGGTGCCGGTGACGCCCATCAGCGAGGCGGCGTAGACGAAGCCGCTGCCCGCGGCGGTGATCTGCGCGAGCCGCTCGTCCTTGCTGCTCGGCGCCACGACGAAGACGGTCGCGAGCCCGTGCTTGTCGGCGTGCTCCCTCCACAGCGCCGATTCCTGCACGGGCAGGTCGGGCAGGATGCAGCCCGCGCCGCCCGCTTCGGCCAGCTCGGCGGTGAAGCGCTCGACGCCGTAGCGGTCGATGGGGTTCCAGTACGTCATCACGAGGATCGGCTTGCCGGTGGCCTCGTGGGCCTCGCGGACCGTGCGCATGACGTCGGCGATCTTGACGCCGCCGCGCAGGGCGATGTCGTCGGCGGTCTGGATGACGGGGCCGTCGAGGACGGGGTCGCTGTGCGGCAGCCCCACCTCCATGACGTCGGCGCCGCCGTCGAGGGCGGCCTTGATCGCCTCGATGCCGCCGTCCACGGTCGGGAAGCCGGCCGGGAGGTAGGCGATGAGCGCGGAGCGGCCCTCGGCCTTCGCCGCGGCGAGGGTGTCGCTCAACAGCTGGATGTTGCCGCTCACTTGGCGTCCCCCTCGATCTCGGCGGCGTCGGCGTCCGCGTCGGCGGCGACCTCGGCGTCGGTGTCGTACAGGCCGAAGTAGCGTGCGGCCGTGTCCATGTCCTTGTCGCCGCGGCCGGACAGGTTGACGACGATCAAGCCGTCCTTGCCCAGCTCGCGGCCGACCTCCAGGGCCCCGGCGAGGGCGTGGGCGCTCTCGATCGCCGGGATGATGCCCTCGGTGCGCGACAGCAGACGCAGGGCCTGCATCGCCGCGTCGTCGGTGACCGCGCGGTACTCGCCGCGGCCGGAGTCCTTGAGGTAGGAGTGCTCGGGCCCGATGCCGGGGTAGTCCAGGCCGGCCGAGATCGAGTACGGCTCGGTGATCTGGCCCTCGTCGTCCTGGAGGACGTAGGAGCGGGAGCCGTGCAGGATGCCGGGCTCGCCGGCGGTCAGCGTCGCCGCGTGCTCACCGCTGTCCAGGCCGTGCCCGGCGGGCTCGCAGCCGATGAGGCGTACGTCCGTGTCGGGGACGAAGGCGTGGAAGAGGCCGATGGCGTTGGATCCGCCGCCGACGCAGGCGATGGCGGCGTCGGGGAGCCGGCCGGCGCGTTCCAGGAGCTGGCGGCGCGCCTCGACGCCGATGACGCGGTGGAAGTCGCGGACCATGGCGGGGAACGGGTGCGGGCCGGCGACCGTACCGAAGAGGTAGTGGGTGTGGTCGACGTTGGCGACCCAGTCGCGGAACGCCTCGTTGATGGCGTCCTTGAGGGTGCGGCTGCCGGATTTCACGGCGATGACCTCGGCGCCGAGCATGCGCATGCGGGCCACGTTGAGGGCCTGGCGCTGGGTGTCGATCTCGCCCATGTAGATGGTGCAGTCGAGGCCGAACAGCGCGCAGGCCGTCGCCGTCGCCACGCCGTGCTGTCCGGCGCCGGTCTCGGCGATCACCCGGGTCTTGCCCATGCGCTTGGTCAGCAGGGCCTGACCGAGCACGTTGTTGATCTTGTGGGAGCCGGTGTGGTTGAGGTCCTCGCGCTTGAGGAACACCCGGGCGCCACCGGCGTGTTCGGCGAAGCGAGGGACCTCGGTGAGGGAGCTGGGGCGGCCGGTGTAGTTGACCAGCAGGTCGTCCAGCTCACGGGCGAACTCGGGGTCGTGCTTGGCCTTGTCGTACTCGACGGCCACCTCGTCGACGGCGGCGACGAGGGCCTCCGGGATGAACTTGCCGCCGAACGCGCCGAAGTAGCCCTCGGCGCTGGGGACTTGACCCTCGGGGTCGGGGATGAAGAAGTCGCTGGGCATGCGGAAACCTCACGGTGAGTTTGGGAAATACCTAATCGCCGTGGGGGCGGGGCTTGTTCGATGGCGTCCGGCCGTCTGTGGCTGATCGCGCCCACGCGGCGGAGCCGCATATCGGGCACAGTCCCGCGCCCCTATAGGGCGCGCTGCCATCGACGGCCGTTTACCTGGCCAGGTTCGTCTCCGATGACGTATCGCACGCGACGGCCGTGCACTCGGCGTGCGGGCGCGCGGCAGCCACGGGGGCGGCAGCCGCGCGCGAGGCGGGCGTACCTGTCCGTGGTTGTCGTCGTCAGCGTCATCGGGGCAACTCTATCGGGTGATCAGCTTCGGCCGTGCCGCAATGCCGGGTGCTCGCCCGCCGCCACCAGGTCGGAGACCGCGGACTTCGGGTCCTTGCCGGTCACCAGGGACTCGCCGACCAGAACGGCGTCGGCTCCGGCGTTGGCGTAGGCGATCAGGTCGTGCGGGCCGCGGACGCCGGACTCGGCGATCTTGACGATGGTGTCGGGGATCTCGGGCGCGACGCGCTCGAAGGTGCCGCGGTCGACCTCGAGGGTCTTGAGGTTGCGGGCGTTGACACCGATGATCTTGGCGCCCGCGTCCACGGCCCGCTCGACCTCGTCCTCGTCGTGCACCTCGACCAGCGGGGTGAGTCCGATGGACACCGCGCGCTCGATCAGGGACTCCAGGGCGGGCTGCTCGAGCGCCGCGACGATCAGCAGCGCGAGGTCGGCGCCGTAGGCCCGGGCCTCCCAGAGCTGGTACGACGTGACGATGAAGTCCTTGCGCAGGACCGGGATGTCCACGCGGGCGCGGACGGCCTCCAGGTCGGCCAGCGAGCCGCCGAAGCGGCGCTGTTCGGTGAGGACGGAGATGACGGCCGCGCCGCCCGCCTCGTAGTCCGCGGCGAGCCCGGCCGGGTCGGCGATCGCGGCCAGCGCGCCCTTGGAGGGGCTGGAGCGCTTGACCTCGCAGATCACCTTGACGCCGTCGCCCTTGAGCGCGGCGACGCCGTCCTTGGCCGCGGGAGCCTTGGCCGCGCGCTCCTTGAGCTCGTCGAGGCTGACGCGCGCCTGCCGCTCCGCGAGGTCGGCACGGACTCCGTCGATGATCTCGTCGAGCACACTCACGCGAGCGGCCCCCTTTCAGACGGTCGACTGTGAAAGCGGTACGAAACCTATGGTCACTGCGATGGTATCCGGAGGTGGGCACAGGCCTCGCATCCGGTTGACGCCGGTCCCACCAGCTGGACTTTTCCCACGGTCGCTCATGGGTGCAGCCAGCCACCGAACGGCAGGTTCCGGACAACGGTGAAAACCAGCAGCAACGCGCCCGAGGCCCACAGCTGCGCGGGCCCGAGCTCGACCCTGAACGGCCGGCCGCGCACCGCACGGATCACCCAGACGGTCCACAGCGCGGCGAAGAGGACGTAGCCGAGCACGGCCAGGGCGTTGTCCTGGAGGGCCGCCAGGAGGTCCCCGTGGGCGATCGCGTGCGCGCTGCGCAGTCCGCCGCAGCCGGGGCAGTAGATGCCGGTGTACTGCAGGAGGGGGCAGGCGGGGTAGTGGCCGGGTTCGTTCGGGTCCACGGCCCCGACGTACGCGAAGGCTCCGACGACGGCCGCGAGGACCCCGGCCGGAAGAGCCAGGCGTGCCGTCACGGCGCCGGCACCGGGCCGCGTCGCCCGCTCACTGTCGGCGTTCACGTCAAGCATTGTGCCCCCGTACACGCCTGAGGGGCGCCCCGGGCACTCCATCGGTGCCGGTCGCCCCTCAGCGAAGTCCTGCGGTGCTCAGGCCTTGACGCTCGCCGTCTCGCGCTCATGCGCCATGAGCAGCGCCTTGTGAGCGTCCTTGGGCTGGCCCATGCCCATGGAGCGCATGATCCAGCCGATGATGCCGCCGAGGACGACGACACCCATGCCGGCCCAGAAGCCTGCGGGCTGGGCCAGCACCATGAAGGCTCCCGAGACGCAGAAACCGATGAAGGCGATCGAAACACCGGTCCAGGCGGCCGGGGTGTGACCGTGGCTGCTGCCCGCCATTGCTTGCTCCTCGTTGCTGATCTACATGTCCGAGCCGGACGCTCGCTGCCATTGTTCCGTATGCGTGAGCATGAGGTGATCGGGGGTGGCCTTCGCGGGTCGCCGCGGGGTGCGGCGCCGGGACACCGCCCGTGGGGCGCTCCTGCTGGGCGCGGGAACGCGGTGCGGAGCCGTCAGGCCGGTCAGGCCCCGGTGGGGTCCTCGCCCCGGTCGAGGGCCTTCCAGAGCTCCTCGGGGCGGTCGGGGTCGGCCGGCTGGGCCCTGCGGCGCGGACGGGGTACGCCGCCGCGCTCGTAGCGGCCGGACATCCCGGGCCACACCCGGCCGTAGCGCAGGGCGAGCAGCCCGGCGATCAGGATCAGCAGGCCGCCGACGGCAGCGACGTACGGCCAGGCCGTGTGGGTGAGGGCGTCGACGGTGGCCGAGGTGTCGCCGGAGGCCCGTGCGGCCTGCTCGTCGAGCGCGGAGCTGTCGGAGGCGCCGAGCAGGGCCGCGGCGACGATGCCGGCGCCGGAGAGCGCGAGCAGGCCGGCGACGACGAAGCGGCCGGCCTTGCGTACGGCGAAGACGGCGACGAGCGCGGCGAGCCCCACTATGGCCAGGGCCGCGGGGACGCCCGTGACGTCACTGCCCCTGGCGGTGAGCGGGAACGGGCCGCCGGCCACCGTCACGGTGCCCTCCGACCAGCGCTGCCGGGTGGCGAGCAGCGCGACGGCCGCGCCGAGCGCGCCGCACAGCAGGGCCAGGGCGAGACTCATACGGCCGGCCCGGGCGGAACCGGGGGCTTCGGGACGGGGGTGCGGTACGGCAGTCACGTACTCCACTATCACCCGAAGTCCGAACGATCAGTCACCCGGGGTTCGGTGATACCGGCCACCCGGGGTCCACGGAGCCGACCCGGGCCCACCCGAGTCCGCGCGAGGCAGCTGGCCGGCCTCAGCCGAGCCGGTTGGCCGTGTGGACCGCGCGCAGCACCGCCGCCGCCTTGTTGCGGCACTCGGTGTCCTCCGCGACCGGGTCCGAGTCGGCGACGATGCCCGCGCCCGCCTGGACGTACGCGGTGCCGCCGCGCAGCAGGGCCGTACGGATCGCGATGGCCGTGTCGGAGTCGCCGGCGAAGTCGAGGTAGCCGACGCAGCCGCCGTACAACCCGCGCCGCGACGGCTCGAGTTCGTCGATGATCTGCATCGCGCGGGGCTTGGGGGCGCCGGAGAGGGTGCCGGCCGGGAAGCAGGCCGTCAGGACGTCGAAGGCCGTACGGCCGGGTGCCACGCGTCCCGTCACGGTCGAGACGATGTGCATCACGTGCGAATACCGCTCGATGGACATGAAGTCGACGACCTCGACGGAGCCCGGCTCGCAGACCCGTCCCAGGTCGTTGCGGCCGAGGTCGACCAGCATCAGGTGCTCGGCGCGCTCCTTGGGGTCGGCGAGCAGTTCGTCGGCGAGGGCCTGGTCCTCCTGCGGGGTCGCCCCGCGCCACCGGGTGCCGGCGATGGGGTGGACCATGGCCTGCCCGTCCTCGACCTTGACCAGCGCCTCCGGCGAGGAGCCGACGACGTCGAAGCCGTCGAAGCGGAACAGGTACATGTACGGGGAGGGGTTGGTGGCCCGCAGGACCCGGTAGACGTCCAGGGCGCTTGCCGTGCAGGGCGTTTCGAAGCGCTGGGAGGGGACCACCTGGAACGCCTCGCCGGCCCGGATGCGCTCCTTGATGTCCTCGACGGCCTCCTGGAAGTCCTCGCCGCCCCACAGGGCGGTGCAGTCGGGGAGCTCGGAGGGCGGCAGGACGGCGGGCGGCTGGGCGACCGCGCGCGAGAGGTCGGCCTCCATGGCGTCGAGGCGGGCGACGGCGTCGGCGTGGGCCTCGTCGACACCGGTGTCTAGGTCGTTGTGGTTGATCGCGTTGGCGATCAGCAGGACGGAGCCCTCCCAGTGGTCCATGACGGCGAGGTCACTGGTGAGCAGCATGGTCAGCTCGGGCAGCTTCAGGTCGTCGCGCTCGCCGGGGCCGATCTTCTCCAGGCGGCGGACGATGTCGTAGCCGAGGTAGCCGACCATGCCGCCGGTGAAGGGCGGCAGGTTCAGGTCGTGGGCGAGGTCGCGCGGGGTGTGCAGGGCCTCGATGGTGGCGCGCAGCGCGGCGAGCGGGTCGCCCCCGGCGGGGACGCCGACGGGCGGGGTGCCCAGCCAGTGGGCGTGGCCGTCGCGTTCGGTCAGCGTCGCCGCGGAGCGTACGCCCACGAACGAGTAGCGGGACCAGGACCGGCCGTTCTCCGCGGACTCCAGCAGGAAGGTGCCCGGGCGCTCGGCGGCGAGCTTGCGGTAGAGAGCTACGGGGGTGTCGCCGTCGGCGAGGAGCTTGCGGGTGACCGGGATGACGCGCCGGTCGGTGGCGAGCTTGCGGAAGGTCTCGAGGTCCATGGCGGCTGACCCTACTGATCCGCGGACGGTGCGCCGGCATCGGCGCCGCCCTTGAACAGCACGTCCTCGTCGAAGCAGGTGCGCGCGCCCGTGTGGCAGGCGGCGCCGACCTGGTCGACCTGGACGAGCACGGTGTCGGCGTCGCAGTCCAGCGCGACCGACTTCACCCACTGGAAGTGGCCGGAGGTGTCGCCCTTGACCCAGTACTCCTGACGGCTGCGGGACCAGTAGGTGCAGCGGCCGGTGGTGAGCGTGCGATGCAGCGCCTCGTCGTCCATCCAGCCGAGCATCAGCACCTCTCCGGTGTCGTACTGCTGGGCGATGGCGGGCAGGAGCCCGTCCGCGCTGCGCTTGAGGCGTGCGGCGATCTCGGGGTCCAGCCGGCTGGGCCGACGGGGCGTACTGGTGGTCATGCAGCCATTGTGCCGCCTGCCACTGACAGTGACCGTCCCCCGTCCACTGGGCGGACCCGGTACGCGGTCGTAGGCTGACTACATGTCGACCTTCGCCAAGCGTGAACGACTTCTTCTGGCCGACCTCTTGGAGGCCGAGGGCCCCGACGCGCCCACCCTCTGCGAGGGCTGGACGACCCGTGATCTCGCCGCGCACGTGGTGGTGCGCGAGCGGCGCCCCGACGCCGCCGCCGCGCTGCTGATCAAGCAGCTCGCACCGCGCCTGGACAAGGCGATGGAGGAGTTCACGGCGAAGCCGTACGAGGAGCTGATCCAGCTCATCCGCACCGGCCCGCCGCGCTTCTCGCCGTTCCAGCTCAAGCCGATCGACGAGGCGTCCAACACGATCGAGTTCTATGTGCACACCGAGGACGTCCGCCGCGCCCGCCCGGACTGGACGCCGCGCGAGCTCGACCCGGTCTTCCAGGACGCCCTGTGGTCCCGTTTCGAGCGGTCCGCCCGCCTGGTGGGCCGCAGCGCCCCCACCGGCCTGGTGCTGCGCCGCCCCGACGGCCAGACGGCGATCGCCCACAAGGGCACCCCGGTCGTCACGGTGACCGGCGAGCCCTCGGAGCTGCTCCTGTTCGCCTACGGCCGCCAGAGCGCCGCCGACGTGGAGGTGGACGGCGACAAGGAAGCGATCGCCAAGCTGCACGAGGGGAAGCAGCTGGGGATCTGAGGATCACGGGTGAGCGGGGCCGACCCGGGTCTTACCTGACGGGGTGCCCCGCCCCCCGCAGCGTGTCCTTCACCTCGCCGATCCGCAGATCCCCGAAGTGGAACACGGACGCCGCCAGCACCGCGTCCGCCCCCGCCTCGACGGCGGGAGGGAAGTCGGCGAGCTTGCCGGCGCCGCCGGACGCGATCACCGGGATCGTCACGTGCTTGCGTACCGCCCGGAGCATCTCCAGGTCGTAGCCGTCCTTGGTGCCGTCCGCGTCCATCGAGTTGAGCAGGATCTCCCCCGCGCCCAGCTCGGCCGCGCGGTGCGCCCACTCGACGGCGTCCATGCCGGTGCCGCGGCGGCCACCGTGGGTGGTGACCTCGAAGGTGCCCTCGGGGGTGCGCCGCGCGTCGACCGAGAGGACCAGCACCTGCCGGCCGAAGCGTTCGGCGATCTCGCGGATCAGGTCGGGCCGGGCGATGGCGGCGGTGTTGACGCCCACCTTGTCGGCGCCCGCGCGCAGCAGCCTGTCCACGTCCTCGGCCGTGCGGACACCGCCGCCGACCGTCAGCGGGATGAAGACCTGCTCGGCCGTGCGGCGCACCACGTCGTACGTCGTCTCGCGGTTGCCGGACGACGCGGTGATGTCCAGGAACGTCAGCTCGTCGGCGCCCTCGGCGTCGTACACCTTGGCCATCTCGACCGGGTCGCCCGCGTCGCGCAGGTTCTGGAAGTTGACGCCCTTGACGACCCGGCCGTTGTCCACGTCCAGGCAGGGGATGACTCGGACCGCCAGGGTCATGAATCCACGGCTCCTCTAACGTCCTCTGAGCCTCTGAAGGCTTCTATTTCCACTTCGACCAGGATGCGTGAGTCCACGAAACCCTCGACGACCAGCAGCGTCGAGACGGGTCGTACCGCATCGAAGAGCTCCTTGTGGGCCCGGCCCACGGCGTCCACGTCACGCGCGTGGGTCAGATACATCCGGGTGCGGAGTACGGACCCGACGCCGAGCCCGAACTCGCCGATCGCCTCGATCGCGCTGGTGAAGGCCACCTTGGCCTGTTCGTACGGGTCGCCCTCGCCGTACAGCACATCGCCCTTGAAGGCGGTCGTGCCGCCCACCAGGACACGGTCGCCCGCCGCGACGGCGCGTGCGAACCCGAAGGACTCTTCCCAGGGACTTTTGCTCTGCACGCGCCGTACGGCATCGGACGTCATGACGAGACAACCTCCAGGGCCTCTTCCAGGGTGAACGCCTTCGCGTACAGGGCCTTCCCGACGATGGAGCCCTCGACACCGAGGGGGACCAGCTCGGCGATCGCGCGGAGGTCGTCCAGGGACGAGACCCCGCCCGAGGCGACCACCGGGCGGTCGGTGGCGGCGCAGACGTTCTTCAGCAGCTCCAGGTTCGGGCCCTGGAGGGTGCCGTCCTTGGCGATGTCGGTGACGACATAGCGGGCGCAGCCCTCGTTGTTGAGGCGCTCCAGCGTCTCGTAGAGGTCGCCGCCGTCGCGGGTCCAGCCCCGGCCGCGGAGCGTGGTGCCCCGTACGTCCAGACCCACCGCGATCTTGTCGCCGTGCTCGGCGATGACCTTGGCGACCCACTCGGGGGTCTCCAGCGCGGCCGTGCCGAGGTTCACGCGGGTGCAGCCGGTGGCGAGCGCGGCGGCGAGCGAGGCGTCGTCGCGGATGCCGCCGGACAGCTCGACCTTGATGTCCATCGCCTTGGCGACCTCGGCGATCAGCTCGCGGTTGTCGCCGGTGCCGAAGGCGGCGTCCAGGTCGACCAGGTGCAGCCACTCGGCGCCCGAGCGCTGCCAGGCGAGGGCGGCCTCCAGCGGGGAGCCGTAGGAGGTCTCGGTGCCGGACTCGCCGTGCACGAGGCGGACGGCCTGGCCGTCACGGACGTCGACGGCGGGGAGGAGTTCGAGCTTGGCCATGTCTCTACAGGGTTCCGATCCAGTTGGTGAGCAGCTGCGCTCCGGCGTCGCCGGACTTCTCGGGGTGGAACTGCGTGGCCCACAGGGCGCCGTTCTCCACGGCGGCCACGAAGGGCTTGCCGTGTGTCGACCAGGTGACCAGCGGTGCGGTCATCAGCGGGTTCTCGGTCTCCAGCGTCCAGTCGTGGACGGCGTAGGAGTGCACGAAGTAAAAGCGGGCGTCCGCGTCCAGGCCGGCGAACAGCTCGGAACCGGCCGGCGCGGCCACGGTGTTCCAGCCCATGTGGGGCACGATGTCGGCCTGCAACGGCTCCACCGAGCCCGGCCATTCGCCGAGGCCCTCGCTCTCGACGCCGTGCTCGATGCCGCGCGCGAACAGGATCTGCATGCCGACGCAGATGCCCATCACGGGCCGCCCGCCGGCCAGCCGCCGTTCGACGATCCAGTCGCCGCGGGCGCCCTTCAGCCCCTGCATACAGGCGGCGAAGGCGCCGACGCCCGGCACCAGCAGGCCGTCTGCGTTCATGGCCCGGTCGAAGTCACGGGTGATCTCGACGTCGGCCCCCGCGCGCGCGAGGGCGCGTTCGGCCGACCTCACATTGCCGAAGCCGTAGTCGAAGACGACGACGTCCTTGGTGCTCAATTCCACACCTCCAGCCGCATGACGCCGGCGACGAGACACATCGCGGCGGCGATCGAGAGCAGCACGACGAGGCTCTTGGGCATCTCCTGCTTGACGAAGGAGATGATTCCGCCGACGAGGAAGAGGCCGACGACGATCAGGATGGTGGACAGCCCGTTCATGGGATTACAGGGCGCCCTTCGTCGAGGGAAGGATGCCGGCCGCGCGCGGGTCGCGCTCGGACGCGTACCGCAGGGCCCGGGCCAGCGCCTTGAACTGGCACTCCACGATGTGGTGCGCGTTGCGCCCGTAGGGGACGTGCACGTGCAGCGCTATCTGGGCCTGGGCGACGAAGGACTCCAGGATGTGCCGGGTCATCGTGGTGTCGTACGCGCCGATCATCGGCGCCATGTTCTCGGGCTCGGTGTGCACGAGGTAGGGGCGGCCGGAGAGGTCGACGGTGACCTGGGCGAGGGACTCGTCCAGCGGGACCGTGCAGTTGCCGAACCGGTAGATGCCCACCTTGTCGCCGAGGGCCTGCTTGAAGGCGGCGCCCAGCGCGAGGGCGGTGTCCTCGATGGTGTGGTGGGAGTCGATGTGCAGGTCGCCCTCGGTCTTCACGGTCAGGTCGAACAGACCGTGCCGGCCGAGCTGGTCGAGCATGTGGTCGTAGAAGCCGACGCCTGTCGACACATCGACCTTGCCGCTGCCGTCGAGATCGATCTCGACGAGCACCGACGTCTCCTTGGTGACTCGCTCCACGCGTCCTACGCGGTTCATGTGCTCTGCTCCTTCTTGACTTCTCGTACCGCGTCGAGGAACGCGTCGTTCTCTTCGGGAGTTCCGGCGGTGACCCGCAGCCAGCCCGGCACGCCGTTGTCCCGGACCAGGACGCCCCGGTCGAGGATCCGCTGCCAGACGGCGTGGGCATCGTCGAACCGCCCGAACTGGACGAAGTTGGCGTCCGAGGCGGTGACGTCGTAGCCGATGGCGATCAGTTCGCTCACCAGCCGGTCCCGCTCCGACTTCAGCTGCTCGACGTACTTGAGCAGCGTGTCGGTGTGCTCCAGCGCGGCCAGGGCGGTCGCCTGGGTGACGGCCGACAGGTGGTACGGCAGCCGTACGAGCTGGACGGCGTCCACCACCGCGGGGTGCGCGGCGAGGTAGCCGAGGCGCAGGCCGGCGGCGCCGAACGCCTTCGACATCGTCCGGGAGACGACGAGATTCGGCCGGCCCTCGATCAGCGGCAGCAGTGAGTCGCCGTGGCTGAACTCGATGTACGCCTCGTCGACCACGACCATCGACGGCTTCGCCGCCTGCGCGGCCTCGTACAGCGCGAGGACGGTCTCGCCCGGGACCGCGTTGCCCGTGGGGTTGTTGGGCGTGGTGATGAAGACGACGTCCGGCCGGTGCTCGGCGATCGCCTTCTCGGCGGCCTCCAAGTCGATCGTGAAGTCGTCGTTGCGGGGGCCGGAGATCCAGCCGGTGCCGGTGCCGCGCGAGATGAGCCCGTGCATCGAGTACGACGGCTCGAAGCCGATCGCCGTGCGCCCCGGTCCGCCGAAGGTCTGCAGCAGCTGCTGGATGACCTCGTTGGAGCCGTTCGCCGCCCAGACGTTGGCGAGGCCGACCTGGTGGCCGGAGGTGTCGGTGAGGTACTCGGCGAGCCGGGTGCGCAGCTCCACCGCGTCCCGGTCGGGGTAGCGGTTGAGGTGGCGGGCCGCCTCACGGACGCGCTCGGTGATCCGCTCGACCAGCGGCTCGGGCAGCGGGTAGGGGTTCTCGTTGGTGTTCAGCCGTACGGGGACGTCCAGCTGGGGCGCGCCGTAGGGGGACTTGCCGCGCAGCTCGTCCCGCACGGGGAGGTCGTCGATGCGTACGTCGCTCACTTGCTCTCGGGTACCTTCCAGCCGAACCTTGCCTTGATCGCCGCGCCGTGCGCCGGCAGATCCTCCGCCTCCGCCAGCGTGACCACGTGATGCGCGACCTCGGCCAGCGCGTCCTTCGTGTAGTCGACGATGTGGATGCCGCGCAGGAAGGACTGGACCGACAGGCCCGAGGAGTGGCAGGCGCAGCCGCCGGTGGGCAGGACGTGGTTGGAGCCGGCCGCGTAGTCGCCGAGCGAGACCGGGGCCCAGGGCCCGATGAAGATCGCGCCGGCGTTCTTCACCCGGTCGGCCACGGCGGCGGCGTCGGCCGTCTGGATCTCCAGGTGCTCGGCGCCGTAGGCGTCGACGACCCGCAGGCCCTCCTCGACGCCGTCGACCAGGACGATCGCGGACTGCCTGCCCTTGAGGGCCGGCACGATCCGGTCGTCGATGTGCTTGGTGGCCGCGACCTGCGGCTCCAGCTCCCGCTCGACGGCGTCCGCGAGCTCGACGGAGTCGGTGACGAGCACGGCGGCGGCGAGCGGGTCGTGCTCGGCCTGGCTGATCAGGTCGGAGGCGACGTGCGCCGGGTCGGCGGTGGCGTCGGCCAGGACGGCGATCTCGGTGGGGCCCGCCTCGGCGTCGATGCCGATCTTGCCGGTGAAGTAGCGCTTGGCGGCGGCGACCCAGATGTTGCCGGGACCGGTGACCATGTTGGCGGGCGGGCAGGACTCGGTGCCGTACGCGAACATGGCGACGGCGGTGGCGCCTCCGGCGGCGTAGACCTCGTCGACGCCCAGCAGCGCGCAGGCCGCCAGGATCGTCGGGTGCGGGAGCCCGCCGAACTCGGCCTGGGCGGGCGAGGCGAGCGCGATGGACTCCACGCCGGCCTCCTGGGCCGGTACGACGTTCATGACCACGGAGGACGGGTAGACCGACCGGCCGCCGGGTGCGTACAGCCCGACCCGCTCGACCGGCACCCACTTCTCGGTGACCGAGCCGCCGGGCACGACCTGGGTGGTGTGCGTCGTACGGCGCTGCTCGCGGTGGACGAGCCGGGCACGGCGGATGGACTCCTCCAGCGCGGCGCGCACGGCCGGATCGAGCTCGGTCAGGGCCTTCTCGAGTGCCGCGGCGGGCACTCGCACCTGGTCGAGCCGCACGCCGTCGAACTTCTCGGCGAAGTCGATCAGCGCCCCGTCGCCACGATGATGCACGGCCTCGCAGATCGGACGCACCTTCTCCAGGGCGGCCTGAACATCGAAGTCGGCTCGGGGCAGCAGGTCGCGCAGGGCGGGACCCTCGGGAAGGGCGTCGCCGCGCAGATCGATTCGGGAGATCACGGGCTCAATTCTCTCAGACCCGCGTCGTGAGCCGTCCGCGCGTTCCAATGGCTGATACGAGAGCCCGCCGGGACCTGGAAGATCCAGCGGGGGACACAGCACGTCTAGTGTTCGGGGCGTTACTCAGCGGGCAGAACGGTTGTACGCAGGCAAGCGGCTCGCGAGTGGCAGGGGAGGAAGGAACAGCTGTGACCGAGGGGGCCGGTACCCCGGAGGGGGACCTGCCGGACGGTCTGACCGCCGCCGAGGCCGGCATGTGGCAGGCGTTCCGCAACGGCAGCGTGTACGACCTGAGCAGCGGGGACACGGTCGTCGACGATCCGCACGGCGGACACCCCTGGGGCGAGGAGCGGACGGTGCGCGCGCGCATCATCTGCTGGCTGCTGCTGGACGGGCCGCCCGCGCTGGCGGGCCGGGTCTCCTCGCTGAAGCTGGTCGGGGTGCGGATCACCGACGCGGTGGACCTCGCGGGCGGCACGGTGGTGCCGTACGTCGAGCTGCGCGGCTGCCGTTTCGACCGGGAGGTCCGGCTGCCGGAGGCCCGCTTCACGACCGTACGGATGGTGGACTGCGCGGTGCCGCGCCTGGAGGCCGCCCGGGTGCACACCGAGGGCGACCTGCATCTGCCGCGCTGCCGGTTCCACAACGGCGTCCGGCTGACCGACGCCCACATCGGCACGGATCTCATGCTCAACCAGGCGATCGTCTACCGCGACCGCAGTGGCCGCTCCATAGCCGCGGACGGCATCACCGTGGGCCAGGACCTCCAGGCCGAGATGCTCGAGGCGCACGGCGAGCTGAGCCTGCGCGGCGCGAGCATCGGCGTGTCGCTGAGCCTGCGGGGCGCGCGGCTGGTCAACCCGTACACCCGGCTCGCGCTGAACGCCCCGCAGCTGACCGTCGGGCGCACGCTGTATCTGACCCCGGCCGGTATCGGCAGTCCGCTGCTGAGCGGCCGTACTCCCGCGCGCGGGACGCGCATCCAGCGGTTCGCGTGCCAGGGCGGGGTGCGGCTGGACGACGGGCGGTTCGGGGACGCGGTGGACCTGGAGCGGGCCCGGTTCACCTTCACCGACGACCAGGAACTGTCGCTGCGCCGCATCCAGACGCCCGAGCTGCGCTTCCTCGGGGAGCAGCCGGAGCGCGGCGGGGTGGTGATGTCGGGGGCGCGGATCGTGAACCTGATGGACCGGGCGGACGCCTGGCCCGGCCCCGGCCGGCTGCACATGGGCGGCTTCACCTACGAGAACCTCGTGCCGCGCGGTCCGTTCCCGCTGGAGATGCGGCTGGAGTGGGTGGCCGCCGCGACCGCCGAGTACACCCCGGAGCCGTACGAGCTGCTGGCCACGGTGTTACGGGCCGGCGGTGAGGACGAGGACGCGCGCGAGGTGCTGCTCGCCAAGCAGCGCCGCCGCCGCGAGACGCTGCCGCTGGCGGCCAAGCTGTGGGGTTACGTGCAGGACTGGACGGTCGCCTACGGCTATCGGCCGGGCCGCGCGGCCGTGTGGATGGCGGTGCTGTGGGCGGCGGGCTCGGTGGCCTTCGCGAACGCCGCGCCTCCGCCGCTCAAGGGCGGCGAGCATCCGACCTGGGACCCGGCCCTGTTCACCCTGGACCTGCTGCTGCCGGTCATCGACCTGGGCCAGGTGGGGTTCTGGCAGCTGAGCGGGGGCTGGCAGTGGCTGTCCGCGGCGATGATCCTGCTGGGCTGGATCCTGGCGACGACAGTGGCGGCGGGGGCGACACGGCTGCTTCGGCGGAGCTGATGAGACCGGCGGTACCGAGGGACCGGCGGAGCTGAGAGGGCCGGCAGAGCCGAGAGGGAACAGCGGGGCTGAGAGGGATCAATGGGGCTTCTGAGGTGAACTTATGAATGTCGGACAGTTGTTGAACACTTGACCTTTACCCGTTCTTGACCCATCCGCGTACAACTTTCCATGGGTTGCCCGTTCCCTCTGGCGCGGGCCCGACCAGCCGTCTTTCAATGGTCGGCACCATGGCTCTGCTGCTCCCGTTCGGCCGCTCGCCCCGGACGCCAAGGACCGTAGATCACCCGGACGCCGGGCTCCCCGCCGACTCCGAGGTGCTGCTCGACGCGCCCGACGACCACCTGGGACCCGCGCTGGTCGCGGCCGGGCAGGGCGCCTACGACACCGCCGCCGAGCTGCTCGCCGCCACCCGACTCCAGTCCCGCTGGGAGTACCGGGACGGATACGTGCTGCGGCTGGCCGCCTTCGCGCGCTCGCGGCCGGAGTGGCTGCAGGCGTGGTGCGCCGCCGCCCCGCAGGACCCGGACGCGCTGCTGGTCAAGGCGCAGCTCGCGGTGGACCGCGCCTGGCAGTCGCCGGCCCGGGCGGAGCTGCTGCGCGGGGTGAGCCCGCTGATCACCGCCGCCGCCCGCGCCGACGACCGCGACCCGGTGCCCTGGCGCATCGCGCTGGACCACGCGCGCGGCTCCCGCGCCGGGCACATCTACTTCGGGGAACTGTGGGAGGCGGCGCTGCGCCGCGCCCCGCTGCACTACGGCTGCCATGTGGCGGCCCTGCGCTATCTGGCCTCGTCCTGGCACGGCTCCCACCGGGAGTGCTTCGACTTCGCCGACCGGGCCGCGCAGGACACCCCGGCCGACTCCCTCGTGCAGGCCCTGCCGACCCGGGCCGCCTTCGCCTACCTGACCGACGGCTGCGGTCCGGGCGTGCCGCCCGAGCGGCTGGACGCGGCGGCCGACCGCGCGGTCGCGCTGTCCCGGCGCTTCCCGGAGGCCGACCTGTGGGCGGCCGGGGTCCGCAACAAGCTGACGTACGTCCTGGCCAGGCTGGGCCGCTGGGAGGACGCCCTGGAGCAGCTGCGCCTGATCGGGCCGTACGCCACCTCGTTCCCGTGGAGCCGGTTCTCGGACGATCCACTAGGCCGTTTCCTGGACGTACGGGACGAAGTACGGCAGCGAGCGGGCGCCGCCGCCCCGCGAGCGCGTGCCCGCCATCCACGCAGTGGGCACCCTGAACGTGTTCACCCCGGTGACCACTAGGCTTTGACGCCGTGACCGTCCGCCTTCCGCTCTTCCCCCTGAACTCGGTGCTGTTCCCCGGGCTCGTGCTCCCGCTCAACGTCTTCGAGGAGCGCTATCGCGCCATGATGCGCCAGCTGCTGAAGACCCCTGAGGAGGACCCGCGCCGTTTCGCCGTCGTGGCGATCCGCGACGGCCATGAGGTCGCCCCGAGCGCGCCCGGCATGCCGGACCCCACGGCGCTGCCCGAACGCGGCCCCGCCGCCGGATTCGGCACGGACCCGGTCAAGGCGTTCCACGCCGTGGGGTGTGTGGCGGACGCGGCAACGATCCGGGAGCGGGCCGACGGCACGTTCGAGGTTCTGGCGACCGGAACCACGCGGGTACGCCTGACCTCCCTGGACACCTCGGGACCGTTTCTGACGGCCGAGCTGGAGGAGCTGCCGGAGGAGCCGGGGGACGAGGCGGGTGCCCTGGCGGAAGGGGTGCTGCGCGCTTTCCGGCAGTACCAGAAGCGGCTGGCGGGAGCCCGCGAACGCTCCCTGTCCACCACGACCGACCTGCCGGACCAGCCCTCGGTCGTGTCCTACCTGGTGGCCGCCGCGATGATGCTGGACACCCCGACGAAGCAGCGCCTGCTCCAGGCACCCGACACCGCGTCCCGGCTGCGCGACGAACTGAAACTCCTTCGCGCCGAGACGTCGATCATCCGTACGCTGCCGTCGCTGCCGGCGTCGGACCTGACGCGCGGGCCCACGAGCCTGAACTGAGCGGGCGTGGCGGGTGCGTGGCGGGGCCGTGGCGGGGTTGGGATGCCGAGCCCGCTGGGCGTGCCGGGGCTGCCGGGCCTGCCGGGCCTGCCGGGGCATCAAGGACACGGGATTCCGGGATATCGGGGAAGTCGCGAGGTTGGCGGACATGGCGAAGAAGTCGAAGAAGCAACAGCAGCAGTCGGGCGGCACGCCCGCGACAGTCGCCCTCACGGCCGCGGGCGTCGTGTACACGACCCACTCCTACGACCATGACCCCTCCCACCCGTCCTACGGCGAGGAGGCGGCGCAGGCCATGGGCGTGTCACCGGACCGGGTGTTCAAGACGCTGGTGGCGGACGTGGACGGAAAGCTGACCGTGGCCGTGGTTCCGGTGGCGGGCCAGCTCGACCTCAAGGCCCTGGCCGCGGCGGTCGGCGGCAAGCGTGCGGCCATGGCCGACCCGGCCCTGGCCGAGCGCACCACCGGCTATGTGCGGGGCGGCATCTCCCCGCTGGGCCAGCGCAAGAAGCTCCCGACGGTCCTGGACGCGTCCGCGTCCGCCCACGCCACGATCTGCATCTCGGCCGGCCGGCGCGGCCTGGAGGTGGAGCTCTCCCCCGACGACCTCGGCAAGCTCACGGACGCGGTCGTGGCCCCCATCGGGCGTGCGTGACCTCTCGACGGCGGGGGTGTCCTCGGCTAAGTACGAGGGACATGTCGAAGAAGACGCGGAAACGGAAGTGGCGCATCAAGAAGGGCCGTTCGAACCACGGACGCCGCCCGGCGTGACGGGCGACGTCCTGCACCGGCCCGCGGGTCCGGGCCCGTCGGGCTCTTGAGACCCGTGGGTCGGAGCCCGTCCGGCGTTTGAGAACCGTGGGTCGGAACCCGTCCGGCGTATGAGAACCGCGCGTCCGAACCCGTCCGGCGTATGAGAACCGCGCGTCCGAACCCGTCCGGCGTATGAGAACCGCGCGTCCGAGCCCGTCCGGCGTATGAGGTGGAGCAAGGAGGCCCGTCCAGGGCCGAACCGGGGATCCGAGGGGGCCTCAGGCCCCACCCGCGCCCTGCTGCGGCGGTGCCCCGTTCGGCCCGTGCCGCTCGCCCTCCCCCGGCTGCGCGTACGGATCCACGTCCCGCGGCCCGAACAGCGCCGTCAGCCCCAGATGCACCACCAGCGCGGCCAGCGGCCACGCCAGCCAGGCGCCCTTGGCCTCCAGCTTCAGCGGTGCCGAGAAGGTCACGCCCCGGCCAGCGTCCTTCGCCTGGGCGATCACATCCCCCGAAGGCCCGAGCCACACCCCGACCCGCCAGGCCAGCAGCGACCCGAGGAAGGCGCCGACGGCCAGCGCCACCACCAACGGCACGCCTCCGCGCCGCCGCCAGAGGAACGCGGCGACCGCGCTCACCAGGCCGAACGCGAGTGCGAGCAGGGTGAACGTGCCGTCCACCCCGATCGCCTGCTCCCCCTCGGTGTCCTTGAAGTAGACGACCCAGCTCTTGTCGACGACGTCCCCGACCAGCGGCACGCTCGGCGCCAGCCACCACCACAGCACCCCGAGCAGCGCGCCACCCAGCGCCAGCACCACCGTGACCACGGCGGCCTCTCGCAGTTCGGTCTTCATACCGGGACCGTCCTGTCCGTAGGAGCCGGGTATCCCGTACGCGCCGGGAGCGCCGTGCGCACCGGGCGGCGCGCCGTACGGGCCCGGTGCGCCGTACCCGGCGTCCTGCGGTGCGGATGCCGGATGCCCGGCCGCGGGCGGATGCCACGCCTGGTTGGAGGAGTGGTCGTGCGGCGGCGGAGGAGGAGTCAGCGGAGCGGTCACCCTGCCATCGTGCCAAACGGCCCTGTGCCGCGCGTCACCGGACGGCCGCCCGGCGGTACGCCCAGGTGGCGACGGCCAGCGAGACCACGCCCACCAGGGCGCACACGGCCAGGTCTCCGAGCACGAACGCCCAGTCGGGCCGCTCCCCGAAGGTCCGCGCGAAGGCCTCCACGCCGTAGGTCGACGGCAGCAGATCCCGCGCGAACCGCACCACGTCCGGCATCCGGTCGGCCGGCAGGACACCCAGCAGCAGTGCCGCCGACATCCCCAACTGGCCGAGCAGCGTGGCCAGTTCCGGCCGGGGCGCGAGCAGCCCGAGGGCCGCCCCCAGTCCGGCGAGCGCGGCCCCGGCCAGCGGGATCACCGCCACGAGCACCCACAGATGCGCCATCGGCAGCCCGAACAGCACGCACCCGAACACCGCCGTCACCACGGTCCCCGGCACGGTGAAGGAGGCGTACGCCCCCGCCGCGCCCAGCACCACCGCGGCGGGCGGCACCGGCAGCGTCGCGTAGTGGTCGAGCCCGCCGCTGGCCCGCAGCTGCCCGAAGTACTGCGCGAGCAGGTTCAGAGCGACGAAGGCGACCACGAGCACCGACGAACCGGCGACGACGGCCTGCGCCTCGGCGCCGCCGTCCACGACCCCGCGCATCAGGATCATGATCCCGATCGACTGGAAGGTCGCCACGAACAGCAACGGGATCCGCGCGACCCTCGCCCGGGACAGCTGCGCCCGGTACACGGCGCACAGCGACGGCCACAGCCGCGCACGCGGTCCGAGCTCGGCCGCGGCCGGAGCGGCCGTCTCGTCGACGGCCAGGGCGCTGCCCGGCAGAACCTCGGCGGGTACGACACTCACGTGGCGCTGCTCCCTTTCACACGGGGGTTCACTCCGGATACGGATGCGGCGGTCTGCGTGCTCAAGCCTTCACCAGTCCCTGCTGCGCGTCCCCGCCCAGCGCCAGATACACGTCCTCCAGGCTCGGCGTGGCGAGCGTGAAGTCGTCCAGCGCGGCGAACGCGGCACCGCCGGTCACGGTGGCGACGACCGCGCGGGCCTCCTCAGGGGCGAGCCGCAGCGTCCAGCGCCGGCCGGACTCCACGACCCGGTCCCGCAGCGCGGCGACCTCGGGCACGTCCAGCGGCGCCCGGTCCCGCCACAGCAGTTCCACGCGCACCTCGCCGGCGACCCGCTCCTTGAGCCCGGACGGCGTGTCGCAGGCGATCACACGGCCCCGGTCGAGCACCGCGACCCGGTCGAGCACGGTCTCGGCCTCGATGACGTTGTGGGTGACGAGCAGCACGGTCGTCCCGCGCTCCGCCCGCCGCCGGTCCACGGCCGACCACACGGCCCTGCGCGCCACCGGGTCCATCGCGGTGGTCGGCTCGTCGAGCACGAGCAGGGGCCGCTCCCCGACGAGCGTGGCGGCGAAGCAGGCCAGCCGCCGCTGCCCGCCGGACAGCTTCTTCAGGGGCCGCGCGGCGAGCGGTGTCAGCCCCAGCTCGTCGAGGACGGCGTCCCGCTCGTCCCTCGCCTGCCGTACGTCCAGGCCGCGCAGCCGCCCGGTCGTCTCGGCGGCGAGCGACACGGTCAGCTCGTCGAGGGCGGTCGACTCCTGGCCGAGGTAGGCGAGGATGCGGGCGGCCCGCTCCGGGTGCCGCACGATGTCGTGCCCGAGGATCTCGACGCTGCCGGCGTCGGGCCGCATCAGCCCGGTCAGCTGCCGTACGAGGGTGGTCTTGCCGGCGCCGTTCGGGCCGAGCAGTCCGAAGATCTCGCCGCGCCGGATGTCCAGCCGTACGTCGTCGGTGGCCCGCACCTCGGGCGTGGCGGGCGTGCCGCGGCGCCCTCGTACGGCCGGGTAGGTCTTGGTCAGCCCGCGCACGGCGCACACGACATCACCAGGGTGCCGAAGTGCCTGTGTCACGCGCGTACTCACAAGGGACGAGACTACGGGGTCCGGCCCCCCGCTCCGCTCCCGGGTCGGCCACTCGCCACAAATCGCCTGCTCACCGCCCGAAATCCACCGGCGCCCAGGAAACCACCGCAACGGCCCTCAACTCCGACGGCCCGTCCCGGCGGCTGCGGCCTCGCCGCGAGGGCCCGGTTCACTCGCCCGCGGATGCGTGCTCGGCGGCCGTCCGCACGTCGATCTCCCGCCAGAACCCGGCCCGGATCGCGTACCGGTCGTGCTCGTCGATCTGGTCGTCCTTGTGCGCGAGCAGCCCGAACCGGGCCGCGTATCTGAGCAGCTCGCCGTCGATCCGGTGCGGGATGCGCGGATACATGCCGGACAGCCGTTGCAGATGGCTCTGGTCCCCCAGCCGCTCCATCCACCGCCGTGCGAAGACCTGACCCACCTCGTAGGGGTCGCCGCCGACCGTGGTGATGTCCTCCTCCCGGTCTGCCCAGCGCTGCTCCGCCGTGGTCAGCTGGGCGAGCGTCGGCATCGAGGACGCGTCGGGCGGCTCGGCGGCGACGCCGGGCCGGTCCACCCACCCCTTGTCCGAGGACCAGCGCAGCGTGGCACTCGCCGGGGGCTGGGCCGGCTGGAGGCCGGGCGCGCGCAGGGCGGCGAGGTCCTTCGGGGTGGGGACGCCCTTGGGTGCCGGGACGCGCTCCTGCGCGCCGTTCTCCGACGCGGTGATCGCCGGGGCGTGCTCGCCCTCCTCGGCGGTCCGCTCGGGCGCCGAGGCGAGCGCGGACTCGGGCAGCGGCGCGGACAGGATCGCGGCGATCTCGGGCCGGGGCACGGGTGGCGGCGCGCACACCCCGGTGAGCTCCTTGGCGCGTACGGCCTTGGTGATCCACGTACGGTCCAGCACGCGCCGTTCGTCGGCCTCGGCGACCAGGTCCTCGGACTGGTTGTAGTCCCCGTCGGCGGCCTGCACGGCCCACAGATGTACGGCGACGCCGTGCTCCTTGGCGGCCATCATGCCCGGCAGCAGATCGCCGTCGCCGGTCACCAGCACCACGTCCGAGCAGGCGCGGTTGCGGGCCAGCTCGGTGAGCTCGGCGTGCATCGCGGCGTCCACGCCCTTCTGCGCCCAGCGGCCGTCGCTGCGGGTCAGCGCGCCCAGCCGGACGGTGACCCGGGGCATCACGCGCAGTCTGCGGTGCTCGGGCTGGGGGACGCGGTCGGGGGCACCGTCGAACCAGTAGATGCGCAGCAGGGGCTGCTGGGTGTCGGACTCGGCGCGTTCGCGCAGGCCCTGGATGAGGGCGGTGTGGTCGACAGTGATCCGGGACCGGGAGGGCTCCCCGGCGAGGAGGCTGGCGGCGGCCCCCAGCAGATACCCGGCGTCCACCAGGACGATGCAGCGGTCCACGCGACTCACCCTCTTCCTGGGAGGTTTGCTTGGGGCTTCCTTCGAGTCTGCCCGACCACGCGGGGGTTAACGGGCCGAACTCGATCTTCGGCGTGGCGTTTCGGGGCATCGGCGCCGAGGCGCGCCACGCCTCGCGCCCGGACAACCGCCGCTACACACGGTAATTATCCGACATGCACTCTTTATCAGCGTATGTGAATCTGGTCCCGGCCCTGGCCCCTAGATCCCCCACAGGAGGCATCACCATGGCCAAGAACAAGAAGCAGGACCGGAAGCAGCCGCAGTCCGCGCGTGGTCCGCAGCAGGCCCAGCAGTCTGTGCTGGAGCCGCAGCAGCCCGAGCAGCACGCCACGCAGGTCACTCCCGGCGACATGGCCCGCAAGGGCCGGCAGAAGCGCTTCGGTCACAACTGACATCTGCGTAACGGGTTGTTGAGACCCAGGCACACGAAGAGGGGCGCACCCGGTGCGGGTGCGCCCCTTGCGCGTGGGTGGGCTGTGCCTCTGTCTCCGGCGCTCAACCCGCCAGGCAGGACGGTCCGAGCAGCACCTTCAGGTCTCCGAAGAGCGCGGGGTCGGGCTTCACTCGGTGCCGGTCCAGCCGCAGTACGGTGGTCTTGGTCGGCCCCTGGAGCTTGATGCGGACCTCGCTCTCGCCCTTGTGGTGGCTGAGGATCTCGCCGAGGCGGCTGACCATCGGCGGGGTGACCCGGGTGGCCGGGATGGTGAGGATCACGGGCGCGTTGGTGCCCGCGTTGGACAGGTCGGGGACCTGGAGCTCCATCGCGACCAGCCGCGGCACGTCCTCGCGCTTGTCCAGGCGGCCCTTGACGAACACGACGGCGTCCTCGACGAGTTGGGTCGACACCAGCTGGTACGTCGCGGGGAAGAACATGCACTCGATGGACCCGGCGAGGTCCTCGACCGTGGCGATCGCCCAGGCGTTGCCCTGCTTGGTCATCTTGCGCTGGAGGCCGGAGATGATGCCGCCGATGGTGACGACCGCGCCGTCCGCGTGCTCGCCGCCGGTGAGCTGGGCGATGCCCGCGTCGGCCTTGTCGGACAGCACGTGCTCCAGACCGAAGAGCGGGTGGTCGGAGACGTACAGACCGAGCATCTCCCGCTCCTGGGCGAGCAGATAGGTCTTCTCCCACTCCTCGTCGGTGAACTGCACGTCGAGGCCGAACCCGGGTTCGTTGCTCTCCTCCTCGCCCATGCCGCCGAACAGGTCGAACTGGCCCTCGGCCTCCTTGCGCTTGACCGCGACCACGTTGTCGATCATCGGCTCGTACTGCGCGGTGAGGCCCTTGCGGGTGTGGCCCAGGGTGTCGAAGGCGCCCGCCTTGATCAGCGACTCGGTGGTGCGCTTGTTGCAGGCGGTGGCGTCGACCTTGTCGAGGTAGTCGGGGAAGGAGAGGTACTTCCCCTTCGCCTTGCGGCTCTTGATGATCGACTCGACGACGTTCGTGCCGACGTTGCGCACGGCCTCCAGGCCGAAGAGGATCACGTCGTCGCCCTGGGCCGCGAAGTTGTGCACCGACTCGTTGACGTTCGGCGGGAGCACCTTGATGCCCATGCGGCGGCATTCGTTGAGGTAGATCGCCGACTTGTCCTTGTCGTCCTTGACGGACGTCAGCAGCGCGGCCATGTACTCGGCGGGGTGGTTGGCCTTGAGGTAGGCGGTCCAGTACGACACCAGGCCGTACGCGGCGGAGTGCGCCTTGTTGAAGGCGTAGCCGGCGAACGGGACCAGCACGTCCCACAGGGCCTGGATGGCCTCGTCGCTGAAGCCCTTCTTGCGGGCGCCCTCCTGGAAGAGGACGAAGTTCTTCGCCAGCTCCTCGGGCTTCTTCTTGCCCATCACACGGCGGAGGATGTCGGCCTCGCCGAGCGAGTAGCCGGCGATGATCTGGGCGGCCTTCTGCACCTGCTCCTGGTAGACGATCAGGCCGTAGGTGACGTCCAGGACCTCCTTGAGGGGCTCTTCGAGCTCCTTGTGGATCGGCGTGATCTCCTGCTGGCCGTTCTTTCGAAGGGCGTAGTTGGTGTGGGAGTTCATGCCCATCGGGCCCGGGCGGTACAGGGCCGACACGGCGGAGATGTCTTCGAAGTTGTCCGGCTTCATCAGGCGCAGCAGGGAGCGCATGGGGCCGCCGTCGAACTGGAAGACGCCGAGGGTGTCGCCGCGCTGGAGCAGTTCGAAGGTCGTGGGGTCGTCCAGGGAGAGGCTGAGGAGATCGATGTCGATCCCCTTGTTGGACTTCACCATCTTGACGGCGTCGTCCATGATCGTCAGGTTGCGCAGGCCGAGGAAGTCCATCTTCAGCAGGCCGAGCGACTCGCAGCTCGGGTAGTCCCACTGTGTGATGGTCACGCCGTCGGTGTGCCGGACCCAGACGGGGACGTGCTCGGTGATGGTCTCGCTGGACATGATCACGCCGGCCGCGTGCACACCCATCTGCCGGACCAGGCCCTCCACGCCGCGTGCGGTGTCGATGACCTTCTTCACATCCGGTTCGTTCTCGTACATCCCGCGGACCTCGCCGGCCTCGCTGTAGCGAGGGTGCTGCGGGTCGGTGATGCCGGAGAGCGGGATGCCCTTGCCGAGGACGTCGGCGGGCATCGCCTTGGTGATGCGGTCGCCCATCGCGTACGGGTAGCCCAGCACGCGCGCGGAGTCCTTGATCGCGTTCTTGGCCTTGATGGTGCCGTAGGTGCCGATCATGGCGACCTTGTCGGCGCCGTACTTCTCCGTCACGTACCGGATCACCTCGACGCGCCGGCGCTCGTCGAAGTCGATGTCGACATCGGGCATCGAGATGCGCTCGGGGTTGAGGAACCGCTCGAAGATCAGGCCGTGCGGGATGGGGTCGAGGTCGGTGATGCCCATGGCGTAGGCGACGATCGAGCCGGCCGCGGAGCCTCGGCCGGGGCCGACCGCGATGCCGTTGTTCTTGGCCCACATGATGAAGTCGGCGACCACGAGGAAGTAGCCGGGGAAGCCCATCGAGATGATGACGTCCATCTCGTAGTCGGCCTGCTTCTGCCGGTCCTCGGGGATGCCGCCGGGGAAGCGGCGCTCCATGCCGCGGCGCACCTCCTCCTTGAACCAGGTGACCTCGGTGTAGCCCTCGGGGATGTCGAACTTGGGCATGAGGTCGCGCTTCTCGAACATGCCGGTGGTGTCGACCATCTCGGCGACCAGGAGCGTGTTGGCGCAGCCCTCCTGCCAGGCGTCCGAGGAGTCGATGGCGTACATCTCGTCCGTGGACTTCAGGTAGTAGCCGGTGCCGTCGAACTTGAAGCGGTCCGGGTCGGAGAGGTTCTTGCCGGTCTGGATGCACAGCAGCGCGTCGTGCGCGCCCGCCTCGTGGGCGTAGGTGTAGTGCGAGTCGTTGGTGACCAGCGGGGGGATGCCGAGCTTCTTGCCGATGTCGAGGAGGCCCTGCCGGACCCGGTGCTCGATCTCGATGCCGTGGTCCATCAGCTCCAGGAAGTATCGGTCCTTGCCGAAGATGTCCTGGTAGTCGGCGGCGGCCTTGAGGGCTTCCTCGTCCTGTCCCAGGCGCAGCCGGGTCTGCACCTCGCCCGAGGGGCAGCCGGTGGACGCCACGATCCCCTCGGACCACTGGGCGATGGTCTCCTTGTCCATCCGGGGCCACTTCTGGAGCCAGCCCTCGGCGTAGGCGTCGGAGGAGAGCCGGAAGATGTTGTGCAGGCCCGTCCGGTTGGTGGCCCACATCGTCTTGTGGGTGTAGCCACCGGAACCGGAGACGTCGTCGCGCTTCTGGTGCGGCTGGCCCCACTGGATCTTGCGCTTGTTGCGACGGGACTCGGGGGCGACGTACGCCTCGATCCCGATGATCGGGGTGATCCCGGCCTTCTGCGCGGTGTGGAAGAAGTCGTACGCCCCGTGGAGGTTGCCGTGGTCGGACATGGCGATGTGGGTCATGCCCATCTCGTTGCACGCGTTGAACATGTCCTTCAGCCGCGCGGCACCGTCCAGCAGCGAGTACTGGGTGTGGACGTGCAGGTGCGTGAACGGCGGCTTTGACACGGCTTGGCCTCCATGAATGTAACGCTGCGGCGCGAAGCGCCTCGTTGAGGGGCGGTGGTCGGGCGACGGGTGGGCGCTCGGTGACAGGCGGACGGACACTTCTGGGGACAGCGTCGAAGTCTATGCCTCGGGACTGACACTCGCGGGCGTCCCCCGCGTACCTTCACAGCGAGGGGCGCGGGCACTTTTGTGCGGGCCCGCGCGTTGGAAGCAACAGAAACGCTGTCGTACACATGCACCAGGAGGCACCCCGCGATGTCGGTCCCCCAGCTCAACGGCGAGCAGCGCGGCGACGAGATCCTCGCCGTCTTCGACACCGCCTTCGGCGACCTCCTGGCCGCCGACCCGGCCGCGTTCCGCGTGAAGTTCAGGAAGATGGCGGCCTCGGCCTTCGCGTTCTACCGCGGCACGGCGTGTCTCTTCTACCACGACCTCGACACGGAGAAGCGGGGCGGCCCGTACCTGGACGAGCGCACCTCCCGCGTGTGGATCCACGGCGACCTGCACGCGGAGAACTTCGGCACGTACATGGACGCCAACGGACGGCTGGTCTTCAACGTCAACGACTTCGACGAGGCCTACGTCGGCCCCTTCACCTGGGACCTCAAGCGCTTCGCCGCCTCCATCGCCCTCATCGGGTACGCCAAGGCCCTGGGCGACGACCAGATCACCGAGCTGGTGCGGATCTACGCCGCCGCCTACCGCGAGCGGGTGCACGCCCTGGCGACCGGCGCCAAGAGCGACGAGGTGCCGCCCTTCACGCTGGACTCCGCTCAGGGTCCGCTGCTGGACGCGCTGCGCGACGCCCGTGCGCTGACCCGCTTCGGGCTGCTGGAGTCGATGACCGAGATCCGTGACTTCGAGCGCCGCTTCGCCCCGGGCGGCGGCTCCATCGAGCTGGACGCGGCAACCCGCTACAAGGTGCTGGCCGCCTTCGACGGCTACCTGGAGACGCTGCCGGACGCGTCCCTGGCCCGCCCGGACTCGTACCGCGTGAAGGACGTCGTCGGCCGCCGCGGCATCGGCATCGGCTCGGCCGGGCTGCCGTCGTACAACATCCTGCTGGAGGGCCACACCGACGCCCTCGAGAACGACGTGGTGATCTACATCAAGCAGGCCCAGACCCCGGCCGTCTCCCGGCACATCACGGACCAGGCCCTGCGGGACTACTTCCAGCACGAGGGCCACCGCACGGTGATCTCCCAGCGCGCCCTCCAGGCCAACGCCGACCCGTGGCTGGGCTGGACCGAGCTGGACGGCGCCGGTCAGCTGGTCGCGGAGGTCTCGCCGTACGCCGTGGACCTGGACTGGGGCGACATCGACGACCCGGAGGAGATCGCGGCGGTCGTCGCCGATCTCGGCCGGGCGACGGCCACGATGCACGCGGCGGCGGACGACACCTCCGGCGAGTCGCTGGTGCCGTTCTCCACCGAGCGTGCCATCGACGCGGCGATCGCGGCCGACGAGGAGGGCTTCGGCGAGCTCCTGGTCTCCTTCGCCCATGACTACGGCGCACGCGCGCGTGCCGACCACCAGACCTTCGTGGACCTGTTCCGCAACGGCCGGATTCCGGGTCTGTGACGAAGTGCGTCACCCAGCCGCTTCCCGGCCGTTCGCAGGCAGCCTTTAGGAGTCTCTTACAGACTCACATGACAGACTCTGCACACCATGGACATATCCGGGACCCCGCTTCGCGCAGTACGCGCGGCGCTGTTCACGTCACTCGTCGTGACGCTCAGCGCCGCGTCGCACGTGCTGCTGTCCCGGGCTCCCCTGCCGTTGAACTCGGTGGCCCTGCTCGCGGTCGCCGTGTTCGCCCTGGCGTACGCGCTGGCCGGCCGTGAGCGGACGTTCGGGCGGATCGCCGCCCTGCTGATACCGCTGGAGCTGGCCGCCGACACGATCCTCACCACGGGCCAGCACGTCTGCTACGGCAAGGCGGGCGGGCCGGTCGCCGGCCCCCTGGCCTCGGTCGGCTGGGACGTGCTGTGCGGTGACGGCACCCGGGTCGGCACCCCGCTGGCCCAGGTCACCGGCGCCGACCCCGACGAGCTCGGCGGTCTCCTCGCCCATGCCGACCCGGCCACCGCCTGGCTCCTGCTCGGCGCCCACATCGGCGTCGGCCTAGTCGCCGCCGCCTGGCTGCGGCGCGGCGAGCGGGCCCTGGCCCAGCTGATGCGGGCCGTGACCGCGACGACGTTCCGGCCGCTGCTGCTGGCGGTCGCGGCGGTGACCGTCCGGCTCGCCCAGCCCGCCCTGCGCCTGCCGCGCCCCACCCCCCGTACGGCCGTCTCGCGCAGCCTTCTCCTCGCGCACTCCCTGGGACGGCGTGGACCGCCGTGCTCGCCCGCCGTCGCCTTCGCGTGAACGGCCATCGAGCACCCCAGTCCACTCATACGTAACCCGCACACACAGGTGTGCGCGTCCCCATGGAGATCACCAACATGAGCAAGCGGAACACCCAGGCGGCGAAGACGGCGGCCCGAGAGCGGCTGCGCGCCGAGCGCGAGCGCGAGGCGAAGCGGGCGAAGACCCGGCGGCAGATCGTCGTCGCCCTCTCGGTCGTCGGCGTCCTGGCGGCGGCCGGCGGCATCGGTTACGCGATCGTCCAGGCGAACAAGCCCAGCCATTGGGAGCAGCAGGTCGACGCCAAGGTCGTCGCGCCGGCCAACACCACGGGCAAGAACGGTACGACAGTCGTCATCGGCAAGGACAGCGCCAAGAAGACCGTCAAGATCTACGAGGACCCGCGCTGTCCCGTGTGCGCCTCTTTCGAGCAGGCAGTCGGCCCGACCGTCGACAAGGACATCGAGAGCGGGAAGTACAAGGTCCAGTTCATCGGTGGCACATTCCTCGACGGCGACCAAATGAAGAACGGCGAGATCGGCGCCAACGGCGAGGGCTCCAAGAACGCCATGAGCGCCATGGGCGCCGCGCTGAATGTCAGTCCGGAGGCGTTCCTCGACTACAAGGCCGCGCTGTTCTCGGAGAAGTTCCACCCGCTGGAGTCCGAGGACAAGTTCAAAGACGACGACTATTTGACCGAGATCGCGAACACTGTGCCGTCTCTGAAGGGCAACGCCAAATTCGAGAACGCCGTCAGGGAGGGCACCTACGACGCATGGGCTCTGGAGATGTCGAAGACCTTCGACACCAACCCGGACGACGTGAGGGGCACCCCGAGCTTCGTCGTGGACGGCAAGGTGCTCAAGACGTCCAACCCCAACGTGCCGTGGACCGCTGCCGAGTACACCAAGGCTGTGGACGCGGCCCTCAAGGGCTAGTCGAGCCGTCGCTTCGGCCACCTCCGCTGTTCGAGGTGGCCGAAGGGCACACCCTCCGATTGACCTTCTCCGTTCATCTGACATACACATGCCGATGCAAGCGATCTTCTGACCGAGGATCGATCGAATCGGGGAGAGTCAACGTGAAGTTACGAGTCAAGGCCCTCAGCAGCAGTGTCATAGCAGGCGCGGCCGCCGTCGTTTTCGCCGCAAGCCCGGCCTCCGCCGGCACTGATGTGTACGTCAATACGAGCGACCCGTGGAACGCCGCTGCCGCCGGCTTCGCGGCTAACGACGAGTTGTTCACCGTCTGCGACAACCGCGGCGACGGCATGCGAGCCAGCGGCCACATCGGCTGGCTCAGCCCGCAGATGTCCTACTGGGTGCCACTTCAGGACGCCAACGGCGCCCACAACTCGTGCGCACGAAAGAACCTGGACATTGCGGAGGGCACTACTGTGACCGTCCAGATCTGTATCAGGAATGGCGCAAACGGCGAGGACAGGTACTGCGAGACCAAGCGCGGCAAGGCCTAGACTCCGTCGCGCCCCGCCGATGACCGGGGTGCTGTGCGGCAAAGAGCGGGCGAACTTTCGCGAGTTCGCCCGCTCTTGTTCATACCGCTAAGTAACCTGATCGGCTGTGACCAGTCGATACAGATCATCCGAGCAGCTCAACTCCCTCTCCCCGCGCCGCCGTACGGTCGTCAAGGCCGCGGCGGCGACGGCTGTCCTGGCCGGTCCGCTCGCCGCGGCGCTGCCCGCCCGCGCCGCCGACGCGGCCCCGGCCTTCCTGCACGGCGTCGCCTCGGGCGACCCACTGCCCGACGGCATCCTGCTATGGACCCGGGTGACGCCGACACCCGAGGCCACGCCCGGCTCCGGACTCGGCCCGGACACCGAGGTCAGCTGGATCGTCGCCCGGGACAAGGCGATGACGGACATCGTCGCCAAAGGCTCGATCACCGCGACCGCGGCCTCCGACCACACCGTGAAGGCCGACATACGCGGCCTGGAGCCGGCCACCGACTACTGGTTCCGCTTCTCGTCCGGCGGCAGCGACTCCCCGGCGGCGCGTACCCGCACCGCGCCGGCGCCGAGCGCCGCCGTGTCGGGCCTCCGCTTCGGCGTGGTCTCCTGCGCCAACTGGGAGGGCGGCTACTTCTCCGCGTACCGCCATCTCGCGGCCCGGGGTGACCTGGACGCCTGGCTGCACCTCGGCGACTACATCTACGAGTACGGCACCGGCGAGTACGGCACCCGCGGCAAGGTCGTACGGCAGACCGAGCCCGCCCACGAGATCCGCACGCTCGCCGACTACCGCATCCGGCACGGCAAGTACAAGACGGACCCCGACCTCCAGGCCCTGCACACCACGGCCCCCGTCATCGCGATCTGGGACGACCACGAGATCGCCAACGACGCCTGGTCGGGCGGTGCCGAGAACCACACCGAGGGCGCCGAGGGCGCCTGGGCGGCGCGTCAGGCCGCCGCAAAGCAGGCCTACTTCGAGTGGATGCCGGTGCGCCCGGCGATCGCCGGCACCACCTACCGCCGGCTGCGCTTCGGCAAGCTCGTCGACCTCTCGCTGCTCGACCTGCGCTCCTTCCGCTCCCAGCAGGTCAAGGTCGGCAACGGCGAGGTCGACGACCCGGACCGCACGCTCACCGGCCGAGCCCAACTGGACTGGCTGAAGGCCGGGCTGAAGTCCTCCGACACCACCTGGCGGCTGGTCGGCAACTCGGTGATGGTCTCGCCGTTCGCCATCGGCAACCTCTCCGCGGAGCTGCTCAAGCCGCTCGCCAAGCTGCTGGGCCTGCCGCAGGAAGGGCTCGCCCTCAACACCGACCAGTGGGACGGCTACACGGACGACCGCCGCGAACTCCTCGCCCACCTGCGCTCGAACGCCGTCCGCAACACCGTCTTCCTGACCGGCGACATCCATATGGCGTGGGCCAACGACGTGCCGTACGACGCCGGTACGTATCCGCTGTCCGCCTCCGCCGCCACGGAGTTCGTCGTCACGTCGGTCACCTCCGACAACCTCGACGACATCGTGAAGGTCCCCGAGGGCACGGTCTCCGCGGTCGCCTCACCGCTCATCAGGGCCGCCAACCGGCACGTCCACTGGGTCGACACCGACCGGCACGGCTACGGCGTCTTGGACATCACGGCGGACCGGGCGCAGATGGACTACTACGTGCTGTCCGACCGGACGAAGGCGGACGCGACCTCCAAGTGGACCCGTTCCTACCGCACCCGCAGCGGCACCCAGAAGATCGAGCGGACGTACGACCCGGTCTGACCCGACCCGCCCAGGAGGCCCTCCAGCGGACTGGAGGATCTTGAGGGTCTATAGGGCTAGAGGGGCCTAGAGGGTCTCGAGGAAGCCGAGCGCCACCCGCCAGGTGGCCTCGGCGGCCTCCTCGTCGTAGTCCGGCAGGCCGGGGTCGGTGTAGAGATGACCGGCCCCGGCGTATCTGTAGACCTCGACGTCGGCGCCCGCCCTTCCCAGCTGGAGATACCAGGCGCTGAGCCAGTCGTCCGTCTCGAACGGGTCCGGCTCGGCGACATGCAGCTGCACCGGCAGCTCGTCCACCGCGGCGTTCGGCGCGATGTCCGACGTGCCGTGCAGGAGCAGCAGGCCACGGGCCTTCTCGTCGCCGAGCGCGAGGGTCTGGGCGATGGAGGCGCCGAACGAGAACCCTGCGTACACGAGCCCTCGCTCGGAGTAGGGCGCGGCGGCCAGCACGGCCCGCTTCAGCAGCTCGTCCTTGCCGGTCCGCTCGTTGAACTCCATGCCCTCCTCGACCGTCTCGAACGTGTGCCCCTCGAAGAGGTCCGGCGTCCACACCTCGTGTCCGGCGGCGCGCAGCCGGTCCGCGGCCTGGCGCACCGCGGGCCTGAGGCCATAGGTCGAGTGGAAGAGCATGATGTTCATGAGGCCATGGTGCCAGCCGGGTACGACAACGCCGTGACCACCGCCTCATGGACGCACATGTTCATGACCCCCCTTGGCTGGTTACGTTCGAGGGCATGGAGAACATAGTCCGCCCGCTGATCGTGATCGGCGGCTCGGTTCTGCTCACCCTGATCATCGGGTGGGCCTCCGACCGTCTGATGCGCAAGGCCGACGAACGGCACAGTGAGACCCCGCTGTGGGGTCTGCTGCGTCGCGCCCGCATCCCCTACCAGCTCGTTCTGTGTACGGCCCTGCTCAGAGGGTCCTACGACGAGGCGCAGCTGCTGGTGGCGCACCGGGTCGCCCTCGGCCGGGTGCTGACGCTGGTGCTGATCGGCGCGGCGGCCTGGCTGGCGATCCGTATCGCGGCGGCCGTCGTGGAGACGACGTACACGCGCTATGCCCGCGCCCACCGTGACGCGGCCCGCGTCCGGCGGGTGCGCACCCAGGTCTCGCTGATCATGCGGGTGGTGACCGCGGTCGTCGGTGTGGTGGCCGTGGCGGCGATGCTGCTGACGTTCCCGGCGTTCCGTGCGGCCGGTGCCTCGCTGCTGGCCTCGGCAGGCATCCTCGGCATCGTCGCCGGTGTCGCGGCGCAGTCCACGCTGAGCAATATGTTCGCCGGGTTCCAGATCGCCTTCGGTGACATGGTGCGCCTCGGGGACACGGTCGTGGTGGACGGCGAGTGGGGCACCGTCGAGGAGATCACGCTGACGTTCCTGACCGTGCGGACGTGGGACGAGCGCCGGATCACCATGCCGGTGTCGTACTTCACCTCGAAGGCGTTCGAGAACTGGTCGCGCGGCGGCGCCCAGATGACCGGCACCGTCTTCCTGCACGTCGATCACGCGGCGCCGATGGAGAAGATGCGCGACAAACTCCGCGACATCCTGCGCGAGTGTCCGGCGTGGGACGGCCGGGACTACGGGCTGGTCGTCACCGACTCGACGCCGAGCACGGTCGAGGTGCGGGCCCTGGTGACCGCGAAGGACGCGGACGACCTGTGGACGGTCCGGGTCACGGTGCGCGAGCAGCTGATCCGCTGGCTGGCCGACGAGCACCCGTACGCCCTGCCGCGCGTCAACGCGGCGGACGCGGCCCTGCCGCCCGGCTTCCCGGTCCCCGGCCGGATCCCGGCCCGCCGCGCCTTCCAGCACGACCACCAGCCGGCGGCCAGGCCGGAGCGCCCCTGAGCGCCCCGGCCCGCCCGGTCAGTGGCCACGCTCGGCGCCACCGTTGACCTGGATGATCTGCGAGGTGATGTGCCCGGCGCCGTGGGACGCCAGCCAGTGCAGGGTCGCGGCGACGTCCCCCGGCGTGGCGGCCCGCCCGGTCGACGTCTCGGCGACGAGCCGGGCACGCCGCTCCTCGTCCATCGCGCCGCCGAAGAACTCGGTGTCCTCGACATAGCCGGGCGCGACCACGTTCACGGTGATGCCGCGCGGACCCAACTGCCGGGCCAGAGCATGGGCGTACGGATGCAGCGCCGCCTTGGACGCCGCGTACGCCACGTTGCCGGAGCCCCGGAAGGCGGCGATGGAGCCGATGAACAGCACCCGCCCGCCGGGGTCGGCGAGCCGGTCCTTGAGCGCCTCGGTGAGCAGGGCCGCGGTCAGGGTGTTGAGGCCGAAGTTCAGCGTCCAGTTGTGCAGGACGACATCGAGCGGTTCGTCGCTGTCCACCTTGGGCTCGAGGTGACCGGCGCCTCCGGCGCTGTGGATCAGCACGTCCACCGTGCCGAGCTCCGCGGCCACGAACCGCTCCACGCCCCGCACGCCGCGTGGCTTGCTCAGGTCCGCCGCACAGGTGAGGGCGCCGGGGACCCCGGCCTGCTCCAGCACCTCGGCGCGCCGGCCGAGCAGCAGCACCTGATCCCCGTCCGCCGCGAACAGCTGTGCCGCCGCGAGCCCGATCCCCGTACCCCCACCGCTGATCACCACATTGCGAGCCATGATCAGAGCCTACGAAGGGACCGTCGGCGACGCCCACTTCAGCGCAGACTGCGCACGTCCAAATGCCGCAGCACCCGGTCCACCACCTCCGGATCGGCCCCCGGCTCACTGCGGGCCGCCACGATCTCGTGCCGCGCCGCGCTGAGCATCTCGGCCTGGATCCGCCGCACCCGCTTCAGCCGCCGCACCCGGTGCTCATAGGCCTCCTTGCGCTCCTCCTCGCCGAGCTCCGGGCTGATCCGCACCCCGATCTCGAACGCCCTGCGCAGCATCTGCTCGGACAACTCCTCGGGCAGCTCCTCGGCGTCCTCGATCTCCCGCAGCCGTCGTTTCGCGGCCGTGGCCGCCCGCACCGCCAGCTGCTTCTCGAACTCCTTCTCCCGCTCGCTGTCGGCGCGCACCCCGAGCCGTTTCACCAGCCACGGCAGGCTCAGCCCCTGCACCACCAGCGTCGCCATGATCACGCCGAACGCGATGAACACGATCTCGTTCCGGTCGGGGAAGGCGGCCCCCGAGTCCGTCTCCAGCGGGATGGCCAGGGCCAGGGCAACCGAGGCGACGCCGCGCATCCCCGCCCACCACATCACGACGGTCTCCCGCCAGCTCATCGGGATCTCCTCGTAGTCCCGCTCGGCGTGCATCCGTTTGGCGAGCCAGGTGGCCGGCAGCAGCCACAGCAGCCGTACCAGGACGACGACCACGACCACCACGGCCGCCCAGGTGAGCATGTCGCTCCACCGGCCGGACGCCGTCCGCAGCGCGTTGTGCAGTTCGAGCCCGATCAGACCGAACGCGACGCCGGTGACGAGGGTGTCGACGATGTCCCAGAAGGTGTGCCCGGCGAGCCGTGTCATCACGTCGTCGGGGTCGGTGGCGTACTCGGCGAGGAAGAGGGCCGTGACCAGCACGGCGAGCACACCGGAGCCCTGGAGCTCCTCGGCCATCACATAGGAGGCGTACGGCACCAGCAGCGTCAGCCCGATCTGGAGGGTGGCGTCGCCCAGCAGGTCCATCAGCTTGTTGGCGCCCCACCCGAGGGCGAGCCCGACGGCCAGCGCCACCACGGCGGAGAGGAACAGATCGAGTCCGGCCTGCCACGGCGAGAAGCTGCCGCTGACGACGGCGGCGATCGCCACGTGGTAGAGCACGATGGCCGTCACGTCGTTGAAGAGCCCCTCGCCCTCCAGGATGGACACCATGCGCCGCGGCAGCCCGAGTTGTCCTGCGACCGCGGTGGCCGCCACGGGGTCGGGCGGCGCGACCAGCGCGCCCAGGGCGAACGCGGCGGCCAGGGGCAGCCCCGGCACGATCGCGTGGGCCGTGGCGGCCACGCACAGCATCGTGACGAACACCAGCGCCACGGCCAGCAGAAGAATGGGCCGTACGTTCGCCGCGAACTGCCGCCAGGAGGTCCGTCGTACGGCGGCGTACAGCAGCGGCGGCAACAGCAGCGGGAGAATGAGGTCGGGCGGGATCTCGACGTTCGGTACGAACTCGAGCAACGCGAGGACGATCCCGAGCAGCGTCATCAGCACCGGCGCCGGCAGCCCGAACCGGTCCCCCACCGGGACGCTCACCAGGGCCCCGAGCAACAGCACGAACAACAGGGCCAACTGATCCACGGTCAGCGCTCCGGGAAGGTCGACATTCACACGACAGGACTCAAGCCTGCCACGCCGACTTCCTCACCAGCTCTTACAGCCCGGCTACAGAGCGCGCCGCATCGCCCGGTGCGGTATCCCGGCGTCCGGGAACTCTGGCCCGTACGCCACGTACCCGAGCCGCTCGTAGAACCCCAGCGCATGCGTCTGCGCGTGCAGATCGACGGCCGCGAGCCCACGCGCGCGTGCCGCCTCCTCGACGGCCCGCACCAGGGCGGCCCCGACGCCGAGCCCGCGCGCCGCCCGGGTCACGGCGAGCCGCCCCAGCGACCCCACCGTCGGATCGCCGTCGACCTTCGCGGCTGCCGCCTCACCGTGCAGCAGCCGGCCCGTGCCGAGCGGCAGCCTGTCCTCGCGGACGGCCAGGACATGGACGGCACCGGCGTCGTAGGCGTCGTACTCGATCTCCTGCGGGACGCCCTGCTCGACGACGAAGACCTCCTTGCGCACCGCGAAGCACGCCTCACGGTCGGCGGGGCCGTCGGCGACCCGCACGGCGTACGGCCGGCCGTTGGCGTCGGACGGGCCGACGGATGAGCCGGAAAGGGCGGACGGGCCGGAGAGGGCGGACGGGCCGACGGACGGGACGCTCCGGGGAGCGCTCATGCCCAGGTCTCCTCGCGGACCTGGTCCAGGGCCTTCTGGAGGTCGGCCGGGTAGTCGCTGGCGAACTCCGCCCACTGCCCGTCCCCGGGGTGCTCGAAGCCCAGTCGCACGGCGTGCAGCCACTGGCGGGTCAGCCGGAGCCGCTTGGCGAGCGTCGGGTCGGCGCCGTAGGTCAGGTCGCCGACGCAGGGGTGCCGGTGGGCGGCCATATGGACGCGGATCTGGTGGGTGCGGCCGGTCTCCAGCTTCACATCGAGCAGCGAGGCCGCGCGGAACGCCTCGATCAGGTCGTAGTGCGTGATCGACGGCTTGCCTTCGGCCGTGACCGCCCACTTGTAGTCGTGGTTGGGGTGGCGGCCGATCGGCGCGTCGATGGTGCCGCTGGTCGGGTCGGGGTGGCCCTGGACCAGCGTGTGGTACCGCTTGTCGACCGTGCGCTCCTTGAACTGGCGCTTGAGCGACGTGTACGCGTACTCGGACTTGGCGACGACCATCAGTCCCGAGGTGCCCACGTCGAGCCGGTGCACGATGCCCTGGCGCTCGGCGGCACCGGAGGTCGAGATCCGGTAGCCCGCCGCGGCGAGGCCGCCGATGACCGTCGGTCCGGACCAGCCGGGGCTCGGGTGGGCTGCGACGCCGACCGGCTTGACGATCACCACCACGTCGTCGTCGTCGTGCACGATCTCCATGCCTTCGACCGGCTCGGCGACGATCTGCACCGGCGCGGGCGCCTGCGGCATCTCCACCTCGAGCCAGGCGCCGCCGTGCACGCGCTCCGACTTGCCGACCACCGACCCGTCGACCATGACCTTCCCCGCCGCGGCGAGCTCGGCCGCCTTGGTCCGGGAGAAGCCGAACATCCGGGAGATGGCGGCGTCGACGCGCTCGCCCTCCAGGCCGTCGGGCACGGGCAGGGTACGGATCTCGGGAATCGTGCTCACCCATCGAGTATGCCGGACGGCGCCGACACCCCCGTACGGAGCCTGTGGACAACTCGGGCGGGCGGCCCCGGGCGCGGACTCAGTCCTTGTGGACGGTGCCGTCCGGGTCCAGGCCCTTGAACGACAGCAGCACGATCAGGATGCCGCCGCACACGATCGCCGAGTCGGCCAGGTTGAACACGGCGAAGTGCTTGGGCGCGATGAAGTCGACGACCGCGCCCTCGAAGACGCCGGGCGAGCGGAAGATCCGGTCGGTGAGGTTGCCGAGGGCACCGCCGAGCAGCATGCCCAGCGCGATCGCCCAGGGCAGGCTGTACAGCTTGCGGGCGAGCCGGGCGATCACCACGATCACGGCCGCCGCGATCACCGTGAAGATCACGGTGAAGGCCTCGCCGAAGCCGAAGGCCGCGCCCGCGTTGCGGATCGCCTCGAACTTCAGCCAGTCACCGATGATCTCGATCGGCGGGTGGTGCTCCAGCTTCTCGACCACGATGATCTTGCTGATCAGGTCCAGGAGGTACGCGAACGTGGCCACCCCGAAGAGCACGGCGACCCGGCGCCGGCCGCGGGGCCGCTCCGCCGTGCCGTCCGCGGCGTCCTTCGCCTGCCCGTCGGGCTGCTCCGGCTCGGCTCCCCCCGCCTCAGGGGTGTCCGGCGTACCGATGATGCGCTCCGCCTCTGCCACGTGAGTCCCTCAACCTAGGTACCTGACTGAGGACGAGAGTACGGCACGTCCGAAGGCACCCGCGTACCGGCCAGTACCGCTCAGAACGGCTCAGTACCGCCGTTCCTGCTTCTGCTTGCACTCCACGCACAGGGTCGCGCGCGGGAAGGCCTGCATCCGTGCCTTGCCGATCGGGTTGCCGCAGTTCTCGCACAGGCCGTAGGTTCCCGCGTCGAGCCGCTCCAGGGCCCGCTCGGTCTGGATGAGCATCTCGCGCGCGTTGGCGGCGAGCGCCAGCTCGTGCTCACGCGTGATGTTCTTGGCGCCGGTGTCCGCCTGATCGTCGCCGGCTCCGTCCCCCGAGTCCCGCATCAGACCGGCCAGCGACCGCTCGGACGAGGTGATCTCGTCGCGCAGCCGCGTCTCCTCCGCCTGGAGCTCCGCGCGCGCCTCCTCGACCTCCTGCGGGGTCCAGGGGTCCTCACCGGGGCGCACCGCGAGGTCGCCGGGCTCCGCCGCGGCGATGCGTGCCTTGGGAACGGCGGTCTTCGCCGTCGTGGCCGTGCCAGGAGTCTTCTTCGCAACCACCGTCGTGGCTCCCGTCTGCTCCGCGGCCTGCGCCGCGCCCGCCTTCTTGGCCCTGCTCTCGACGACGGCCCTCTGACCGGCCGTTCGCTCCACACCCACACCCTTCGCGGTGGCCCGCTTCCTGACCGCCCGCCCTTGAGAGGCGCCCTTCCCGGCGGCACCCGCCTTCCCACCCGCGACGCCCACCACTACGTCGCCGGCTCCCTCTCCAGCGCCCTTCCTCCGGCCGCCCTTGACCCCGGCCGCCGCCTTACGGGCCCCACCCCGCCCGCCTGCCTCCCCCTCGACGGCCGCCTTCGTCCCGCTGCCTTCCAGGACGGCTTTCCTGGATGCCGCCTTGTTGCCGGTGCCCTTGCCCGCCGCCTTCTCGGTCACCGCCGCCCTGGCCGCGTCTCCTTCGGCCGCCTCTGCCGTGTCCGCCGCCGCTGCGACCGCCGCCTTCTTACCCGCGCCCTTACCGGCCGCCGCCTTCCCGGTCACCGCCGCCGTGGCGGCCACATCTTCGGCCGCCGCCCTGGCCGCGGCTCCTTCGGCCGCCTCTGCCGTGCCCGCCGCCGCTGCGACCGCCGCCTTCTTACCCGCGCCCTTACCGGCCGCCGTCATCTCGCTCACCGCCGCCTTCTCGGTGGCCGCTTTCCCGGTCGCCGTGCTTTTGGCCGTGCCCTTACCGGCCGCCTGACCGGTCGCAGCCGCCCTGGCCGCCGCCTTGTCGGTCGTTGCTGCCGTGGCCGCCGCTGCTTCGGCCGCCGCCTTATCGGTCGCCGCTTTCCTGGCCACCGCCTTCTTGCCGGTGCCCTTGCCGGCCGCCGCCTTGTCGGTCGTTGCTGCCATGGCCGCCGATTCTTCGGTCACCGCTGCCGTGGCCGCCGCCCTGGTCGCCGCCACCTTTTCGTCGGCCGCTTTCCCGGCCGCCGCCCGCCTGGTGGCGGCCTTCTCTGCCGTCGCCTTCCTGGTGCCGGCCCTTTCCGTCGCCTTCTTGATGGCCGCTTTCTCTGTCGACGCCTTCTTGCCCCCGGCGCCCGCCGCCACCGCATCCCCACCGACCGCTGCCGCTGCCCGACCGCCCGCCTTTTCCCCGACGACCGCCTTCACGGCCGGCTTCTTCACGGCACTTTCCTTCGCCACGGCCCTCTTGACCGCGCCCTTCTTGGCGGCGCTGCGCTTAGCCTTGCTGCGCGTCACCGCGCTGCTCTCAGCCTCACCGCTCGTCGCCACGCCGCTCTTTGCCGCATGCCTGTCGGCAGCGCTCCTTTCGGCAGCGCTCTTCCTGGCCGACGCCTTCGCGCTCACGGCGCCCACGGCGCCCACGCCAGCAGTCCCCTCACCGCCAGCCACCCCTGCGGTGGCCTTTTTGGCGGTGGCCTCCTTGGCGGTGGCCTTCTTGACCGCGACCTTCTCAGCGGCGCTCTTCATGGCAGTGGCCTTCTTGGCAGTGGCCTTCTTGGCGGTGGCCTTCTTGGCCGCAACCTTCTTGACCTCAGCACTCCTGCCACCGGGCCCCATCCCCGCGGCCCGTCCTCCCCGTCCCCCGCTCCCCTCCCCCTCGACCGCCTTCTTGGCCGGCGCGCCCTTGGCCCCGGCTGCCTTCCTCGACACGGCCTTCCTCGCCGCCTGCGCCCCGCGCGCCCCAGCCCCGCCCCCGGCGGCTCCCCGGACCGTCTTCACCGGCTTCTCGCCCCTCGCCCCCGCGGAAACCGACCGTGCGCTCTTCTTTCCGCCCACATCCTTGGCCGCACCGCCGGAGGCCCTGGCACCGCCGGAGGCACCCGCACCGCCGCCGGAGGCACTCGCATGTGTGGACCTGCTCGACGCCGACTGCTCTTCGGCGGTCTTCTTCGCCACCATGCCGCGGCCCCTTCACATATTGTGATCTTGCTCGCGAATCGTGCTGGGACGATAAATCGACTTGAGTCCCGCGGCAACGGGGCACACCGCCCGATTCGCCCGCCTCGCGCATGTCGCGCGGGAGACCTGCATCCGTTGTGCCCAGCTCCCCGCGGGGTATGCCGCCGAGTCGAACGTCCCAGAATCCGAACACACGTACCGCCCCATTCGGGTCATCCCGGCGAGAAGACCACCCCTTCCCCCACGTGCCGGAAATCCGGTCGGCCGCTGTCGCCCCGGCGCCGTACACTGGGCGGAGCGAAAAGCGTGGATGGGGACGAGTAGCGGCGTACGCAGCCCAGAGCGACCCGGGGACGGTGGAAGCCCGGGGGCGAGCGCGACGTGAAGATCACCCCGGAGCCGCCGGAAGAAAGCCCGCACCGGGCGAGTAGAACCGGTATCGCGACCCCAATGAGGGGGCTCACCGACGCACACCCCGCGTCGGCGGGTCAAGGAGGGTGGTACCGCGGGAGCGCGCCGAAACCGGCGTACGGAAAGACTCGGCTCTCGTCCCTCCGGACGGAAGGCAGCAAGTCCGCCGGAGGAAGCCCGCTGATGACATCGCCGACGTACCGCCAGGTACCCGCCCAGGTCGACCTGCCCGCCCTCGAGCACGCCGTGCTCGACTTCTGGCGCGAGCAGAAGATCTTCGCCAAGAGCCTGGAGCAGTCCGAGGGCCGCCCCGAGTGGGTGTTCTACGAGGGCCCGCCCACCGCCAACGGCATGCCCGGCGCCCATCACATCGAGGCCCGCGTCTTCAAGGACGTCTTCCCCCGCTTCCGCACCATGCGCGGCTACCACGTGGCCCGTAAGGCCGGCTGGGACTGCCACGGCCTCCCGGTGGAGCTGGCGGTCGAGAAGGAGCTCGGCTTCAGCGGCAAGAAGGACATCGAGGCGTTCGGCATCGCCGAGTTCAACGCCAAGTGCCGCGAGTCCGTGCTGCGCCACACCGACGCCTTCTCCGACCTGACGACCCGCATGGGCTACTGGGTGGACCTCGACGACGCCTACGTCACGATGGAGCCCGAGTACATCGAGTCCGTCTGGTGGTCCCTGAAGGAGATCTTCAACAAGGGGCTGCTGGTCCAGGACCACCGCGTCGCCCCCTGGTGCCCCCGCTGCGGCACCGGCCTGTCCGACCACGAGCTGGCGCAGGGCTACGAGACGGTCGTCGACCCCTCGGTGTTCGTCCGTTTCCCGCTCACCTCCGGCCCGCTCGCCGGCGAGGCCGCGCTCCTGGTGTGGACGACCACGCCCTGGACCCTCGTCTCCAACACGGCCGTGGCCGCGCACCCCGAGGTCACCTACGTCGTGGCGACCGACGGCGAGGAGAAGCTCGTCGTAGCCGAGCCGCTTCTCGCCAAGGCCCTCGGCGAGGGCTGGGAGACCACCGGCCAGACCTTCACGGGCGCCGAGATGGAGCGCTGGACGTATCAGCGGCCGTTCGAACTCGTCGAGTTCCCCGCCGAGGCGCACTACGTCGTCAACGCCGAGTACGTCACCACCGAGGACGGCACGGGTCTGGTCCACCAGTCCCCCGCGTTCGGTGAGGACGACCTCAAGGTCTGCCGCGCGTACGGCCTGCCGGTGGTGAACCCGGTCCGCCCCGACGGCACCTTCGAGGAGGACGTCCCCCTGGTCGGCGGCGTCTTCTTCAAGAAGGCGGACGAACAGCTCACCGAGGATCTTCAGCAGCGCGGTCTGCTCTTCAGGCACATCCCGTACGAGCACAGCTATCCGCACTGCTGGCGCTGCCACACGGCGCTGCTCTACTACGCGCAGCCGTCCTGGTACATCCGCACAACCGCCGTCAAGGACCGACTTCTCGACGAGAACGAGAAGACCAACTGGTTCCCCGACACGGTCAAGCACGGCCGCTTCGGCGACTGGCTGAACAACAACATCGACTGGGCCCTGTCCCGCAACCGCTACTGGGGCACCCCGCTGCCGATCTGGCGCTGCGAGGACGACCACCTCACCTGCGTCGGCTCCCGCGCGGAGCTCAGCGAGCTGACCGGCACCGACCAGTCCGGTCTTGACCCGCACCGCCCGTTCATCGACGACGTCACCTTCGCCTGCCAGAAGGACGGCTGCGGCAAGACGGCCACACGCGTGCCGGAGGTCATCGACGCCTGGTACGACTCGGGTTCGATGCCGTTCGCGCAGTGGGGCTACCCGTACAAGAACAAGGAGCTCTTCGAGAGCCGCTACCCGGCGCAGTTCATCAGCGAGGCCATCGACCAGACGCGCGGCTGGTTCTACACGCTGATGGCCGTCGGCACGCTCGTCTTCGACAAGTCGTCGTACGAGAACGTCGTCTGCCTCGGCCACATCCTCGCCGAGGACGGCCGCAAGATGTCCAAGCACCTCGGCAACATCCTCCAGCCGATCCCGCTGATGGATCAGCACGGCGCGGACGCGGTGCGCTGGTTCATGGCGGCCGGCGGCTCACCCTGGGCAGCCCGCCGCGTGGGCCACGGCACGATCCAGGAGGTCGTCCGCAAGACGCTCCTGACGTACTGGAACACGGTCGCCTTCCAGGCCCTGTACGCCCGTACGTCGAACTGGGCGCCCTCCGCGGCCGACCCCGCCCCCGCCGACCGCCCGGTCCTGGACCGCTGGCTGCTGTCCGAACTGCACGCGCTGACCGACCAGGTGACCCAGTCCCTGGAGGCGTACGACACCCAGCGCGCCGGCAAGCTCCTCTCGGCGTTCGTCGACGACCTGTCTAACTGGTACGTCCGCCGCTCGCGCCGCCGCTTCTGGCAGGGCGACAAGGCCGCGCTGCGCACCCTGCACGAGGTCGTCGAGACGGTCACCAAGCTGATGGCCCCGCTGACCCCGTTCATCACCGAGCGGGTCTGGCAGGACCTGGTCGTCCCGGTCACGCCGGGCGCCCCGGAGTCGGTGCACCTGGCTTCCTGGCCTCAGGCCGACCTGTCGGCGATCGACCCCGAGCTGTCCAGGCAGATGGTCCTGGTCCGTCGGCTGGTCGAGCTGGGGCGCGCCACGCGCGCGGAGTCGGGCGTCAAGACCCGGCAGCCGCTGTCCCGGGCCCTGATCGCCGCGACGGGCTTCGACGCCCTCGACCGTGAGCTGCACGCGCAGATCACGGAGGAGCTGAACGTGAGCTCGCTGGCGTCCCTCTCAGAGGTCGGCGGCAGCCTGGTCGACACCACGGCCAAGGCCAATTTCCGCGCCCTGGGCAAGCGGTTCGGCAAGCGCGTCCAGGACGTGGCGAAGGCCATCGCGAACGCGGACGCGGCGGTGCTGTCCCTGGCCCTGCGCGAGGGCACGGCGTCCGTGGAGCTCGACGGCGAGACGGTCGCGCTCGCTCCGGACGAGGTGATCATCACGGAGACCCCGCGCGAGGGCTGGTCGGTGGCCTCCGACTCGGGTGCGACGGTCGCCCTGGACCTGGAGATCACGGAGGAGCTTCGCCGGGCGGGCCTGGCCCGGGACGCGATCCGCCTGATCCAGGAGGCCCGCAAGAACAGCGGCCTGGACGTTGCCGACCGCATCGCCCTGCGCTGGACGGCGACGGACGAGGCCACGATCGCGGCGCTGACGGAGCACTCCGGGCTGATCGCCGACGAGGTCCTGGCCACGGACTTCGCCCAGGGCGAGGCGGACGACAACTACGGCTCCCCCTTCGAGGACGAGGGCCTGACCCTGACGTTCCGCCTGCGCAAGGCGTAGCGAGGCTCGGCCGGGCATGCGAAGGCCCGGGACCGCCAAAGAATCTTGGCGGTCCCGGGCCTTCGGCGTTGTGTACGTCGGACACCGCACGCGACTGCCGAACAAACGCCGCAGGCCGGCGTGCACGGGCGTGCGCACGCGTGGCAAAAGGGCGGGGCCCCGGATCGAATCCGGGGCCCCGCCCTGAACGCTGCCGACGCCTACGGCGTACTACCAACCGTCAGTTGTCGTCCTCGTCGATGAGGAACCCGCGCATCGGCGAGGGAGCCTGGCCCATCGGGGACGGACCCTGCGGCCGGACCGGTGCCATGGGCTGGGTCATCGCCGGGGACATCTGCTGCTGACCGCCGTAGGACGGGGCAGCCGGGGACGGGCCGCCGCCCATCGTCTGGTTGCCGCCGTACGACGGGGCGCTCGCGCCGGCCGGAGCCATCGAGGGCGCCGGGGACGGCGGGAGGGACGCGGTCGCCGGAGTGCGCGGCGGGGCGAGCGAGTCGTCCGCCTGGGTCTCCAGCTGACGCAGCTGCGACTCGAGGTAGGACTTCAGCCGCGTGCGGTACTCGCGCTCGAAGCCGCGCAGGTCCTCGACCTTGCGCTCCAGCGTGGCGCGGGCGGACTCCAGGGAGCCCATCGCGACGCGGTGCTTCTCCTGCGCGTCCCGCTCCAGGGCGTCGGCCTTGGCACGGGCGTCACGCTCGAGACCCTCGGCACGCGAACGCGCCTCGCCGACGATCTTGTTGGCCTCGGAACGGGCCTCCGCGATCGCCTGGTCGGCGGTCTGCTGGGCGAGCGACAGAACGCGCGCAGCGCTGTCGCCGCCGGGGCCGCCCTGACCGGGACCGCCCATCGGGCCACCCATGGGACCGCCCATCGGGCCGCCCATCTGCTGCATGGGGGGCTGGCCCATCGGCCCCGGACCCTGGCCCATCGGACCGGGACCCTGCGGGCCACCCTGACCGCCGGGGCCGGCGGGCAGCTGCGGGGCACCGCTCGGCAGCTGGGGCGGGCCACCCATGGGGCCACCCATCTGCTGCTGCGGCGGGCCCGATATCCCAGCGGGGACGGGAGCCCCGGGACCGCGCATGCCCTGCTGAGGCATGCCGCCCTGCTGCTGGTCCTGCGGTCCGCCGGGACCCTCCGGCGGCTTGCGCATGTTCTGCTGATTCTGGGCAGCAGCACGCGTGGCCGCGGCCAGCTTGGCGCGCAGGTCCTCGTTCTCGCGGAGCAGTCGGGTCAGTTCGGCTTCGACCTCATCGAGGAAGGCATCGACCTCGTCCTCGTCATAGCCTTCTCGGAGGCGGACGGTCGTGAACTGCTTGTTCCGCACGTCCTCGGGGGTCAACGGCATCTCTTCACCTCAACGTAGTCGTCGGCAGTCGGCAAGACCGTATCTGTCACATCGCTCACATCGCGCTCCGTACGAGCGTGATCAGGATGTAGACGATGATCATCAGTACGAAGAAGGACAGGTCGAGCGCCACGCCCCCGAGACGCAGCGGCGGGATAACCCGCCGCAGAAGCTTCAACGGTGGATCGGTGACAGTGTAGGTGGCCTCCAGAACGACCACCATCGCCTTGCCGGGTTGCCATGAGCGGGCGAACTGGAAGACGTAGTCCATGACCAACCGGAAGATGAGCACGATGAGGAAGACCATCAGCGCGATGTAGAGAACCTGCAGGACCACGCTCATGACTGGTGCTTCCCTCTCCCCTGTTCGTTGTCGTGCGGTCTTTCCGGTGGTGCGTCTCAGCTCTGGTTGAAGAACCCGCCCTCTGCGATGCGGGCCTTGTCCTCCGCCGTGACATCGACGTTAGCAGGCGACAACAGGAACACCTTCTGCGTCACCCGCTCGATGCTGCCGTGAAGACCAAACACCAAACCCGCCGCAAAGTCGACAAGTCGCTTGGCATCTGTGTCATCCATCTCAGTCAGATTCATGATCACCGGGGTGCCCTCACGGAAGTGTTCCCCGATGGTACGGGCCTCGTTGTAGGTCCGCGGGTGAAGGGTGGTGATCCGGTAAGGCTCTCGTTCCGACACGACCTTGGGCATGATCACCGGTGCGTTCTTCTCCAGACTTGCGCGTTCTTGTGTGATGGACGCCACGGGCGCGATACGCGCGGGACGTCCGGATTCCGCGGGAAGCGAAGCCGATCGGGCGACCGGTTCACGCGGCGCGGGCGGCTGTACGATTCGTACCTCTTCGTCCCTTTGGGACTGATGTGCACTGTGCGACTGGTGGGACGGCTCGTGCCGTCGGTGGTCGCGCTCGGGCTCCGGGTCCAGTTCGGGCTCGAAGTCGTCGTCGGGATCGAACCCCCGGCCGTCGTACCCATCGTCCTCCACGAGGCCGAGGTAGACCGCCATCTTGCGCATCGCGCCGGCCATGCTCTGAGTCCTCCGCTCTGTGGTGGATCGACTGCCAAGTGCCCGCGATCCACGCGGTCGTTACGCCCGCCTTTCGGCGTTATTGACCATATTTTCTGCTGTGGTCCGACTTCTTGGCGACGTTACCCGAGCCCGGGGCGGACTCCGAGTACCGCAGTGCCGACGCGCACATGTGTCGCACCGGCGGCCACAGCCTCTTCGAGATCCGCACTCATCCCTGCCGACACCATGTTCGCAGCAGGATGGGTTCGGCGCAGGGCGGTCGACAAATCCATCAACCGCTCGAACGCCGCCTGTTGGCGCCCCGCGAACTCGCCGGTGAGAGGGGCGACGGTCATGAGGCCGTCGAGCCGGAGCCCCGGCGCCTTCGCCACCAGGCCGGCCAACTCCTCGATCCCGCCGGGCGCCACACCACCCCGTTCGCCCCGCGCGCCCTCCCCCGCATCCAGGGCCACCTGGATGAGGCAGCCCACTTCGCGCTCCTGCCGTACGGCTTCCTTCGACAGCGCCGTCACCAGCTTGGAACGGTCGACGGACTGCACCACATCCGCATAACCGACCACGGATCGCACCTTGTTGGTCTGGAGCTGGCCGACAAAGTGCCACGCAAGGGGCAGATCCGAGCAGGCCGCGGCCTTCGGCGCCGCGTCCTGGTCGCGGTTCTCGGCGACATGGCCGACGCCGAGCTCGGACAGCATCCGCACATCGCTCGCGGGATAGGTCTTGGTGACCACGATCAGCGTGACCTCTGCGCGGTCACGCCCGGCGGCGGCACAGGCCGCGGCGATGCGGTCCTCCACCTTCGCCAGATTTGCGGCGAGTTCGCCTTTACGGTCCGTCATGTCCATTCAGTCCAGCCAGACATAGCCCGCGAGCCGACCGGTGGTGCGGTCGCGGCGGTAGGAGAAGTGGTCGCTCGACTCCCGTGTGCACACCGGTGACTGCTCCCGGTCGCCCACACCGAGTCGCGCGAGCTGGGCGTGCACTCCGGCGGTCACATCCACCGCCGGCGTACCCCAACTCGTTTCGGCGTACGCCGCCGGCTCGACGGCGGCCACCTCGGCGCGCATCGCCTCCGGCACCTCGTAGCACCGGCCGCACACCGCGGGTCCGGTGCGGGCGACGATCCGGGCGGGGTCGGCGCCCAGTTGCGTCATCGCGCGTAGCGTGGCCGGGACGACCCCGGCGATCATGCCGGGCCGGCCGGCGTGGGCCGCGGCCACGATCCCGGCGACCGGGTCGGCCAGCAGGACCGGCACGCAGTCGGCGGTGAGGACGGCGAGGGCGAGACCCCGCTGGGCCGTGACCACCGCGTCGACCTCGGGCACCGGACGATCACGCCATGGTCCGTCGACCACCGCGACGTCCGTCCCGTGCACCTGGTTCATCCAGACCACCCGGGTCATGTCGAGCCCGAGGGACTTGGCGGCCAGTTCGCGGTTGGTGGTCACGGCGTCGGCGTCGTCACCGACCGCCCCACCCAGGTTGAGCTCCTCATACGGAGCGGCGCTCACCCCGCCCCACCGGTCGGTGAAGGCGAAGTGCGCGCCGCTCACGTTGTCGCGCTGTGCTATCACGTCAGAAGGATCACTTAAGGAAGTCCGGGACGTCCAGTTCCTCCGCCGCGCTGTCGGCGTAGGTACGCGACGGCGGGACCGGCGGGGCGACCGGGATGTCGGCGACCGGGTCCGCCTGGGCGGCGGGCTCGGGGTCCTCCTTCGGCGTGACGCTGCCGAGCGAACCGAAGGACGGCCGGCTCTCCGGCTGCTGCTGCCGTGCCGGAGCGGGCTCCTCGCGCCGGGGCGCGGAGGACGAGGACGAGGTCGAGCCGAGGACGTTGTCCCGGCGGGCCGGCGGCTGACCGCCGTCGAAGCCGGCGGCGATCACGGTGACCCGGACCTCGTCGCCGAGCGCGTCGTCGATCACCGCGCCGAAGATGATGTTGGCCTCGGGGTGGGCGGCCTCGCTGACCAGCTGGGCCGCTTCGTTGATCTCGAACAGGCCGAGGTCGGAACCGCCGGAGATGGAGAGCAGCACTCCCCGGGCGCCGTCGATGGACGCCTCCAGCAGGGGGGAGGAGATCGCCATCTCGGCCGCGGCCACCGCGCGGTCGTCGCCGCGGGCCGAGCCGATGCCCATGAGGGCCGAACCGGCCTCGGACATGACCGACTTGACGTCGGCGAAGTCGAGGTTGATCAGACCCGGCGTGGTGATGAGGTCGGTGATGCCCTGGACACCGGAGAGCAGGACCTGGTCGGCCGACTTGAAGGCGTCCAGGACCGAGACCTGGCGGTCCGAGATGGACAGCAGCCGGTCGTTCGGGATCACGATGAGGGTGTCGACCTCTTCGCGGAGCTCGGCGATGCCGTCCTCGGCCTGGTTGGCGCGGCGCCGTCCCTCGAAGGTGAACGGACGCGTGACCACGCCGATGGTGAGGGCGCCCAGGGAGCGCGCGATGTTGGCCACGACGGGGGCCCCGCCGGTGCCGGTGCCGCCGCCTTCACCGGCTGTCACGAAGACCATGTCGGCCCCCTTGAGGACCTCCTCGATCTCCTCGCGGTGGTCCTCGGCGGCCTTGCGGCCCACGGCCGGGTTGGCTCCGGCGCCGAGTCCGCGGGTGAGTTCACGGCCGACGTCCAGCTTGACGTCGGCGTCGCTCATCAACAGAGCTTGCGCGTCGGTGTTGATGGCGATGAACTCGACGCCCTTGAGACCGACCTCGATCATCCGGTTGATGGCATTGACACCACCGCCGCCGACACCGATGACTTTGATGACTGCGAGGTAGTTCTGCGGTGCTGCCACGTCGAAGGCCTCTCGCCTCGAGTTACGGGTCGTCGGATCACGGGAAGCGGTGAGCTTTCGTGAACCGCGACTGATGCCGAATGGGACGGTCCGTAGCGCCGACCCGAACCCTAACCCTGAAGTTTAGGGTTACCAGTGTGTCTGTTCCTTGAAGTCTTCTGAACAGGACACTAAGTCGACAAGTGGCGCACGTTCAACGAACACGCCGAACCTCCCGTTTTTCTTTTCACCCTATGTGATCAGCCGTGTCGCTGCCCAACCAGGGTGCTGGCCTGCTCGGATGTGCGTCAACTCCCCGCTGACGCGGGGGCGGTGGGAACGCTGACGTCGAAGTACCGCGCATCCGGCGAGGCTTTCATGAGAGCGGTGAGTGTGCGGGCCTTCGAGGCCCCCTTCTCGCCACTCCCCCAGGCCACGGTCCGGCCGTCGCTCAACTCCAGTGAGATGGCGTCATAGGAACGGACCTTGACGACCAGGGTGTGACGTGCGACGGCCGCCGGAACGGCGTCGGCGACCCGCACCGCCTCGCGCACCAGACGGTCCTCGCCGAAGCGGCGCAGGCTCGCGGCCGAGGAGCCCGAGCGGGCCGGCGTCAATTCCAGTGCGGGCACGCCTTTAGGGGGCTCGGAAACCGTGGCGAAACGGACACCGTCATCGTCCACTTCGACGAACTTTCCGCCCTTTTGCACAATCAGAACCGGACTACGCTCCACCACTTTCAGGCCGATTCCATGCGGCCAGGCGCGGACCACGTCAACCGCGTCAATTCGGGGCAATTTCCGGCGCAGTCGCGCCTCGATCGCTTCGGTGTCGACGGAAATCAGCGGCGCCCCGACCGGGACATCGGCGGCGGCACGGACCTGAGCGGGGGTCAGCACCCGGGTGCCGGAGACCGACACCTTCTCCACGCGCGTCCACTGGGAGCCGTACAGGAGCCAGACGGAGCCGGCACCGAGGAGCACGAGCAGAATGGCCAGGATGATGATCGTACGAAGGCGGGAGAGCCTCAACCGCCGCCGAGGGAGGGGCGGGTCGGACGACTCCTGCTGGCGTTCACCGCGCTCGGCGGTGGTCGGTCCGGCCACGCTCCCTGCCCTCCGTCAACGGTCCTAACGTCGGTGCGAGGCGATCGCCTCGTACACCATGCCGACGAGCAGGTCGTCGGCGTCCCGGCGGCCGAACTCGCTTGCCGCGCGGGACATCTCGTACAACCGGTGCGGGTCGGCGAGCACGGGCAGGACGTTCTGCTGCACCCACTCGGGGGTGAGTTCCGCGTCGTCGACCAGCAGGCCGCCGCCCGCCTTGACCACCGGCTGGGCGTTGAGCCGCTGTTCGCCGTTGCCGATGGGCAGCGGGACGTAGGCGGCCGGGAGTCCGACGGCGGAGAGCTCGGCGACGGTCATCGCGCCGGCGCGGCAGAGCATCAGGTCGGCCGCGGCGTACGCGAGGTCCATCCGGTCCAGGTAACTTACCGGGACATAGGGGGGCATTCCCGGCATCTGGTGTACTTGCGGCAGTTCGTTCTTCGGTCCGACCGCGTGCAGGATCTGGATTCCGGCCTGCTGGAGCCAGGGCGCGACCTGCTGGACGACCTCGTTGAGACGGCGTGCGCCCTGGGAGCCGCCGGAGACCAGCAGCGTGGGCAGGTTCGGGTCGAGTCCGAACGCGGCGCGGGCCTGCGGGCGCATCGCGGCCCGGTCGAGCGTGGCGATGGTCCGGCGCAGCGGGATGCCGATGTAGCGCGAGTTGCGCAGCTTGCTGTCCGGGGTGGAGACGGCGACCTGGGCGGCGTACCGCGAACCGATCTTGTTGGCCAGGCCCGGGCGGGCGTTGGCCTCGTGGATGACGATCGGCACACCGAGGCGCTTGGCGGCGAGGTAGCCGGGCAGGGCCACGTAGCCGCCGAAGCCGACGACGCAGTCCGCCTTGGTGCGCTCCAGGATCTGCTCGGTCGCCTTGATCGTGCCGCGCAGCCGGCCCGGCACGGTGATCAGCTCTGGGGTCGGCTTGCGCGGCAGGGGTACGGCCGGGATCAGCGCGAGCTCGTAGCCCCGCTCGGGTACGAGCCGGGTCTCAAGGCCGCGCTCCGTGCCCAGGGCCGTGATCCCCACGGTGGGGTCCTGCCTGCGCAGGGCGTCCGCGAGGGCGAGCGCGGGCTCGATGTGGCCGGCGGTCCCCCCACCGGCGAGTACGACATGCACCGAAATTCACCGCTCTCCGGACGGACGCGCCGCCGAGGCACGCCGTCGCATCGTGTTCCATCTCCGAGGCTCCCGGCCGGAGCCGGAGCCTCCCGCACGCTTTCTACCAAAGCGGGGTTGCCGCATAGAAAGCGCCGCCCGCGCAGCGGGCTCGTCGCGCGCGAACGCGATCAGCAGCCCGATGGCGAACATGGTCGGCAGCAGGGCGGAGCCCCCGTAGGAGAACAGCGGGAGGGGGACTCCGGCGATCGGCAGCAGACCGAGCACCGCACCGATGTTGACCACGGCTTGCGCGGTGATCCAGGTGGTCACACCTCCCGCGGCGTACCTCACGAAGGGGTCCTCCGTGCGTCCGGCCACGCGGATACCCGCATAGCCTAGAGCCGCGAAGAGGGCGAGCACCGACAGCGTCCCTGACAGGCCCAGTTCCTCACCGGTGACGGCGAAGATGAAGTCGGTGTGGGCTTCGGGCAGTTGGCCCCATTTCTCCACACTCGCCCCTAGCCCGGAACCGAAAATGCCGCCCGAGGCGAGCGCATAGATGCCGTGCACGGCCTGCCAGCAGGAGTCACCCGGCCCGGGGTCGGTGGCACCGAGGCACTGGAGGCGGGCCATCCGGTTCTCGCTGCTCTTGATCAGGAACAGCCCGATCGCGCCGGCGACCGACAGCACCCCCACGAACAGCCGGGTCGGCGCCCCCGCCAGCCACAGCAGGCCGAACAGGATCGCCGACAGGATGATCGCCGTGCCCATGTCGCCGCCCAGCATGATCAGCCCGAGCAGCATGAAGGCGACCGGCACCAACGGCACCAGCATGTGCTTCCACTGCGTCAGCAGCCTCTTGTCCTGCTTGCGGGCGATCAGGTCGGCACCCCACAGCACGAGGGCGAGCTTGCCGAACTCGCTGGGCTGGATCTGGAAGGAACCGCCGAGGGCGATCCAGTTCTGGTTGCCGTTGACCGCGACTCCTATCCCGGGGACCTGCACCAGCGCCATCATGAAGACGGCACCGGCGAGGATCGGGTAGGCGAGCGCCCGGTGCAGCTTCACGGGCATCCGGGAGGCGGCGAACAGCAGCCCGGCGCCGATCACTGCGGCCAGCAGCTGCTTGCGGAAGAAGTACGACCCTCCGAGCGACATCTGCAGCGCGGTGATCTGGGAGGCCGAGTAGACCATCACCAGACCGAGCACGGTGATCAGCAGGCTGCCGCCGAAGATCAGATAGTACGCGGTCAGCGGCCGGTCCCACGCGCGGTGCAGGCGGGTGTAGAGCCGTCGTACGGCGTTGTCGCCCGGTGGCCTCGGAGCCACGGGCCGCCGCACGGCCCGCGGTGCGGGAGGCCGTCCCGTACGGCTACCGGGCATCGGCGCTCACCGCCTCAGCGTGGGAGTACGTACCGTCCAGCCACTTCCGAGTCACGCGTCCCTCCAAGGGTCCCGTAGCACCCGCAGTGGCCGAGACCCGGCGTCAGGCGCCCGCGCCGAGTTCGCGAACCGCCTCCGCGAACGCGTCACCGCGCTGGTTGTAGTTGACGAACATGTCCATCGAGGCACAGGCGGGGGCGAGGAGCACCGTGTCGCCGGGCTGGGCGAGCCGCTTCGCCTCCTGGACCGCCGCGAGCATCGCCCCAGTGTCGGTCCGGTCGAGGTCGACGACGGGTACTTCCGGCGCGTGTCGCGCGAGGGCTTCACGGATCAGACCGCGATCCGCGCCGATGAGCACGGCCGCGCGCAGCCGCTTCGCCGCCTTGCTGACGAGCTCCTCGAAGACGGCGCCCTTGGCGAGGCCGCCCGCGATCCAGACGATGGACTCGTAGGCCGCCAACGAGGCTTCCGCCGCATGGGTGTTGGTGGCCTTGGAGTCGTCGATGTACGTGACCCCGTCCACGTCCGCGACGTGCGCGATGCGATGGGCGTCCGGGGTGAAGGCCCGCAGGCCGTCCCGTACGGCCTTGGCGGGCACGCCGTAGGCCCGGGCGAGGGCCGCCGCCGCGAGGGCGTTGGCGATGTTGTGCGGGGCGGGCGGGGTGACGTCGGCGACCTCGGCGAGCTCCTGCGCGTTCTTCTGCCGGTTCTCGACGAAGGCGCGGTCGACCAGGATGCCCTCGACCACGCCGAGTTGGGAGGGGCCGGGGGTGCCGAGGGTGAAGCCGACGGCCCGGCAGCCCTCCTCGACGTCCGCCTCGCGCACCAGGTCCTCGGTGGCCTTGTCGGCGACGTTGTAGACACAGGCGACGCGGTTGCCCTCGTAGATACGGCCCTTGTCGCGGGCGTACGCCTCCATGGAGCCGTGCCAGTCGAGGTGGTCGGGGGCGAGGTTGAGGACGGCGGCGGAGTGGGCGCGCAGGGAGGGCGCCCAGTGGAGCTGGTAGCTGGACAGCTCCACGGCCAGCACGTCGTACCGCTCGTCGCCGAGCACCGCGTCCAGCAGCGAGACGCCGATGTTGCCGACGGCGGCCGTGCGCAGTCCCGCCGCCTCAAGGATCGACGCCAGCATCTGGACGGTCGTGGTCTTGCCGTTGGTGCCGGTGACGGCGAGCCAGGGCGCGGCGTCGGGGCCGCGCAGCCGCCAGGCGAGCTCGACGTCGCCCCAGACGGGGACGCCGGCCCGCTCGGCGGCGGCGAACAGCGGCTTGTCCGGCTTCCAGCCGGGCGCGGTGACGATCAGCTCGGTGCCCTCGGGCAGGGTCGCTCCGTCGCCGAGGCGGACGGTGATGCCGAGCGCCTCCAGTTCGGCGGCCTGCTCACGCGCGCGTGCGTCGTCGCCGTCGTTGACGACCGTGACGTTCGCCCCGCGCGCGTGCAGCGCCTTGGCCGCCGGGATCCCGGAGACGCCGAGCCCGGCGACGGTGACGTTCTTTCCCTGCCAGTCGGTCACTTGTCCGCTGCCCATCCCGCGTAGAAGAGGCCCAGTCCGACAATCACACAGATGCCCTGAATGATCCAGAAGCGGACCACTACGAGTACTTCCGACCAGCCTTTGAGTTCGAAGTGATGCTGGAGTGGTGCCATCCGGAAGACGCGCTTACCGGTGAGCCGGAAGGAGCCGACCTGGATGACCACCGACATGGTGATGAGGACGAACAGTCCGCCGAGGATGGCGAGCAGCAGCTCGGTGCGCGAGCAGATGGCGAGACCCGCGAGCGCGCCACCGAGGGCCAGCGAACCGGTGTCGCCCATGAAGATCTTGGCGGGGGACGTGTTCCACCACAGGAAGCCGAGGCAGGCGCCCATCAGCGCCGAGGAGACGACGGCGAGGTCGAGTGGGTCGCGCACCTCGTAACAGGCCGTGGGGTTGGCCAGCGTCTGCGCGTTGGCGCAGGACTCCTGGAACTGCCAGACGCCGATGAAGGTGTAGGCGCCGAAGACCAGCACGGAGGCGCCGGTGGCCAGGCCGTCCAGACCGTCGGTCAGGTTCACGCCGTTCGACATGGCGAGGATCATGAACAGCGCCCAGACGACGAACAGCACCGGGCCGATGGACCAGCCGAAATCCTGCACGAAGGAGAGCTTGGTGGAGGCCGGGGTGTTGCCGCGGTTGTCCGCGAACTGGAGCGAGAGCACCGCGAAGGCGATACCACCGAGCAGCTGGCCGGCCATCTTGGCCTTGGCCCGCAGACCCAGCGAACGACGCTTGACGATCTTGATGTAGTCGTCCAGGAAGCCGACCAGACCCATGCCGGCCATCAGACCGATCACCAGGATGCCGGAGAACGTCGGCGGCTTTCCGGTGATCAGCTTGGACAGGAAGTACGCGACGATCGTCGCCAGGATGAAGGCGATACCACCCATGGTCGGCGTACCGCGCTTGCTGTGGTGCTCGCGCGGGCCGTCGTCCCGGATGTACTGGCCGTAGCCCTTGCGGGCCAGCAGCTTGATCAGCAGCGGTGTGCCGACCAGGGTCAGGAACAGACCGATGACACCCGAGAACAGGATCTGATTCATCATCGGGCGGCGACCTCACCCTCGGCACCGCCCGCGAGCAGCGCCTCGGCGACGCTCTCCAGACCGACCGAACGGGACGCCTTCACGAGCACGACGTCCCCTGGGCGCAGCTCGCTGCGCAACAGGTCGACCGCCGCCTGTGCGTCGGACACGTGCACCGACTCCTCACCCCACGAACCCTCGTTATATGCGCCCAGTTGCAGCCAGGACGCTTCCCTGCCCCCGACCGCGACGAGCTTGCCGACATTGAGCCGGACGGCGAGCCGTCCGACCGCGTCGTGCTCGGCGAGCGCCTCGTCCCCGAGCTCGGCCATCTTGCCGAGCACCGCCCACGTACGACGCCCCTTGCCCATCGCCGCAAGGGCACGCAGAGCGGCCCGCATGGACTCGGGGTTCGCGTTGTAGGCGTCGTTGACGACCGTCACGCCGTCCGGGCGCTCGGTGACCTCCATCCGCCAGCGGGAGAGGGAGCCCGCCTCGGAGAGCGCGGTGGCGATCTCTTCCGCGGACATGCCCAGCTCATGGGCGACGGCGGCCGCGGCGAGCGCGTTCGACACGTGGTGCTCACCGTACAGGCGCATCGTCACATCGCTTGCACCGGAGGGTGTGTGAAGGGTGAAAGCAGGCTGTCCGCTGTCCGTGAGTCTGGCGTTCTCGGCGCGTACGTCCGCTTCGCCTGACTCTCCGAACAGGATCACCTTGGCCTTCGTACGGGACGCCATGGCCCGTACCAGGGGATCGTCGGCGTTGAGGATCGCGGCGCCGCCGTCGTCGGCCGACGGCAGGGCCTCCACGAGCTCGCCCTTGGCCTGCGCGATCTGCTCGCGCCCGCCGAACTCGCCGATGTGGGCGGTGCCGACGTTGAGCACGAGCCCGATCCGCGGGGGCGTCAGATCGGCGAGGTAGCGGATGTGGCCGATGCCGCGGGCGCCCATCTCCAGAACCAGGAACCTGGTCTCCTCGGTGGCGCTGAGCGCGGTCAGCGGCAGCCCGATCTCGTTGTTCAGCGAGCCCGGCGTCCACACGGTCGGCGCCTTGCGCTGGAGCACCTGGGCGATCAGGTCCTTGGTGCTGGTCTTGCCCGCCGAGCCGGTCAGGGCCACGAGGGTCGCGCCGAGCCGGCGTACGACATGACGGGCGAGGGCGCCGAGGGCCTTCTGCACGTCCGCCACGACGATCGAGGGGACCCCGACGGGACGCGAGGCCAGGACGGCGACGGCACCGGCGGCCACGACCTGCGCGGCGTAGTCGTGGCCGTCCACGCGCTCGCCGACGAAGGCGGCGAAGAGGCTGCCGGGCTCCACCTCACGGGAGTCCCGGACGACGGAGCCGGTGACCTGGACGGCCGGATCCGGTATGTCGTACGTCTGCCCGCCGACGACTTCTGCGATCTCGGCGAGAGAGAGGGCGATCACAAGTTCATCCCTGGGTCTTCTGGATAGCTTCGCGAAGCACCTGGCGGTCGTCGAAGGGACGGACCACCCCGGCGATGTCCTGGCCCTGCTCATGCCCCTTGCCCGCGACCAGCACGGTGTCGCCGGGCTCTGCGCGGGCGACGGCCGCGGCGATCGCGGCGGCCCGGTCCTCGAAGACCTGGACCTCGCCACGCTCGTGTACCGGCACGGACGCCGCGCCCTGGAGCATGGTTGCAAGGATCGCCAGAGGATCTTCGGAGCGGGGGTTGTCGGAGGTCAGTACGGCGGTGTCGGCGAACCGGGCCGCGGCGGCGCCCATCGGGGCGCGCTTGGTCCGGTCGCGGTCCCCGCCGCAGCCGAGCACGACGTGCAGGCTGCCCTCGGTGACCTTGCGCAGGGCCTTGAGCACCGATTCGACGGCGTCGGTCTTGTGGGCGTAGTCGACGACCGCGAGATAGGGCTGCCCGGCGTCCACACGCTCCAGCCGGCCCGGCACGCCCGGTACGGCGGCGATGCCGTCGGCGGCGGTCTGCGGGTCGAGGCCGGCCACGGCGAGGGCGACGATGGCGGCGAGGGTGTTCGCCACGTTGAAGGGGCCCGCGATCGGTGACCTGGCGGCGATCCGCTCGCCCTTGGGCCCGATCACCGTGAACGTCGAGTCCAGCGGGCCGATCTCCACGTCCTCGGCGCGCCAGTCGGCGTCGGGGTGGCCCTCGGCGGAGAAGGTGACGACCGGGACGCCGGCCTCCTTGGCGAGCCGGCGGCCGTACTCGTCGTCTACGTTGACGACGCCGAGTTTGCTGCGTTTCGGCGTGAACAGCTGTGCCTTGGCCCGGAAGTAGTCCTCCATGTCGGAGTGGAACTCCATGTGTTCCGGGCTGAGGTTGGTGAAGACGGCGATGTCGAAGACGCAGCCGTCGACCCGGCCGAGGACCAGCGCGTGGCTGGAGACCTCCATGGCGACCGCCTCGACGCCGCGCTCGCGCATGACCGCGAACAGGGCCTGGAGGTCGGTGGCTTCGGGGGTGGTGCGTTCGGACTTGATGCGCTCGTCGCCGATGCGCATCTCGACCGTGCCGATGAGGCCGGTGGCGCGGGCCGTCTTCAGGCCGCCCTCGACGAGGTAGGCCGTGGTGGTCTTGCCGGAGGTGCCGGTGATGCCGAGCTGGAGCAGATCGCGGCCGGGGTGGCCGTAGATCGTGGCCGCCAGTTCGCCCATGCGGGCCCGCGGGTTCTCCACGACGAGGACCGGCAGGCCGGTCGCGGCGGCGCGCTCGGCGCCGGTCGGGTCGGTGAGCACGGCGGCGGCACCGAGGCCGGCGGCCTGCGTGACGAAGTCGGCGCCGTGCAGGCGGGCGCCCGGGAGGGCGGCGTACAGGTCGCCGGGGCGGACGGCGCGCGAGTCATGGGTGATGCCCGTGATCTCTACGGCCTGGTCCGAGCGGTCCGGCGGGGTGGTACCCAGCTGGTCGGCGAGCTCCGCGAGGGGTGTGGCGGACACCTGCACCGGCCTGGGCGGCCCCGGGTATGTCACGGGATGCCCCTTCTGGGTGGTTTGGGACTGATCAGCGTGTGGCACGGCGGTGAGCGTACCGGGCGTACCCGCCTGCGAGCGAAGTGAGGGGCCGGGGGTGCCCTGGTTTCCGGGCTGAGGGGTGATCGTCGTCACGAGGTGGTTCCTGGCTGCTCGGTGCTGATCAGGGTGGTCGGGGCCATCGGGGTGGTCGGGGGCCGGTGGCCGGGCGTGCGCTTCGAGGGGGTCAGGGCTTGTAGCCCACCGGGAGCTTCGCGGGCTTGGCCCCGGTCGGGGGGACCTGGAGGGTCTTCAGGGCGAATTCCATGACCTTCTTGTAGATGGGTCCGCAGATCTGGCCGCCGAAGTAGTTCCCCGCGGTGGCGTTCTGGATCGCGCAGTACACGGTGATCCTGGGCTTGTCCGCGGGCGCGAAACCGGCGAACGACGACGTGTAGCCGCGGTATCTGCCGGTGGCCGGATCCACGCGGTTCGCCGTACCCGTCTTGCCCGCGACGCGGTAGCCCGGGATGCGTGCCTTGGTGCCGGTGCCCTCCCGGTCGTCCACCACCGACTCCAGCATCCGGGCGAGGGTCTTCGCCGTCTTGGCGCTGATGACCCTGCTCTTCTTGGGCTCCGGGGCGGGGGTGAACTGTCCGTCGGGTCCCTTCGTGCCGCGCACCAAGGTGGGTTCGACGCGTACGCCGCCGTTGGCCACCGTGGAGTAGACGGAGGCCGCCTGCATCGCGTTGATGGAGACGCCCTGGCCGAAAGGAATCGTGTACTGCTGCGAGGTCGACCAGCTGTCCGGGGCGGCGAGGATGCCCGGTGTCTCGCCGGGGAAACCGAGGCCGGTGACGCTGCCGAAGCCGAACCTGCGGAGGTAGTCGTACAGGACCCGGTTGGCCTGCCGCTGCGTCTTGCCCAGCTGGCCGGTGGCGAGAATGGTGCCGATGTTGCTGGACTTGGCGAGCACGCCGTTGAGCGTGAGGTACCAGGTCTCGTGGTCGATGTCGTCCTTGAAGAGCCGGTCGCCGCGGTGCAGCCGGTTGGGCACGACCACATGCGTACCGGGCGAGGCCACGCCCTCCTCCAGTACGGCGGCCATCGAGATGACCTTCGCGGTGGAGCCTGGCTCGTAGGCGTCCTGGACGGCGGCGTTGCCCATGTTGGCGCTGCTGGCCTCGGAGAGGTCGTTGGGGTCGAAGCCGGGCGCGTTGGCCATCGCGAGGACCTGGCCGGTGCGGGTGTCCTGGACGATCACATAGCCGCGGTCGGCCTTCGACTTCTTCACCTGCTCGCTGATCGCGTTCTGCGCGGCCCACTGGATGTCGCGGTCGATGGTGAGCTCGACGTCGCTGCCGGGCACGGCGGGCGTCTCGGTGGAGTTGACCGTGGGCACCTGACGGCCGCCGGACTGGGCGTAGCGGATCTCGCCGTCCTTGCCGGACAGCTGCTTGTTCAGCTGCTGTTCGACGCCGCCGCCGCCCTTGCCGTCGGCGTTGACCCAGCCCAGTATCCCGGCGGCGAGCTCGCCGTTGGGGTACACGCGCTTGCTGCTGGCGACGGACAGGACGCCGCCGAGGACGTTGACCGTGCCCTTGTCCTTGTCGGCCTTGGTGGCCAGCGCGTTCTTCAGGTCCTTGATCTGCTTCCAGACCTGCGGGGTCTGGCGGCTCGCCAGCAGGGTGTAGCGCAGGTTCTTGTTCTCGGGCCGGAGCTTTCTGACGATCGCCTCCTGCTCCTGGCCGAGAATGGGCGCGAGCAGCGCCGCCGCCTGCTCGGGGCCGTCGTCGATCTTCAGCTGCTCACGGCTGAACAGCGTGGGGTCGGCCGTGATGTCGTACGCGTCCACGCTGGTCGCCAGTGCCACGCCGTTGCGGTCGGTGATGCCGCCGCGCACGGCGGCCAGGGTGTAGCCCACATACCGGTTCTTCTCGGCCTTGGCGGCGTAGGTGCTCGCGTCGACGCCCTGGACCTGGAGCAGCCGCACGACGAAGGCGAGCAGGACGAGGGTCAGGGCCAGGCTGACCATGCGCAGCCGGGGCCGGGGGCTGCCGAGCCGGATGACGCCGGAGGCGCCGGGGCGGGGCCGGGCCGGGCGGCGGACCGGGCGGGCGCCGGAGCCCGGGCGCCGCTGGGAGCCGCCGGAACGGGCGGGCTTGGCGGGGCCGGGTACGCGGCGGCGCGGCGGTTGCCGTTCGTGATGATCGACCACTTCCGTCACCTGCCGGGGGTCGGGTACGGGGAGGACTGGGCCAACGGGGTCTGCTGCACGGCGGAGGGCGGGTAGCCGGGACCGGCGGTGGCTTGCGGCGACTCCTGGCGAGGCCCGGTGGAGGCGCCCGTGGAGGCCAGTGCGGAGGGTGTCGTGCCGGGCGCCGGGGTCGCTGTGGGATCGCTGATCAGGGCCTCGGGAGGGACGACGAGGGAGCTGTACGCGGCGTTCTCGTCGGCGGGCGCGGGGCTGGGCACGCCCTGGACCTTGCCGTCGGGGCCGAGGAAGGCGGGGTCGCCGCCGGGGACCATGCCGAGTTCGCGCGCGCGGCGCTGGAGGGCGTCGGGGGCCGAGTAGGCGTCGATGTCCCGCTGGAGGGACTGCTCCTCGTCGGTGAGGGACTTCGTCTCCCGCCGCAGGTCCTCCAGCCGGAAGGCGCCTTCACTGAGGGCGGAGTTCAGCACCAGGAGCCCGATGAGGCCGCCGCCGAGCAGGAGGACCACGAGGAGGACGAAGGGCGTACGGGCGGCCCGCGCGCGTCCTGCGGGGATCAGCCGGGCGAGCTTGGCGGCCCGGCCCTTCAGTTCGGGTTTCCTACTCACTCGCCCTCCCCCGGGTCCGGTTCTCCGGCTCATGGGTGTGAATCCTGGATCCGGACACCCGCCCCTGCCTCCCGCCCGTCATTCGATGGACTCCCTGATGCGCTCGGCGCCCCGCAGACGCGCCGGTGCGGCGCGCCGGTTCTCGGCGACCTCTTCCTCGGTGGGAAGTTCGGCACCGCGCGTCAGCAGCTTGAGCCGGGGTTGGTAGCGCTCGGGGACGACGGGCAGTCCGGGCGGGGCGGTGTTGGCGGCGCCGGCCGCGAAGACCTGCTTGACCAGCCGGTCCTCCAGCGAGTGGTACGACAGCACGGCGATCCGTCCGCCGACGCCGAGGGCCTCGACCGCGGCCGGGATCGCGCGTTCCAGGACGGAGAGCTCGCCGTTGACCTCGATGCGCAGGGCCTGGAAGGTGCGCTTGGCCGGGTTGCCGCCGGTGCGCTTGGCGGCCTGCGGGAGCGCGTCGCGGATCAGCTCCACGAGGCGGGCGCTGTTGCTGAACGGCTCCTTGTCGCGCTCGCGCACGATCGCGGCCACGATCCGCTTGGCCTGCTTCTCCTCGCCGTAGGCACGCAGGATCCGGACCAGCTCACCGGGCGGGTAGGTGTTGAGGACCTCGGCGGCGCTGACGCCGGTGGTCTGGTCCATGCGCATGTCGAGGGGGGCGTCCTGGGCGTAGGCGAAGCCGCGGTCGGCCTCGTCGAGCTGCATGGAGGAGACGCCGAGATCGAACAGGACGCCCTGCACGCGCGCGATGCCGAGCCTGGCCAGGACGTCCGGGAGCTCGTCGTAGACGGCGTGCACGAGGGTGGCGCGTTCGCCGTACGGGGCGAGCCGCTCGCCGGACAGGCGCAGTGCCTCCTTGTCGCGGTCGAGGGCGACGAGGCGGGCCTCGGGGAACTGCTGGAGGAGGGCCTCGCTGTGGCCGCCGAGGCCGAGCGTGCAGTCGACGACCACCGCTCCCGGCTGCTCGAGGGCGGGGGCCAACAGGTCCAGGCACCGCTGGAGCATCACCGGGACGTGTCGACTCTGGCTCAAGGGGCCCTCTCAGATCCGGCAGGGCCGTACGCACCGCCGGGTCCCCGCCCGCTCGAAGGGGAGGCCGGCCGGCGCCGGAAGCGTCAGCCGACCGGGAGCGGGAGGAGGCCGAGCCGTACGTACGCGCCGCGCACGCGGGGAGAGCACCGGAAAATCGCCGGGTCTCCGGGGGAAAACAAGTCCAGCAGGGAGAGTCGCCTCCCGCTTCGCGTCACTTTAGTCCACGGTGTCTCGCGGTCAATCAACCGGCCTGCGCGTCGCCGATTCGGGTTCGGGCGACGCCACGCAGCGGACGAAATCCCTCGTACGGGCGCACTCACACCACCCCTGTGGGTTAGCTCACAGCAAGGGCCGATGGCGTCCTTTGTCCCCTCTCACGACGAGACCCTTGCGAAAGTGACCAGTACGGTCATGGGTATGACGACTTCTGCATCGGTTCCCACTGGTCCCCAAGGTGCGACAGCCGACCGCGGCACGGTCACCGACCGTCTCGTCGAGGCGAACGAGCGGTACGCCGCCGCCTTCACCGACCCCGGCATGGACGCCCGTCCCGTGCTCCAGGTCGCCGTCGTCGCGTGCATGGACGCCCGTCTCGACCTGCATGCCGCGCTCGGCCTGGAACTCGGCGACTGTCACACCATCCGCAACGCCGGTGGTGTGGTCACCGACGACGTGATCCGCTCGCTCACCATCAGCCAGCGCAAGCTCGGCACCCGCAGTGTCGTGCTGATCCACCACACCGGCTGCGGCCTGGAGACCCTCACCGAGGACTTCCGCACCGAGCTGGAGCTGGAGATCGGCCAGCGGCCCGCGTGGGCGGTGGAGTCCTTCCAGGACGTCGACCAGGACGTACGGCAGTCGATGCAGCGCGTGCGGACCTCGCCGTTCCTGCTGCACACCGACGATGTGCGGGGCTTCGTCTTCGACGTGAAGTCGGGTCTGCTGCGCGAGGTCGACCCGGCCTGAGCGTCCGCGCCCGACCCCTGAATGACCTCGCGCCAGACCGCGTAACCATCCGCCGGACCTGTCGTTTCGCTGTCATTTCGGGCTCGGGCGCGCACAAAAGTCCGTAAGACCCGACATATCGCAGGCAGTTGTCCACAGGCGAGTGACACGAAACGGTAACGGCAGCAAGAATGCGAGTGTGACAACACGCGGAACCTTTCACGCGTGGTGTCCGTGTTCCAGGGGTGGGCCGGTCCGCGTCGTAGAGCGTCGGCCCGGAAAGAACGGGCCGAGGAGGGCCGGGTGACGACCTATGACGATCGAGCGAGCCTCACTGATCTGACCGCCACTGTGGAGCGTGTCCGCAGTTCGGTGGAAGGAGTGATCGAGGGCAAGCCCGAGGTCGTACGGCTTTCGCTGACCGTACTGCTCGCCGAGGGACATCTTCTGATCGAGGATGTCCCGGGCGTGGGCAAGACGATGCTGGCGAAGGCGCTGGCGCGGTCCATCGACTGCTCGGTGCGGCGGATCCAGTTCACGCCCGACCTGCTGCCGTCCGACATCACGGGTGTGTCCATCTGGGACCAGCAGCGCAAGGACTTCGAGTTCAAGCCCGGCGCGATCTTCGCCCAGATCGTGATCGGCGACGAGATCAACCGCGCCTCGCCGAAGACGCAGTCCGCGCTGCTGGAGTCCATGGAGGAGCGCCAGGTCACGATCGACGGCCAGACCTACGAGCTGCCGAGCCCCTTCATGGTGGTGGCCACGCAGAACCCGGTCGAGATGGAGGGCACGTACCCGCTGCCCGAGGCCCAGCGCGACCGCTTCATGGCCCGTGTCTCCGTCGGTTACCCGAGCGCGGAGGCCGAACTCCAGATGCTGGACGTGCACGGTGGCGTCTCGCCGCTGGAGGACCTTCAGCCGGTGGCCCATGCTCACGAGATCGTGAAGCTGATCGACGCCGTCCGCGGCGTCCATGTCGCCGAGCCGGTCCGCCGGTACGCGGTGGACCTGGTCTCCGCCACGCGCACCCACCCCGACCTCAGACTCGGCGCCTCTCCGCGCGCGACGCTGCATCTGCTGCGCGCGGCGAAGGCATCCGCAGCCCTGAGCGGGCGGGAGTACGCGCTGCCGGACGACATCCAGGCCCTGGCCGTGGCCGTCCTGGCGCACCGCCTGCTGCCCACCGCGCAGGCCCAGCTGAACCGCCGCACGTCCGAGCAGGTCGTCCAGGAGATCCTCCAGCGCACCCCGGTGCCCTCGGCACCCCAGCAGCAGAGCAACTTCGGCGGCCTCGGCCGGGGTGCCACGGCGTACGGCCAGCAGCCGCCGCGGAGGCTGTGATGACGTCCGGCGCGACGGGCCAGGCCGAGGCGGACCGAGGTGAGCAGAGCGGGCTGCGCACGGCACTGGCCGGTCTGACCACGCGCGGACGCTCGTTCCTGGCCGCCGGCATCGCCGCCGCGGTCTGCGCCTATGTCCTCGGCCAGAGCGACCTGCTGCGCGTCGGACTGCTGCTCGCCGTGCTGCCGCTGGTGTGCGCGACCGTGCTGTACCGCACCCGCTACCGGGTCGCGGGCAGCCGCCGGCTCTCCCCCGCGCGCGTGCCCGCCGGCAGCGAGGCCCGTGTGCATCTGCGGATCGACAACGTCTCCCGGCTGCCCACCGGCCTGCTGATGCTCCAGGACCGGGTGCCCTACGTCCTCGGCCCGCGTCCGCGTTTCGTGCTGGACCGGGTGGAGGCCGGTGGCCGCCGCGAGGTGTCCTACCGGGTGCGCTCCGACCTGCGCGGACGCTATCCGCTGGGCCCGTTGCAGCTGCGCCTGAGCGACCCGTTCGGCATGTGCGAGCTGACCCGGTCCTTCTCGACGTACGACTCCCTCACGGTCATCCCGCGCGTGGAGCCGCTGCCGCCGGTCCGCTTCAGCGGCGAGGCGAAGGGCTACGGCGACGGGCGGCAGCGCTCGCTCGCGCTGGCCGGCGAGGACGACGTGATCCCGCGCGGCTACCGGTACGGCGACGACCTGCGCCGGGTGCACTGGCGCTCCACCGCCCGCTACGGCGAGCTGATGGTGCGCCGCGAGGAGCAGCCGCAGCGCGCCCGGTGCACGGTGCTGCTGGACACCCGGGGCCTCGCCTTCCGGGGCGCGGGCCCCGACTCGGCCTTCGAGTGGGCCGTGTCGGGCGCGGCCTCCGTGCTGGTGCACATGCTGGAGCGGGGCTTCTCGGTGCGGCTGCTGACCGACACGGGCAGTTCGGTGCCCGGCGAGGGCGCCGACGGGTTCGCGGGGGCGAGCCAGGAGTCGGCGGACGCGGCCGGCCTGATGATGGACACCCTCGCCGTGATCGACCACTCCGACGGCACGGGACTGTCGCGGGCGTACGACGTGATGCGGGGCGGCAACGAAGGGCTGCTGGTCGCCTTCTTCGGCGACCTCGACGAGGAGCAGGCGGCGGTGGCCGCCAGGATGCGCCAGCGCAGCGGGGGCGCGGTGGCCTTCGTGCTGGACAGCGGGGCCTGGATGCGGGAACCCGCCGATGCGCCACAGACGTTGGACGGGGACGAGGAGCGGCTGCGGCTGCTGCGGGAGGCGGGCTGGACGGCGCTGAGCGTGCCGCGGGGCGCTTCGGTGAACGAGCTGTGGCGCCAGGCGGACCGAGCGCGCAATGACGCCGCCGCGATCAGCGGCGCCGGGGGCGAGGGGGGACGGGCATGAGCGGGCGGACACGGATGGCGCTGTGCGCGGCGGCGGCCACGCTGATGGCGTCCTGCGCCCTGCTGCCGCTGGTCTCCCCGGTCACCTGGCTCTTTCAAGCGACGTTCCTGCTGGCCGTGCAGATGGGCGCGGGCATGGCGGCCCGGCGGGTCCCGCTGGCCCGCCCGCTGACGGTGGCGGTACAGGCCCTGGTCACGCTGATGCTGCTGACGCTGACCTTCGCCAACGACCAGGCGATCATCGCGGTGATCCCCGGCCCGGAGGCATTCCAGCACTTCGGCGAACTGTTGCGGGCGGGCGCCGACGACGTCAGCCGGTACTCGATCCCGGCGCCGCTGTCGGACGGCATCCGGCTGATGCTCATCGGCGGGGTGCTGATCATAGGGCTCGCGGTGGACACCCTCGCGGTGACGTTCCGCAGCGCCGCCCCGGCCGGGCTGCCGCTGCTCGCGCTCTACTCGGTGGCCGCGGGGCTGTCCGACGGGGGCGCGGACTGGCTGTGGTTCCTGATCGCCGCCGCGGGTTATCTGATGCTGCTCCTGGCCGAGGGTCGCGACCGGCTCTCGCAGTGGGGCCGGGTCTTCGGCGGGGCACCGCGGACGCCGGGCGGGGAGCCGCCCGACGCGGTGGCGCCGGTCCGCACCGGGCGGCGCATCGGGGTGGTCGCGCTGGGCATCGCCCTGGCGGTGCCGCTGGCGCTGCCCGCGATGAACGGCGGCCTGCTGGACGCCGCGGGCACGGGCGTGGGCTCCGGCGGCGGGCGCGGGGGCACGATCTCCGCGGTGAACCCGCTGGTGTCCCTGCGCGACAGCCTGAACGTGGACGAGGACCGCCAGGTCCTGTCCCTGAAGACAGACGCCAAGGACACTTCGGGCCTGTACCTGCGGATCGTGTCCCTGGACGACTTCGACGGCACGACCTGGCAGCCGTCGAAGCGCAGCATCGAGGCCGTGCCGAACGAGTTCCCGACGCCCATGGGTCTCGCCCCCGACGTGCGCCGCGCGGAGATCGAGACGACCATCTCGGCGGCGGAGTGGTACGGGCAGAACTGGCTGCCGATGCCGTACCCGCCGAGCGGCGTGGACATCAGCGGCAACTGGCGCTACGAACCGCTGGGCATGACCGTCGTAGGCGACCGCCGGCAGACCACACGCGGCGCGACGTACACCGTGCGCAGCCTCGATGTGCGGCCGACGGCGAAGCAGCTCGCCGCCGCGCCGGCCCCGCCGGCCGCCCTGAAGCGTGAGTTCACCGAGCTGCCCGACACGTTGCCCACGGTGGTCGCCCGGACCGCGCGCAAGGTCACCGACGGTGCGAACAGCCACTACGAGCAGGCGGTCAAGCTCCAGGACTACTTCGCCGTCACCGGTGGCTTCCAGTACGACACGGATGTGAAGGTCGGCAGCGGCCGGCAGGCGATCGCCCGCTTCCTCGAGGACAAGCAGGGCTTCTGTGTCCACTTCTCGTTCGCGATGGCCTCGATGGCCCGCTCGCTGGGCATACCGGCCCGGGTCGCGGTGGGCTTCGCGCCCGGGACCCCGCAGGGCGACGGCTCCATCTCGGTGGGGCTGAAGGACGCCCACGCCTGGCCGGAGCTGTACTTCGAGGGCGTGGGCTGGACCCGCTTCGAGCCGACGCCGACCCGTGGATCCGTCCCGTCGTACACCCAGTCGGACGCGCCCGGCACGACGCTGCCTGAGGTGGCCCGGCCGACGCAGTCCGCCAGCGCGGGGCCCTCCGACGTGCCATCGGCGAGCGAGAGCTGCGCGGGGCAGAACCCGCAGCTGTGCGCGAGCGAGTCCCCCGAGGCCGCGCTGCCCACGGGCGGGGACGGCCCGAAGTGGTACGCCCTTCTGGCCTGGACGCTCGGGGGGCTGGCCGCGCTGCTGATCCCGACGGCACCGATGCTGTGGCGGCTGCGCACCAGAGCGGCGAGGCTGGGGGCACACGGCCGCACCGAAGCGGACGTGGCGCTCCACACCTTGGCAGTCTGGCGGGAACTGACAGACACCGCCTGGGACTTCGGCATACCCCCGGACGACTCCCAGACCCCCCGCAAGGCCGCGGCACGCATCGTCCGCCTCGGCCACCTCGACCCACCGGCCGCCGCCTCGGTGCACCGGGTCGCCGACGCGGTGGAGCAGGTCCTGTACGCCCCGAGCCCCCGCCTCACTGCGGGGATCGCGGACGATGTCCGTACCGCCCTGTCCGACCTCCGCTCCAGAGCCGGCTGGACGACGAAACTACGGGCCCTGCTGGCCCCGCGGTCCGCCGTGCGGGTGGTCTGGGCACTGTCGGACTGGTGGACCACGGTCAAACACCGCGCCGCCACCACCCGCCCGACTCTGCGCAAGCCGTCCACTCCCGCTCAACGGGGGTGACGGCTCGCTGCGGGCGGGGGTGACCGCTCGCTGCGGCGGGGGCGTGTGGCTGGGCGGTCCCGCACGGGAGGCTCCGGGGGGCGGACTTCGCGTGCGGCTCCGTGGGGGCGGGCTTCACACGGTTCCGGGGAGGCGGGCTTCACACGGTTCCGTGAGGGCGGGCTTCGCGCGGGAGGCTCTGAGGAGCGGACTCCACCGGCGGCTCCGTCGTGGCGGGACTTCGCGCGGGGCCGGTGGGGGCGGGCCTAGCTTCGCGCGAGAGGCCCGTAGGGCGCGCGGGATACCCGGGCTGCGCGCGCAGCTCCGAGGAACAGCCTCCACCCGGGGGGGGCTCCGAAGGGGCAGCCTCCGCGCCCGATGTCCGGGGCCGGCGGCGCACGGCAGACTCAGCGGGGCGGCCTCCACGCTGGGCCTCTGTCGTGGCTCATGCGGGAGGCCCGTAGAGGCAAGGCTTCAGGCGGGAGGCGCCTGTGGGGCAGGCTCCGTGCCGGATGACCAGGGGCCGGCTTCGCTCGGAGGCTCAGTGGGAGGGGGAGTCTCCGGCCGACGGGCGCCCAGGGGCGGGTCCGCACCCGGGGTGCTTCATGGGTGTCCCAGGTGCCACCAGTGATACCGCGGTCGTTTCTGCGCGCCTGTTCCTGCCCTCAGCCGCCTCCCCGCGCCCTGCGATGCACGCCGGGCACACGTCAGGGGGTGACCACCCTTTCGGTGGTCACCCCCTGCGTATGGCTAGGAGCTGCTCGTCGAGCTAATGGCCGCCCTGTTCGTCGCGGCGGCGCTGCCAGCGCTCTTCGATACGGTTCATCATCGAGCGCTTCTGACGGGGCTGACGGCGGGCATGCGGGCCACCGCTGCTGGGCTGCTCGCCCGGCTTGGGGGCCTTGCGCCAACCGGTCACGGCGAGTACCGCACAGCCCAGCATGACCAGGAAGCCCACCACGCTGAGCCAGACCTGCTTGGCCACCATTCCAGCCATGAGGAGCGCGATACCCACGAGGAAGCCCGCGACCGCCTGGTAGACCCGCCGCCGGGTGTACGTACGCAGCCCGCTTCCCTCAAGCGCCGACGCGAACTTGGGATCTTCGGCGTACAGCGCTCGCTCCATCTGCTCGAGCATTCGCTGCTCGTGCTCCGAGAGCGGCACGGAGTCCTCCTCATCGTGCAGTCGCCGGGGCGACCCGGGGGGTCCCTTCAGGATAGGCAGGGAATCGCCCCCGTGAAACCCGCCCCTCTACGCCAATTGGCCAACCGGGCTCCGGCATGGGCGTCCCGGCTCGCTGAGATCTTCATTCCCCAGCGGCCGACCCGTCATGCCGGAACGGTCTCCCTCGATCATACGGCGCTGAGCGCCCGATCGGGGGGCCTGTGGCGTACTCCATGTGCAGCCCCGTCCCTGATCAACGGCGCACCCTGCGGTCCGTACGGGGAAGACGACTCAGGCCCCGGCGGTCTGCTGGGTCTCGCCGAGTACGTGCAGTTGGGTGGCCACCGAGTGGAAGGCGGGCAGTTCGGCCGCCGCCTCCTCCAGTTGCAGCAGCGCCTCCAGGGCGCCGGGCTCGGTGTCCACCAGCACCCCGGGAACCAGGTCGGCGAAGACCCGCACCCCGTGCACGGCACCGACCCGCAGGCCGGCGCTCTCGACCAGCCCGGTGAGCTGCTCGGTGGTGAAACGCCGCGGCACGGGGTCGCCCTGGCCCCAGCGGCCGTCCGGGTCCTGAAGGGCCTGCTTGGCCTCCTTGAAGTGACCGGCGAGGGCTCGCGCCAGCACGGCACCGCCCAGCCCGGCGGCGAGCAGGCTGAGGACGCCCTCCGCGCGCAGGGCGGCCACGGCGTTGCGGACGCCCTCGGCGGGGTCGTCCACGTACTCCAGGACGCCGTGGCACAGCACCACGTCGTAGCCGCCGCGCTCGACGACGTCGAAGAGGCCGTGGGCGTCACCCTGGACGCCCTTCACCCGGTCGGCGACCTCCGCCTCGGCGGCGCGCCGCTCCAGGGCGAAGAGTGCGTTCGGGCTGGGGTCGACGACGGTGACGCGGTGCCCGAGGCGGGCCAGGGGCACCGCAAAGTTGCCGCTGCCGCCGCCGGTGTCGAGGACGTCCAGCGCCTGACGGCCCGTGGCCTTGACCCGGCGGTCCAGGGCGTCCTGGAGGACCTCCCAGACCACGGCGGTACGGAGGGAGGCGCGGGGCCGAGAGGGGTCGGAGCGCAGCGACGCCGTTTGAGGATGGCGGTGGGAGACGGGCGGGCGCATCGGGTCCGACACGGCAGATGACTCCTCGGCACGGCACCGCCACGTGCGGGGCGGAGCGAACGGGCTGCCTCCCCGCCCGGGGCGCGAGAGGGAAGGCTTCAGGCGCCCTCCACCCTATTGCCTACGCCGGCCCACCCGACCATCACGGTGGGACGCGGCGCCCCGCCCTCGGCCCCGCGGGCGGACGCGACCACGCTGAAGGCACGGCCACCGAAGCGCCCGAGGCACGGCCGCCGAGGGGATCCGACGCACGGCCGCCGAAGGGCGCGACGCACGGCCACCGAAAGCCCCGAATATGCGCGCCCCGGTCCAGGCCGCCCTGCCGAACGCCCGAACACCCGGCCGTCGGAACGCCGGGACGCCCCGCCACCGCCTTCAGCCCGCGTCCGGCATCTCCTCCCGCGTGTGACGGGGCCCGCCGGTCCCCTCCGTTCCCGCTCCCGCTCCCGCGTCCGATTCGGTGTCCGTGCGCGGCTGGGGCAGGACCGGCTGGAGGACCAGCATCCGCTCGACGAGGCGCAGGAACATCGCCACGTCGCGTATCAGGTCGTCGGCGTCCCGGCGGTTGGCCGCGCCCTGTATGCCCGCCTCGGCGCGGGCCCTGCGCCGGGCGCCCGAGGCGAACAGGGTGCTCCACTCGGCGAGTTCGGGCGCGATCTCGGGGAGCACTTCCCAAGCGCTCCGGATACGAGCCCGGCGCTTGGGCGAGGTCTCCGGCCGCCCCCGGGCCGCGAGCACGGCGGCTGCGGTGCGCAGGGCGGCGAGATGGGCGGTGGCGTAGCGCTCGTTCGGTGTCTCCAGGACGGTGGCCTCGTCCAGTCCGGCACGGGCCTGGGCGAGCAGGTCGAGGGCGGCGGGCGGGGCCGTGGTCCGGCGGAGCACGGGGTGCACGTCGCTCGCCGGACCGGTCAGTGAGGGGGCAGGGCCGGTGGCGCGGCGCCGGCGGGCGGCTGCTGCGTGATAGCTGGCCATGACGAACCTCCTGTCGTCTTCGTGACGGCACGTCCGATACGGGGTGCCGTATGTGCCCATCGTGAGGTATGGCACTGACAATCCGATCTGACCTGCGCTTTTGCGTCGATCGCGAGTTCGGACTAGTTTTTGCACTGACCAGTCAGTTCAAATCTGGAGGGGCAGGGATGGGGGGAACCGTGACCGGAGTCGGCGTCACGGCCCAGGGCCTCGGTCTGGAGGGACCCCGCGGATGGGCATTCCGCGGGGTCTTCCTCGACGCCGAGCCCGGCTCGCTGATCACCGTCGAAGGACCGTCCGGCAGTGGCCGTACGTGTCTGTTGCTCGCGCTCACAGGGCGGATGAAGCCCACCGAAGGAGCCGCCACCGTAGGAGGGACCCCGCTGCCCAAGCGCATGGCGGCGGTACGGCGCGTCAGCGCACTGGCCCATGTTCCCGGTGTGACCGATCTGGAACCGGCCCTGACCGTCACCGAACACCTCCGGGAACGCGCGCTGCTGCAACGGCGGTTCGGGGACTCGGTGCGCGGGCTGCTTCGGCCGCGAGCCGAGCGGCGGACCGAGGAGAAGCTCCGTATCGAGGCCGCGCTGACCGCCGCGGGCCTCGACCTGGAGACGCTGCCCAAGGGCCCCCGTACGGCCGTACGGGATCTGGAGCGGTTGGAGGCGCTGCGGCTGTCCGTCGCCCTGGCGTTGATCGGGCGTCCCCGGCTGCTCGGCGTCGACGACACCGACCTGAAGCTCTCGGACGCCGAGCGGGCCGAGGTCTGGGCACTGTTGAGGTCGCTCACCGAGGCCGGGACCACGGTCGTGGCGGTGTGCACCGAGGCCCCCGACGGCACGGTCCGTGTCTCGACCGCGGCGTCCCAGGAGTCCGCCGCGCCTTCGGCCGTCCCCGCGGACGAGGCCGGCAAGTCCCAGGAGAACGCCAAGTCCCAGGAGAACGACGGAAAGGAGGCCGCCGATGCGATCGCCGAGGCTGGCCGCGCTTGAGCTGAGGCGCTTCGGCCGGGGGAAGCTGCCGCGCGCCGCCCTGGTCGCGCTGCTGGTGCTGCCGCTGCTCTATGGCGCCCTGTACCTGTGGTCGTTCTGGGACCCGTACGGCAGGCTCGACCGCATTCCCGTGGCGTTGGTGAACGACGACAAGGGGGCGAAGGTCGGGGGCGAGAAGCTCACCGCGGGCGACGACATCTCCGAAGGGCTGCGCGAGAGCGACGTCTTCGACTGGCGTGAGGTGAGCGCGTCACAGGCCCGCGAGGGCGTCGAGGACGGCACGTACTACCTGTCGCTGACCATGCCGGCCGACTTCAGCGAGCGGATCGCCTCCAGTTCGGGCGACTCGCCGGAGACGGGCGCCCTTCAGGTGCGTACGAACGACGCGAACAACTACATCGTCGGCCAGATCTCGCGGACGGTCTTCGGTGAGGTGCGCGAGGCCGCGTCCACCAAGGCGTCACGGTCGTTCCTGGACCGGATCTTCGTCTCGTTCTCCGACATCCACGGAGCGACGGTGAAGGCCGCGAGCGGTGCCGACAAGCTCGAGGGCGGCATCGGGAAGGCGGAGAAGGGCTCCAAGGACCTCGCGGACGGGCTGACGGAGGCCAAGGCGGGCAGTGGCAAGCTGTCCACCGGCCTGAAGAAGCTCGACAAGGGCGCGGCCGACCTGGAGGACGGCTCCAGGAGGGTCGCGGAGGGCACCCGCGCGCTGGCCGACCGGGTCAACGGCATCGACAAGAAGATCGGCCCCTTCCTGGCGGACAACGAGGAGACCATCGGGGACACCGCCCGGCTGGTCGCCGACGGCTCGGCGGCGGTCCGCAACAACCTCGACGACCTGGTGGAGCGGGCTCCTGGCGCCGCCAGGCGCGCACATGCGGCGTCCGACATTCTGGATGCCGTCCACAAGTCGCGCTGCGAGGACCCCGTACTCCCCGACCCGGCCTGCTCCGACCTGAAGAAGGCGAAGCAGTCGGCCGCGGACGTGGCGACGATCGCCGACGACCTCAACGCTCTGATCAGCGGCCACGACGGCGACCTGAAGAAGCTCGACAAGAACCTCGCCGTCCTCCAGAAGCAGGCCCGGGACCTCGCCGACCGCGCGCCCCGCCTCTCCGAGGACCTCGACGACGCCGTCGCCAAGATCAACAAGCTGAACGGGGGTGCCGCGAAGGTCGCCGCGGGCGCCAAGAAGCTGCACGCGGGGATCGGTTCGGCCAAGACCGGCGCGACCGAACTGGACAGCGGCGTCGGCGAGCTGAAGACCGGCGCCCATGACCTCAACGGCGGCATGTACAAGCTCGTCGACGGCTCCGGGAAGCTCTCCAACGGCCTGCACGACGGCGCGAAGCAGATCCCTGACTACGACAAGAAGGACCGCGACCAGCGCACCGAGGTGATGGCGGACCCGGTCCAGCTCGTCTCCCGGGACATGCACAAGGCACCCAACTACGGCACCGGTTTCGCCCCGTACTTCATCCCGCTGTCCTTGTGGGTGGGCGCGATGGTCGCCTACATGCTGATCGCGCCGATGAACCGGCGGGCGCTCGCCGCGGGCGCCTCGGCCTGGCGGATCGCGCTGGCCGGCTGGCTGCCCGTGGTGGCGATCGGCGTGCTCCAGACCCTGGCCCTGATGTCGGTGCTGCACTGGGCGGTCGGGCTGGAGATGGTGCGGGCGGCCGGGACGGTGGCCTTCCTGTTCCTGGTGACCGCGTGCTTCGCGGCGATCGTGCAGTGGCTGAACGCGCGCTTCGGGGCGGCGGGGCGGATCCTCGTCCTGGCGCTGCTGATGCTCCAGTTGACGTCCGCGGGCGGCACGTACCCCGTGCAGACCAGCCCGGGCTTCTTCAACGCGCTCCACCCCTTCCTGCCGATGAGCTACGTCGTCGACGCCCTCAGGAGGCTCATCACGGGCGGCGGTCTGGGACCGGTGTGGCAGGCGTGCGTGGTGCTCGCCGCCTTCACCGCGGGCGCCGTCGCGCTGACCGCGCTGTCGGCCCGCCGCCGGCAGGTGTGGACGCTCGACCGGCTCCACCCGGAGCTGAGTCTGTGAACGCGCGCGGGACAATCAGGGCCATGGAAAGCAGCAGCGCCGCGTCGGGCGGCAGCACGCGCCGTGAGGCCACCCGGCAGAAGCTCTACGAGGCGGCCGTCACGCTCATCGCCGAGCAGGGCTTCTCCGCCACCACGGTGGACGAGATCGCCGAGCGGGCGGGAGTGGCGAAGGGCACGGTCTACTACAACTTCGCGAGCAAGTCGGTCCTCTTCGAGGAACTGCTGCGCCACGGAGTCGAACTGCTCACCGCCTCCCTCCGCGAGGCGGCCGAGCAGACCGCCCGGGAGGGCGGCAGCAAGGTGGACGCCCTGGACGCGATGATCCGCGCGGGGCTGGTCTTCATCGACCGCTACCCGTCCTTCACCCAGCTGTACGTCGCCGAGCTGTGGCGCACCAACCGGGCCTGGCAGTCCACGCTGATGGTGGTCCGGCAGCAGGCCGTGGCCGTCGTCGAAGGGGTACTGCGCGACGGCGTGGCGAACGGCGAGTTCAGCGAGGAGATCGACGTCACGCTGAGCGCCTCCGCCCTGGTCGGCATGGTCCTGGTCGCCGCGCTGGACTGGAAGTCCTTCCAGCCGGAACGGTCCCTGGACGACGTACACGCGGCGCTGTCGCGGCTGTTGCAGGGCCGGGTGAGCGGCTGCCGCTGAAGCCGCCGGCGCACACACGAAGGCGCCGGTCCGACGTGGCCGCGTCCCCCGCGGGCCGGCGTCGAACCGGCGCCTTCTCGTGCTCCCCCGTTCCCCCGTACCCCCCGTGCTCCCCCGTTTCCCCCGCCGGACCCCCGTTCGGCCGTTCCCCCGGGTCCCCCGTCTCGCTCCCGCCGACCCCTGGCCGGCGGAAGGAGCGGATCCGGGGTAGCTCCGTTCCGGCGCCCCGTGTCGCCGGTGCCGGAGCCGAACCCCTTCTCCGTGCCTCCACTCTCTCGTCGAGGCAGGTCGCGACCCATCCGCGCGCGTACTCATCTCGGCGACTAGGTACGGGTACTCAGAGCTGCGCACTCATCCCCAAGTCCCGGTGCCGGCCACTGGTTACGATCGCCTCCGTGTCTGTACTCCCTTTGGTGTTCACGAGCGGCTGGGCCAGCGGCATCAACGCCTACGCCGTGGTGCTGCTGCTCGGCATGTTCGGCGCGACCGGACTGAGCGACGAGGTGCCCGAGGCGCTGCAACGGCCCGACGTGCTGATCGCTGCCGGTGTGCTGTTCCTCTGTGAGGCGGTGGCCGACAAGATCCCGTACGTCGACTCGGCGTGGGACTCGGTGCACACCGTGATCCGGCCGGTCTCCGGCGCGGTCGTCGCGGCGCTGCTCGCCGGCCAGAGCGGGTCGGTGCCGGAGCTGGCGGCGGGTGCGGTCGGCGGTTCCACGGCGCTGCTGAGCCATCTGGTCAAGGCCGGGACGCGGATGGCGGTCAACACCTCGCCCGAGCCGTTCAGCAACGTCGTGGTGAGCATCGCCGAGGATCTCGGGGTCGCCGCGATCATCACCTTCGCGATCTTCCACCCGGTGGCCGCGGCCGTCGTCGCGGGCACGCTGCTGCTCGCGGGGCTGTTCCTGCTCTGCTTCCTGGTCTCGCGGATCCGGCGGTTCCTGCGGCGCCGGGCCGAGCGGCGGGTGGAGAAACGGCTCGCGCGGTCCATGGCGCAGGGGCCCGGCTGAGCCGTCGTCCGAGGTCAGTGCGCCGTTGTCAGTGCCGGCCGATAAAGTCCCACGCATGGCACGGATTGCGGTGATCGGCGCCGGGATGGGCGCGATGGCGACCTCTGCCCGGCTGGCCGTCGCGGGCCACCAGGTGGCGGTGTACGAGCGTACGGAGACGTACGGCGGAGCGGTGCGCCGCTTCGAGCGCGACGGCTTCGCCTTCGACACGGGCCCGGGGCTGCTCCCCCTCCCGGCGGTCTACCGCGATCTGTTCATCAAGACCGGCAAGGAGCCACTGGAGGACTGCGTCGAGCTGGTCCAGGTCGACCCTTCGGCGCGGCATGTCTTCGCGGACGGCACCGAGGTGTCCCTGCCGAACGCCTCGCGCGCGGGAGTGGTGGCCGCCCTGGAGGGGGCGCTGGGATCCGGCACCGGCGAGCGCTGGGGCGACTTCCTGGTGCGCGCCCGCGAAGCCTGGGACCGCACCCGCAGACCGCTGCTGGAGGAGCCCCTGTGGCCGAACTGGCGGGTGCTGGCCGACCGCGAACCCTACCCCTCGGTCCCTCACAAGAGACTCCTGCGCACCCGCCGGGCCGGCACGCTCGCCGAGGTCGGCGCCTGGGAGCTGCGCGAGGCCCGGCTCATCGCTCTGCTGGAGAGCCATGCGCTCGCGTACGGCCTGGACCCGCGGGCGACGCCGGCGAGCGCGGCGGTGCTGCCGTACCTGGAGCACGCGTTCGGGACCTGGTATGTGCGGGGCGGCATACGGGAGTTGGCTCGGGCCGTGTACGAGCGGTGCGTCGCCAGGAAGGTCGAGTTCCACTTCGGCGCCGAGGTGACCGCTGTCCTGGAGAAGGACGGCCGGGCGGCAGGGCTGGAGCTGAGCGACGGGTCGACGGCCGAGGCGGACTTCGTGGTCGCCGGCGTCGCTCCCGGGGTGCTGGACCGACTGGTGCGGGGCACGGCGTTGCGCGGCGAGGACGAGATCGCGCCGCAGCAGGGGGCGGCCAGTCGTCTGACGGTGCTGTTGGCCCTGCGGGGCGGCCGGCCGGAGGGCACGGCGCACCGGACGGTCGTCCACGCGGAGGACCGCGAGAGCGAGCTGGACGCCCTCTTCGGCACCGCCCCGGGCATGGCCACGCGGCCCACGGTCACCGTGCTGCGGCCCGACGACGCGGCGCTGGTGCCGGACGCCGGCCATGAGGCGGTCGCTCTCACATCGACGGTGCCAGCGCAGCCCGACCGGGGCTGGGCGGAGTCGGAGGTCTTCGCCCGGCATGCCGAGCACATGATCGCGGTCGCCGAGCGTACCGTGCCCCAGTTGCGTGACCGTCTGCTGTGGCACGAGGTGCGCACCCCGGCCGACATCGCGCAGGAGACGGGCGCCGTGGGCGGAGCGGTCCCGGCGCCGGCGCTGGCCGCGGCCGGCGGGCGGCTGCTGCACCCGTCCAACAGCACTGCCGTTTCGGGCCTGTTCACCGTCGGCGGCTGGTCCCACCCCGGGGGCGGTCTGCCGCACGCCGGTATGTCGGGTGCGCTGGCGGCGGGGCTGATCGTGGAAGGGCCGGAGTTCAGAGGCTCGCAGTGACTGGCCGCCCGGCCTGTGCGGAGCCGGCTGTACGTCAGAAGCGGTACTGCTCGTCGTACCCGTTCCCCTGGCCCTGCTGCTGGCCGTTGCCCTGGTAGGGGTACTGCTGCTCGGGCGGGAGTTCGCCGCCGTAGGTCTCGTCGGTGCGCTGCTGCGGGACCCAGACGCCGCTGGACGACGTATCCGAGTAGGTGCCGGTGGCGTACTGGTCCTGGCCGTAGTCCTGTTGGCCGTAACTCTGCTGCCCGTAGGCGTCGTACGAGGCGCCGCCGTAGGTCTGGTTGCCGATGTACGGGTCGGAGTATGCGGCGTACTGCTGCTGGCCGGTGGCGTCGTAGCCGTACTGCTGCTGGTCGTAGCCGGAGTAGCCGTCGTAGGCGTAGCTCTGGTCGGCCGTCGCGTACTGGTCCTGGGGCTGGCCGGCGGCGGTGTACTGCTGGTCGGCGGCGGCGTAGGCAGGGTCGCCGTATATCCCGTAGGAGCCGGTGTCGTCCGGCAGGGGCTGCGGCTCGTAGACGGCGGTCGTCTCGGCGGCGGACGGGCGGTCCGCGCGCGAGGGGGTGAAGACGTCGTCGCGGTCGTAGTCGTCGCCGTAGCCGAGGTCGTCCCGGCCGTACTTGCCGTCGTCGCGGCCGTACCTGCCGTCGTCGCCGAAACCGCCCTCGCCCGCCTCGAGGTCGGAGACCTCCAGGGTCGGCTCCTGGCGGGCCGGCTCGCCGCGGCGCTTGGCGCCGCCCAGGGGGCCCAGCGCCGGTGCGGAGACCGCCCAGCCGGCCGAGAAGCCGCGGCGGAAGGACAGCGTTACGTAGGTCTGGCCGATCGCGAAGGCCGCCGCGCCCAGCCCGATGACGATCACCGACGGGATGAGCACCCCGATCACGACACCGAGGAAGCCGACGAACGCCAGCAGCCGCCAGCGCAGGCGTGCCTTGTACTGAAGCAGTACCTCGCCCAGCAGCCACAGCGCGACGATGCCGAACGCGATGTAGAGGACCGTCCAGCCCATGTACGCCCCTCTCCCAGTGGCCGCCTACGCAGTGTGACGTATATCAGGACGGCCGGTCTAGGCCTGCGGTGGGTGGTGCAGGCCCAGGTTTTCGTAGATTTCCAGGGTCGCCGTGGAGTTGTTGAGCGTGATGAAGTGCAGTCCGGGCACTCCCTCGGCCAGCAACCGTGCGCAGAACTCCGTGGCGAACTCGATCCCGATCGAGCGTACAGCCGCCGGATCGTCCTTTGCTGTGAGGATCCGCTCTTTCAGGGCGTCCGGGAAGGCGGCGTTGGTGAGGGACGGGATCCGCTCCAGCGTCCTGACGCCGGCGATCGGCATGATCTCCGGGATGATCGGGGTGTCACAGCCGGCCGCCGAGACTCGGTCGCGCAGCCTCAGGTAGTCCTCCGGATCGAAAAACATCTGCGTGATCGCGTAGTCCGCGCCGGCCCGGCACTTGTCGACGAAGTGCCGGACGTCGGTGTCCCAGTCGCAGGAGCGCGGGTGCATCGCCGGGAAGGCGGCGACGCCCACACAGAAGTCACCGGACGCCTTGATCAGCTCGACGAGTTCGGCCGCGTAGGTGAGGCCCCGCGGGTGCCGCACCCACTCACCCAGCGGGTCGCCGGGCGGGTCGCCGCGCAGCGCCAGCATGTTGCGGATCCCGGCGTCGGCGTACTGGCCGATGATGTTGCGCAGGTCGGCCACCGAGTGGTCGACGGCGGTGAGGTGGGCGATCGGGGTGAGGGTGGTGTCCGAGGCGATCGCCTCGGTCGCCTTGACCGTGCCCGCGCGGGTGGAACCGCCCGCGCCATAGGTCACGGAGACGAAGTCGGGTCCGACGGCCTCGACCCGGCGCAGCGCGTTCCACAGGTTCCGCTCGCCCTTCGGGGTCTTGGGGGCGTAGAACTCGAACGAATAGGTCGTCTTGCCGGTCGCGAGCATCTCGCGCACGGTACGAGCGTGGTCCGACCTGATGGATGCGGTGCCGAGGGCCATACTCGCAGGTTAACCAGGGGCCCCCGGTCCCCCAACCGGGCGCCGGACATTTGCCCGATTTGTCGGGCTGTTGTCCACTCCTTGGACAAAAACCGGCCAAAGAACGGCCAGCCGACGGACCCGAGGGGCGGAACGGGGCCGGGCGGAGGCCGGGCGAGGCCGTGGATCGACGGCACATGGTCCACGGACTGAGACAAGACTCGATCAGATGTGAGACGCCGTCTCCTCAGGGGTCCGGGCTCCCTCCCCTCGGGCCGGGCCTACGACTCCTTCCGGAGCCGCTGCGCGAACTCCGCCGACGCCGCGGCCGGGTCGTCGGCCTCCGTGATCGCCCGTACGACGACGACACGTCGGGCGCCCGCCTCCAGCACCTGACCGAGGTTGTCGAGGTCGATGCCGCCGATGGCGAACCAGGGGCGGTCGGTGCCGAGGGCGGCGGTGTGACGGACCAGGTCGAGGCCGGGGGCGTGCCGGCCGGGCTTGGTGGGGGTGGGCCAGCAGGGGCCGGTGCAGAAGTAGTCCACGCCGTCCTGGGCGGCGGCTGCGGTGGCCTCGGCCTCGGAGTGGGTAGAGCGGCCGATGAGGACGTCGTCGCCGAGGATCGCGCGGGCGGCGGGGACCGGGAGGTCGCCCTGGCCCAGGTGCAGGACGTCGGCGCCGACGGCATGAGCCACGTCGGCACGGTCGTTGACCGCGAGAAGCTTGCCGTGCCGGGCGCAGGCCTCGGCGAAGACCTCCAGGTGCGCCAGTTCCTCGGCCGCCTCCATCCCCTTGTCGCGCAGCTGCACGATGTCGACGCCGGAGGCCAGCACGGCATCCAGGAACTCCGCGAGATCGCCCTGCCGCTTGCGGGCATCGGTGCAGAGGTAGAGCCGGGCATCGGCGAGCTGGCTCCGGGCGGTGACCCCGGTGACGGTGTCGGACATGCGCTTCCCCCTGTGATCGGGTGCCGGGCGGATGACGTCGGGCGGGAGCCGGACGGTGGCACGGTAACCCGGAGGCGGGCGGAGGCGGCACGCGGTGTCGAGCGGGCCGGGACGGGCCGGCACGGCGGGGCTCGGCCCGGATCCTTGCAGGTGCCCGGGGTCCGGGCAGGACTCACCGGGCCGGCGGCGGCCGGACGGCCCGGGGCTCGCGGCACCCGGCGCCCGTCCGCCGCCGACCAGCTGGCCCCGAGCCGACCGGTCACCCCGAGTCGACGAGTCACCCCGACCCGAAGATCCCAGGGCCGCCCGCACGCCGGACAGCCCTCGGACCAGCGTGGAGATCCGTTCTGATCAGACAGCGAGCGCCTGGGCGCGGCGCTTCACCTCCGTGCCGCGGTTCTCGCTCAGGGCCTGCGCGGGGGTGCCGGGCAGGCTCGGGTCGGGCGTGAAGAGCCACTCCAGCATCTCTTCGTCCGTGAAGCCGTCGTCCCGCAGGAGCGTCAGGGTCCCGGACAGGCCCTTGACGACCTTGTCCCCGTCGATGAAGGCGGCGGGGACGTGCAGCGCGCGGTTCTCACCTCGGCGTACGGCGATGAGCTGGCCCTCCTTGACCAGCTGCCGGACGCGGGTCACCTCGACGTCGAGCATCTCTGCGATGTCGGGGAGGGTGAGCCAGGCGGCCACGAGAGCATCGGTCTTTGCGTCAATCTCGGTCACGGAAACAAGCCTGCCATCTGCCACTGACAGTCGGAAGTCAGGCCGGTCCACCCGGAGGCCCCGTCGCTCCGACGCGCTAAGCCGTCGCCGCCTTCAGCGGCCTCGCCGGGTCCACCAGCAGCGCCGCGTCCATCGGCGTGCCCGCCTCGATCAGCCGCCGTCCCTGGGCGAGATCCCGGGGCCGGCCCACGGCCAGGACGGCGACCAGCCGGTGCTCCCGCAGCCAGCAGACCGCCCAGGCCGGGCCCGACGGATCGCCGCGCCACAGGGTCGTGTCGGCGGCGGCGTGGTGGCCGGCGTACTGGACGAAGCGGCCGAACTGCTCGGACCAGAAGTACGGCACGGGGTCGTAGACCGCGGGGGTCTCGCCGAGGATGTTCGCGGCGACCGTGCGCGGGCCCTGGAGCGCGTTGTCCCAGTGGTGGACCAGCAGCCGTTCGCCGTAGCGGCCGGAGGGGAAGGAGGCGCAGTCGCCGACCGCGTAGACGTCCGGGACGGAGGTGCGCAGACCGTTGTCGGCGACGACCTCGCCGTGCGCGCCGAGCTCGATGCCCGAGCCGGCCAGCCAGGCCGTGGCGGGGCGCGCCCCGATCCCGACCACGACGGCGCCCGCGGGGATACGCGAGCCGTCGTCGAGGACGACCTCGCCGGGGTCGACACGCTCCACGCGCGCGTGGGTGCGCAACGCCGCCCCGCTGTCCTCGTACCAGGCGGTCATCGGCGCGGCGACCTCGGCCGGCAGCGCGCCCGCGAGCGGCCGGCCGGCGGCCTCCACGACCGTCACCGCACACCCCGCCTCGCGCGCGGCCGTGGCGAACTCGGCGCCGATCCAGCCCGCCCCGACGACCACGATGTCGTGCTGCCGGGCGAGCACCGGCCGCAGCCGCTCGGCGTCGTCCAGGGTGCGCAGCAGATGCACGCCGGGGATGCCCTCCGCGCCCGGCAGCCGGATCGGTTCGGCGCCGGTGGCGAGCACCAGGACGTCGTACGGGACGGGCCCGGCCTCGGTGTCCAGTTCGTGGTCGGTGGTGCGCACGCCCAGCACCTCGCGCCCCAGCCGCAGTTCGATGCCGAGGGCGTCGAAGTCGACGTCGAAGGCCGAGCCCTCGGACTTGCCGAGCAGTACGGCCTTGGACAGGGGCGGCCGGTCGTACGGCTGGTGGGGCTCGGCGCCGATCAGCGTGATCGTGCCGGTGAAGCCTTGCTCGCGCAGGGCGACCGCGGTCTGCACCCCGGCCATGCCCGCGCCCGCGACGACCACGCGCCGCGCCTGTGACGTGCCCTGTTGCTGCGTCTGCTCGCTCACCTGATCACCATAGACAACTGACAATCCGTCAGTCAGGGGGGGTGCTCGGTGACCTGTTCCACAACACTCGTCCCCCGGCCGGCCTGCGACTCCCACTCCCAGCTCTCCTCCAGCCGCACCCGGCCGTCCGGAAGGTCCACCACCGTCGACACGCAGTGACCCGAGGACGTGGTCCCGTCCCGCTTCAGCTGGACGTAGCGGAAGTCCAGCCGGTCCCCCTTCCTCGTGCCCACGAGACACCCGCGCACGACATCGCCGCCGGTGTAGTCCGCCCAGATCTCACCGTCCTTCTCGTGGTAGGTGAACCGGGTGCGGGTGCCCACCTGACCTGGGGCTTGGTCGGCCACGGGGGCGAGGACGAGACCGTCGAGCGAACGGGCCACGGGCGAGGGCTCCCTTACTGAGGCGTGCGGCGGCGGGCTAGGGTGGCCAACGTAGAGCACTCGCGGGAGCCCGGACGCACCGGGCTGAGAGGGAGGCTGGCGGCCTCCGACCGTACGAACCTGATCCGGGTCATGCCGGCGAAGGGAGGGGCTGGACGCCCATGTCGCGTACGCGAACGTCAGACGTCCTCGTCATCGGGGGCGGGATCATCGGCCTGGTCACGGCGTGGCGGGCCGCGCAGCGCGGGTTCACGACCGCCGTCGTGGACCCCGAGCCGGGCGGCGGGGCCGCCCAGGTGGCCGCCGGGATGCTGGCCGCCGTCACGGAACTGCACTACGGCGAGCAGACCCTGCTCGGCCTGAACCTCGCCTCGGCCCGCCGCTACCCGGACTTCGTGGCCGAGCTCATCGATCTCACCGGCCATGACCTCGGCTACCGCCGCTGCGGCACGCTCGCCGTGGCGCTGGACTCCGACGACCGGGCCCACCTGCGTGAGCTGCACGCCCTCCAGAGCCGGTCGGGGCTGGACTCCGAGTGGCTGTCGGGGCGTGAGTGCCGGCGCCTGGAGCCGATGCTCGCGCCGGGCGTGCGCGGCGGGCTCCGGGTGGACGGGGACCACCAGATCGATCCGAGGAGGCTGTCCGCGGCGCTGGTGGCCGCCTGCGAGCGGGCCGGTGTGGTCTTCCACCGGGCGTGGGCCGAGCGCTTCGACGTCGTACGGGACCGGGCCGCCGGGGTCACCACGGCGGACGGCACCGAGCTGCGCGCGGGCCAGGTGGTCCTCGCCGCCGGCAGCCGCAGCGGACGGCTGTCCGGCGTTCCGGACGACGTACTGCCCCCCGTACGTCCCGTGAAGGGCCAGGTGCTGCGGCTGACCGTGCCGAAGCGGTACGCGCCGTTCCTGAGCCGGACCGTGCGGGCCGTGGTGCGCGGCAGCCAGGTGTATCTGGTGCCGCGGGAGAGCGGCGAGCTGGTCGTCGGGGCGACGAGTGAGGAGCTGGGCTGGGACACGACGGTGACCGCGGGCGGCGTGTACGAGCTGCTGCGCGACGCCCATGAGCTGGTGCCGGGCATCACCGAACTGCCGCTCACCGAGACACGGGCGGGCCTGCGCCCCGGCTCCCCCGACAACGCTCCGCTGCTCGGTCCGTCCGGCCTCGAGGGGCTGGCCCTGGCCACCGGCCACTACCGCAACGGCGTGCTCCTCACCCCGGTCACCGGCGACGTCATGGCGCACGTCCTGAGCACCGGTGAACTCCCCGACGAGGCCCGGGCGTTCTCGCCCCGGCGTTTCAGTTCCGCCGCACTCACGGAGCAGCCCGTATGAACACTCCGTTCCCCACTCCACCCACCACCCCGGTCACCATCTCGGTCAACGGCGAGCGTCGGCAGATCGAGCCGGGTACGGCTCTCGACACGCTCGTGCGGTCCCTCACCGCGGCACCCTCGGGAGTGGCCGCCGCCCTCAACGAAACCGTCGTCCCGCGCGGGCAGTGGCCGGCGACGTCCCTGAGCGACGGGGACCGCGTCGAGGTCCTCACCGCCGTCCAAGGAGGCTGAACCATGGCCGACGATCCCTTTGTCATCGGCGACCTGTCCTTCGGGTCCCGCCTGATCATGGGCACGGGCGGGGCGCCCAGCCTCGAGGTGCTGGAGCGGGCGCTGGTTGCGTCCGGGACGGAGCTGACGACGGTCGCGATGCGGCGGGTGGACCCGTCGGTGCACGGGTCCGTCCTCTCCGTGCTGGACGGCCTCGGCATCCGGGTGCTGCCGAACACCGCAGGGTGCTTCACGGCCGGCGAGGCCGTGCTGACGGCCCGCCTCGCGCGCGAGGCGCTCGGTACGGACCTGATCAAGCTGGAGGTCATCGCCGACGAGCGGACCCTGCTGCCGGATCCGATCGAGCTGCTGGACGCCGCGGAGACGCTGGTGGACGACGGGTTCACCGTGCTGCCGTACACCAATGACGACCCCGTGCTGGCGCGGAAGCTGGAGGACGCCGGCTGTGCGGCGATCATGCCGCTGGGGTCTCCGATCGGTTCGGGGCTCGGCATCCGCAATCCGCACAACTTCCAGTTGATCGTGGAGCACGCGCGCGTGCCGGTGATCCTGGACGCGGGTGCGGGGACGGCGTCGGACGCGGCGCTGGCGATGGAGCTGGGGTGCGCGGGTGTGATGCTCGCCTCGGCGGTGACGCGGGCGCAGGAGCCGGCGCTGATGGCCGACGCGATGCGGCACGCTGTGGAGGCGGGCAGGCTGGCGTACCGGGCGGGGCGCATTCCGCGCCGGCACTTCGCGCAGGCGTCGTCTCCCGCGGACGGCCTGGCACGGCTGGACCCCGAGCGACCTGCGTTCTGAACGCACGTTCGATGAAAGCCTTTCACCCATGAGGCGTCCGTCACAGCTCGGCTGCAGTCCCGCCCCGATCCCGGTCCGGGGCGGGAGGTGTGTCGGTGACGGCTCGTAGACTCACCCGCGTGGATACGACGCTTCAGGACCCTCTGGTCGGGCAGGTGCTCGACGGCCGGTATCGCGTGGACGCGCGCATCGCGGTCGGCGGGATGGCCACGGTCTACCGGGCCCTGGACACCCGCCTGGACCGCGTGCTCGCGCTCAAGGTGATGCACCCCGCGCTGGCGGTCGACGGTGTGTTCGTCGACCGGTTCATCCGCGAGGCGAAGTCCGTCGCCCGGCTCGCGCACCCCAATGTCGTGCAGGTCTTCGACCAGGGCACCGACGGGTCGTACGTCTATCTCGCCATGGAGTACGTCGCGGGCTGCACCCTGCGTGACGTGCTGCGCGAGCGCGGGGCGCTGCAGCCCCGGGCCGCGCTCGACATCCTGGAGCCGGTGCTCGCCGCGCTCGGCGCCGCGCACCGCGCCGGGTTCGTGCACCGGGACATGAAGCCGGAGAACGTCCTGATAGGGGACGACGGCCGGGTCAAGGTCGCCGACTTCGGGCTGGTGCGGTCCGTGGACACCGTGACCAGCACCACCGGTGCCGTGCTCGGCACCGTCTCCTATCTCGCGCCCGAGCAGATCGAGCAGCCCGGCGCCGCCGACGCCCGCGTCGACGTGTACGCGTGCGGTGTCGTGCTGTACGAGATGCTCACGGGCGACAAGCCGCACGACGGGGATTCCCCCGCCGTGGTGCTCTACAAGCATCTCCACGAGGACGTCCCGCCGCCCTCGGCCGCCGTGCCGGGGCTGGCGTACGAGCTCGACGAGCTGGTCGCCTCGGCCACCGCCCGCACCCCGGACATCCGGCCGTACGACGCCGTGGCGCTGCTCGCGCTGGCCCGTGAGTCCCGCGCCGCGCTGAGCGCGGACCAGCTGGACGCCGTGCCGCCGCAGGCCCACACGGCGGAGCGCAGCAACGCCGACGACCGCACGAGCGTGATCCCGCGCGCGCTCACGATCCAGCGTCCGCTGCCCGTGAACGGGGACGAGCCGGAGTCCGAGGCCGTCTTCAACCGGACCAGCCGGCTGGAGACCCCGCCGCCCCCACCGCCCGGGCCCCGCCGGTCGGGTACCTCGCGCCGGCCGCGCGGCCCGCTGGTCGTCGTGGCCGCCGTCCTGCTGGTCCTCGGCCTCGGCGTCGGCATCTGGTACATCAACTCCGGCCAGTTCACCGAGGTCCCGCCGCTGCTGTCCAAGACCGAGGCGCAGGCCCGGGAGCGGCTGGAGAAGGCCGGGCTCGACATCGGCAAGGTGCAGCGCACCCACAGCGACACCTTCAAGCGCGGCACCGTCATCACCTCGGACCCGAAGTCGGGCGCCCGCATCCGGCACAACGACTCGGTGGGTCTGGTGGTCTCGCTGGGCCCGGAGACCGTGAAGGTGCCGGACCTCCAGGGCTACAAGCTGGACAAGGCACGGACCGTACTGAAGGACGGCGGCCTCGAACCGGGCCGGGTGACCCGGGAGTTCAACGACGACATCCCCCAGGGCTTCGTGATCTCCTCCGACCCGGGCAACGGCACCAAGCTCCGCTCCGGCTCACCGGTCGCGCTCAGCGTCAGCAAGGGCAGCCCGGTGGACATCCCGGACGTCACCGGCGAGAGCCTGGCCGAGGCGAAGTCCGACCTGGAGGGGGCCGGTCTGAAGGTCGAGGTCGCCGCCGGCCGGGTCAACTCCGAGTTCGACGCGGGCCGGGTCGCCCGGCAGTCGCCGGCCAACGGCAAGCAGGCCGCCGAGGGCGACACGGTGACGCTGACGCTCTCCAAGGGCCCGGAGATGATCGAGGTCCCGGACGTGGTCGGCGACAGCGTCGACGACGCCAAGGCAGCGCTGGAAGGCGCCGGCTTCGAGGTCGACGAGGACCGCGGCCTGCTCGGGCTGTTCGGCGACACGGTCAAGAGGCAGTCCGTGGAGGGCGGGCAGCGGGCACCGAAGGGCTCGACGATCACCATCACCATCCGGTGATCGCGATCACCAACCACTGAGAAAGCCCGCACCGGGCTCGCTCCAGGTTCGCTCCGGGCCCGCCCCGTCACCGGCCGGTGATCGGGCGGGCCCGACCGCATGACACCCTGAACGGGTGAGAAGTCAGCAGTCCGGCACCGCCCTCCCGGGCCCCTCCCGCAACCCGATCGGCGGCCATGTCCCGGTGGCCGGCGGCCTCAGCTCCGTCGGGCTCGGCTACGCCCATGACCTCAAGGCCGAGACCGTCCAGGTCTTCGTCGCCAACCCGCGCGGCTGGGCCACGCCCGCCGGGAATCCGCGGCAGGACGAGGAGTTCCGCGCGGTGTGCGCGGCCGAGTCGATCCCGGCTTACGTGCATGCGCCGTACCTGATCAACTTCGGCTCGCACACCGAGGCCACCGTGGAGAAGTCGGTGGAGTCCCTGCGGCACTCGCTGCGGCGTGGCCGGGAGATCGGGGCGCTGGGCGTGGTCGTGCACACGGGCAGCGCGACCGGCGGCCGGGACCGCTCGGTGGCCCTGAAGCAGGTGCGGGAGCACCTGCTGCCGCTGCTGGACGAGCTGACCTGGGACGACGACCCGTTTCTGCTGCTGGAGTCGACGGCGGGCCAGGGCTCCTCGCTCTGCTCCCGCACCTGGGACTTCGGGCCGTACTTCGAGGCCCTGGACGCCCATCCGAAGCTGGGCGTGTGCCTGGACACCTGCCACATCTTCGCGGCCGGCCACGACCTGACCGGCCCGTCCGGCATGCACCAGACGCTGGATCTGCTGGTGGACACGGTCGGCGAGGGCCGGCTGAAGCTGATCCACGCCAATGACTCCAAGGACGTCGTCGGCGCCCACAAGGACCGGCACGAGAACATCGGCGCCGGTCACATCGGTGAGGACCCCTTCCGGGCCCTGATGACCCACCCGGCCACCGCGGGCGTGCCGCTGATCATCGAGACGCCCGGCGGGAAGGAAGGCCACGCGGCGGACGTGGCACGACTGAAGAAACTCCGGGACGCCTAGGTGTATTGATCACGAGCGTTGTTGACACCGGTGGGGCTTGATCATGGCGAAGACCTCCGGTGTGGTGGAGCTG